>JAISUH010000089.1 GCA_031272205.1 Dysgonamonadaceae bacterium | reverse complement strand
GATAAATGTTCAGACTGCCGTCCGTCGCAAAACAATACGGCACATTCAATGTTTCGGCCGGAATTTGCAGATCTTCAACTATATAAACCGGAAAATCGATATGCAGTCGCTCTTTAAAGATTCCCAAATCGCGCGGATTTTTGAAGGAAGCCAAAAACAGGATCTTGCTTTTATCCCATTGCTGTTCCGCTGACAGTCTTAAAAGTTTTACAACGATAAAACGAATACATTCCTCGCAATTGGTATCCGAAAATCGGACGATTAGCTTGGCGCTGTCCCCGACAATGTCTTTTAAAAAGGCTGTTTGGCCTTCCATGTCGGCAACTTTTAAGTCGTCGCCCAATGCGAGATTGTTATTGGTTAAACCTTTCCACAAACAGTTTTCCAAAATCTCGACTTTTATGGATTCGTTTTGCTTTTCATCAGACCTGTGATTGTCTCTGACACGAAATGCCCATACGCATAAAGAACAGAGTACGATATCGACCGCGATTAAAACGCCTATTGCAATTTTATTGATCATAGCATCAAATATTTACTCGATAAAAAAACAGTACGGGATTGTCATCTTCCGTCAAATCTTGGAACAAGTCGTCAAGAATATCTTCCTTGCCTTTTGGCAAATTTTGTTTTAGATTGTACATATCTTCTTTCCTCGACAGCAGTTCGGCAGCGCTCACCGATGAGACTAAATAATTGTCTTTGTATCTTGCTTTTGGCGTATGCCAAAAGTAGAAAAGGGGATTGTAGAGTTCACCCGTGCTGCAGAAAGATTTTTGCTGCTTTTTTGAGTACAGAGTAAACCGCTCCCATGGAATGATCTGATGCATAAAAGTTACGTAAACCGAATTTTCCAAATCAAACCATTCTCCATTGAAAAAAGGATATTTTTTGTGATAATCGTCCATAATTTGATCGGTAATGTTTTTATCGATAACCAATGGCTTCACCCCCTTCATTTTAAAAACGTATTTGGGCGTTAAGCCGTTTATATCAACCTGATAGATGGTATCCGAAAAAGAAGGGTTGTAAAATACCTGATCCCCGTATTTTCTGACGGGAAAAAAGGTTACTTGATGAAATTTTTTGTTATTAACAGTTTCAAAGGCGGAATAATATACTTTTCCGGAGGTGTCCGATAGAATAAAACGGGGCAGATAATCTTTATTGTTATCGATTTGATTACCTATTGCTCTATCGGTAACAATTGTTTTATTGCTTAAAAATTCAATAATATCGTTTTCATATGGTAATTTTCCCCCTTTTACAAAGGCGCCGTCAATGTTGTAATATTTCAGGTGAGTTGCATTATCATTTACAACAATCATTGAACTGTCAGGATACAAAGCAACGCATTTAATTCGGGAATACTCTTCGGGGCCGCCTCCTATATTTCCTATATTGTTTAAAAAATGGCCTGACATATCAAACACAGATATATTTTTAGCAATTTCTTCATCAACAACTGTAATTTTGTTATCAACAAACAAA
This sequence comes from Dysgonamonadaceae bacterium, assembly GCA_031272205.1. Classification (GTDB taxonomy): domain Bacteria; phylum Bacteroidota; class Bacteroidia; order Bacteroidales; family Dysgonomonadaceae; genus JAISUH01. The sequence continues at coordinate 21,803 of JAISUH010000089.1, read as the reverse complement.
ACTTGAGAAATGCGTCCTATAAGGCTTTTTTCGGTCGTCTCTAATTTTACAAAGAAAACGTCGTCAAACAAACTGTCGAAAGGCAGGCAATCGCTGCTTGATTCGTAATTGACGTCTATTTCAACGACAGAATGGTCGTTAATGCCGCTGTTTGAGGTTTTGTTTTTTGATGAATGGTTACATCCAGCAAAAATGAACGTGATAAGAATAAAACAAAGAAAAATAGAAAAACTCTTTACTGTTTTCATAACAAATAAGTAAAAATGAGGCTGCCTGTGTCTAAGGCATAGACAGCCAGGTTACGGCTTCCACATTGATCGGATGTATCGCGAAAATGACCGCGGTCAAAAAAGCGATTGCCGGAATGGAAACAGGAACAGCCTCTTTCCTCAACAGCAGTAGCTTTTTGATAAACAGCCATATCAGTAAAACGTTGCCCATTTGCCACAGCAAACTGCCGAGATGAAAAACAACCGGGTTGTATTTGTCGATCGAATACAACAATAATGTATTGATATGGAGCAGCGGTGCGTATTGTCCTTCATAAAAATCGGTACAGAGGCTTTTCAGATTGGAGAAATGATAACCTCCCGATGTGTAATGGTTGATTATCATGATCTGGTCATCCCAGGTATATAGAAAATTATTCCCGACAACAGGCGCATATACGGCGCATGTTATCAGTACAAGAATAACAATCTGATATTTGGGTATGGCAAGTATATTTTTCATGTGCAAAAATGGTGTCTGCTCAGCAGTTTTGTATAATAGGACCGAATAAAACTGTTCATAACGATGCTTTTTTTATATCAACGGCAAAGATAAGGTAAAAGTTTTGAATTCGCAAAGTTTTTTTTTGCGATTCATTTTGATTTGTTCACAATTGATTGTTGTGATTAAGCAAGGGTATTGTTGTGGTGATTTTGAACGTGTTTTTTTTTTGCCACAAAGCCTCATTTTACTTCGTCCGACACAGGCCGAAGCCTGCGCCGAGCGGAGGGGGGAAAACACGAATGTTGTTATAAATTTTCACCTTTCAAATAAGATTGCAAAAGGTATTCGGGACTTTCGTAAAAAGTACTGCTGTTAAAATCTTCTATTTTGCGGGAAAGCCACGAATTATAAATTTCTAAAAGAGTATCAATCAATGGTTTATTCTCTTTTTTGCAAACAGCAATAATCAGACGTTTATATACTTTTCCTATATCCCAATATGTGGGTATTGCGTATTTTGCATTTGCCACATTATCAAAGAAACCCGTTTCTATTTTATGTTTTTCAATTAACTCAAATGCCAATTTATCCATATTTTCGCTATGATAAACATCTGCCAAATCAAAAACATGCTGCAATTCACTTTTCCCAATAGCATTTGTAATCACGTTCCGGTGATTTTTTGTTTTCCTGCCGATATATTCAATGAGCGAACAAAGGAAAAACAGATGGTTGGCATTTTTATCTTCTCGTCCCGTCATGACTAATTAATTATTTTATAATCAATAAATTGCAATGTTTTTAAAGCTTTCTCGGAACAAAAACAAATTTGCTGTGTCGGGCGTATATTCGTATGCCGAAACCACAGCAATATCGTAGCGTTTAGCCCAACGTTCGGCCTGTTCTGCTAATTCGGTACAATAAAACCTTCGCCAAAATCTTTTGGGAACCTGCTTTTTAAGATTTGAGGTTTTTCAACTGCTATATAACTGCCGTGATAAATTTTCATTTATTTGTTGATTTATTCGACTTTAATTCACACTAAGACCTCAGATTTGTGTTTGTAAATTCTTGAAAATCAGAAATTTTTTATTGTCAAACACAAAACAGGATTATGCTGTTGCACAAAAATACTCGAATTATTTCACAACGCAAAAATTTTTTTTACTTCGCAGATTCAATTCTCAAAGTCATAAAAAAGAGGGGAGCTTCGTTTGTTGCGACATCTCCCCCCCCTTTATCTTGAAAGCAGGCGGTTTATTTGCCCGTTTGCTTGACGTATTCAATGTTGTCGAGGCAAATATAAGCGGGATTGTTCATGCCCCACTGCCCTTTATCGGACGAATCGAAGGAGATGCTTACTTTATCAACCGATCCCAATACGCTTAAATCGACTTTCACCCATTCTTTGGAGAGGAGGCTTTTCCCGTCGCGGAAATCGGCCGGATAATAATCGACATGCTGTCCTTCAGTTCCGTTGAGATATCCGGTGAATGTTACTTTGAACCAGTCGTCTGCCGCAAATTTTTTGTTGAAATTGCTGCCGTTCAGCATCGACAGATAGGCGTAAGTGGAATTTGCAACCATCACGCTGCGGATGTTTTGCGGCGAAGAGAAGGTAAAGGTCGCCTCGTTGTCGAACGCGATGGCGAATTGCTTTGAACCGCCCGCGCCCGTGCCGGCAATCACGCTGTATTGATTTTCCAAACCGGCGGTCCGGGTATCGGTCTTCGACGAACAGCCGTATCCCATCCACGAATCCCAAGCTTGGGTGTAGGAGTTTTCGAAGGTGCCGATTCCCGAAACAAATTTCCCCGACCCGTCGGAGCCGTTCCATATACCGTCGGTTAAAGGCACCTCTTCAAAATCGATGTACCCGAATACTTCGGGTTCGTCATCGCTGCAAGAACCGACAAGGCTCAACGCAAAAATAGCCGCTAACAAAAACAGATTTTTCTTTTTCATTTTTCTTTTCATTTAAATGGATGACTCATAAAACATTTATTCAAGATTTCGGAAGAAAAATGAAACAGGAAGGCTGAAACGGAAATGTTCAAGGTTCCTTTTTGCCATTAACTCCCGAAAGCAAAAATCGAAACGGATAAAAAACACCGGCAGGTCTTCTGACTTACTCCTTTTTTTGAGCGCCTTCCCGCATTTTCAGTTATCAAGCAATCCGTAAACGGCAAAGAGGCCGGTTGATGATTGCTTCTTGTAACTGCGAATGCAGTGGCAAAAGAATGCTCAAAATGTATTTAATTGCTGATAATCAATTAAATAGAGCTCACAGCAGCGGGTACTGTTTTGGTTTCTCACCAAATTCCCTTTTCATCGTTTTCTATCGAAGCAAGAAAACGATACCGATATTTTCCGACAAAGGTAAGAAATTTTCTGTTACATCCATAAAAAAAGCAGCTGCTTTTGGGGGCGTAAGACGAAATTCAGAGGTTTTCTTCCCGCCTTAGAACGGTTCCTTTTCCGTTCAGCAGATTTTTTGCGTGCATGATGCGCACTTCCGCAACGCCCTGTTCGATGGCGTTGAAGGAGTTGTCGAGTTTTGGTATCATGCCGTCGGCAATAATCCCCGCCTTTTTGAAGGCTTCACATTCGGTGCGGCTCATCGACGCAATAAGGCTGTCGGGGTTGTTCACATCTTGCAGCACGCCCTCTTTTTCGAAGCAATAAAACAGTCGCGTTTGATATACGGAAGACAGAGCGGCCGCCAATGAGTAGGCGATGGTATCGGCATTGGTATTCAGCAGCGAGCCGTTTTTGTCGTGCGTGATGGCGCAAAAAACGGGAACCGTTTCGTTTTCTATCAAATGTGAAATGAAAGAGGCGTTGATCAGCGAAGGGTTTGGATCGCCGACGTATCCGAAATCGACGGGGAGGGGCGAGCGTCTCTTTGCCGGAATGACATTGGCGTCTGCGCCGGAGAGCCCGATGGCGTTGCACCTGATTTTTTGCAACTCGGCGACGATGTTTTTGTTAATCCATCCGGCGTAAACCATCGTAACCACTTTCAATGTTTCGGCGTCGGTAACGCGGCGGCCGTTGACCATTGTCGTCTCAATGCCGAGTTGCTTCGCCATTTTTGAAGCCATAACTCCGCCGCCGTGAACCAGCAGTTTTTTACCTGCAAGCCGGTTGAAATCGGCAAGGAAAGCCGCCAGCGCTTCGTCGTTATCGACGATGTTTCCTCCTATTTTTACAATGGTGAGTGAGTCTTTTGTGTGTTGTCGATTCATTTTCGTGTGGTTTAAACAAGTGTTTATTTTAGGAATAGATGATGAGCCAAGACCGCATATTCTCCGGCAAAAGCAAAGGAGAACATCCCTTCGGTGTTATTGGCGCCATGATTGGCTTTCCATCCCGACAGCAAACCGGAGGGCAGTACGCCTTTGTAGAGAAAATGATCGCAGGCATAATCCAAATTTTGTTGGAAACTGTCGATGTATGTTTCGGTTTCCGGAAACACCGGATACAGTTCTGCATAGCCCCTCAGCAACACCCCGTTGAACCAATGATCGAATCCTTCGGATGGAAAAGTGTAATATTGGGGCAGGGTTGCTCCGAGCTTGGCGAAACAGGCAAAACTCGAACGCGACAGTTGTTTTGCATCCTCGATGTATGTATCGTTTTGCGTTGAAGCGTATAGATTTGCCGCGCCCGAAATCATTGTTCCCGAATTGTAGGTAAAGGCTTTACCTACAGCATCTTTCAGCGGCGTGTGTTTCCGGTAAGTAAGCCCGTTAATGGTTTCGTAAGCAACCGTGCAATCGGGGACGCATCCTCCGAGCATGTCGTAAAACACGCCGTCTTTGCGCAGCAAATGGTTTTTTTGCCATGCGTAGATTTTTTCGGCGAACTTCAAATAATAGTCGCTTTTCTTCGAACTTGCCGTTTTTCTGTTCCCGTTTTCATCGATATACAAATAGGTGATTGTATCGTTTTTCCCGCTGTACAATTCAGACAGCCACACTAAGGGGCTGATCATTGGCCCGTTGCTGCACGCATGTTTGGTGGTATAACCGGGACCCCAAGTTATGCCGCCGTGTTCGTTTGCATTTTCATCCAAAGTACAATCCCAGCCGTCGAGCACATATTCGGTCAAATATTCGGCTTTCGACAGGTATTTTTTATTCCCCGTCAGCCTGTACGATTCAATCATCTCGCGAATCAACCACTGCTGGTCGTCATACACGTTGTAAATGCCATCTACTCGGGCTGTTCCTTTGCTCTGCCCCCGATCTACGCCATAAACAGTCCATTGCTTTGTTTGTGTGTAAGAGGTGAGGGTAAAGGTTCCGGCATAAAATTCGAGGTTTTCGTACAATTGACTCAGGAGTTTGCCGCAACGCTTGAGGTTCCGGTTGTAGTACGGATCCGATTCACCCTGTTGCTTCAATGTGCTAAGCGCACGAATAGCGGCATTTACAGCCTCGATAGCGCTGGTGTACATCCAAACGCTGGCTTTTTCTTCGGAAAGGGCATTTGTGTAGGGATTGTAATACCGAGCCATTCCCGCGTCGGTAAAATGATGCGTCATTGCACTGTCAATCATCGCAATGGATTTTCGGATATTTTGCTTGGCGCGTAGCGTGTTGTCTTCGCGGTTGCTGTTTTCCGCAAAAAGCGGGAACAGAGACAAGCCGTAGAGCAGCAGAATGGTCGGGATTTTTTTCATTTCAGTCATTGTTTTTCAGAATTTCCTTCAATACCGTTTGCGCCGATACCACGCGGTTGGCGGCTTCGGGGATAACGATGGACTGAGGACTCTCGATAACCTCGTCCGAAACAATCATATTTCGCCGCACAGGCAGGCAGTGCATGAAAAAGGCGTTGTTGGTGAGCGCCATTTTCGCCGAGTCCACCGTCCACGAGCGGTCGGTATTCAATACTTTCCCGTAATTGGGGTCGCGGTAAGCGGCCCAATTTTTGGCATAGATGAAATCCGCACCTTCGTAAGCCTTGCGCCAGTCGTATTCCACTTTGGCTTTGCCGACGAACTGTTCGTCTAATTCGTAGCCTTCGGGATGCGTGATCACGAAATCGTAATCCATGGCGTTCATCCATTCGGCGAAGGAGTTGGGCACTGCCTGCGGCAGTGCGCGAGGGTGGGGCGCCCAGGCGAGAACTACCTTGGGACGGGCTGTTTTCTTGTATTCTTCTATTGTGATGAGGTCGGCAAAGCTTTGCAGGGGATGCCGCGTAGCGGCTTCCATGCTGAAAACGGGTTTGCCGGAATATTGGATAAACTGGTTGAGGATGGTCTCGTTGTAATCATATACCTTGTCTTGAAACTGTGCGAACGAACGTACCCCGATGACGTCGCAATACGAGCCCATCACGGGGATAGCTTCGAGGATGTGTTCGGGTTTGTCGCCGTCCATGACGACTCCTTTTTCGGTTTCGAGTTTCCATGCGCCTTGGTTGATGTCGAGCACAATGACGTTCATGCCGAGGTTTAATGCGGCTTTTTGTGTGCTGAGGCGCGTGCGCAGGCTCGAATTGAAGAAAATCATCAACAGGGTTTTGTTTTTGCCTGTTTCATGGTCGGCAAAAGGGTGTTGTTTGACGAAAGTCGCTTTTTCGAGCGCCAAGTTCAGGTCGCCAATGTCGTGTACGGTGGTAAAATTCCTCATAATGATAGTTGTTTTTTCAATGATTGTAAAAAGAGGGTCGCTTCCGTTTTCGAAATGGACAGCGGCGGAAGCAGCCTCATGATGTTGTTTTTTGCGCCGCCCGTGAAGACATGGTCTTCGAAGAGCAGCCTGTTGCGCAAGTCGGTTTGTTCGGGTTTCAATTGAACGCCGATCATCAGGCCGCGGCCGCGGATCTCGGCGATACCGTCTGTTTTCGACAGTTCATCGATAAGGTATTTGCCCACGGCAGCTGCATGATCTGTCAGCGTCTCGTTTTTCATCACATCGAGGACGGCGATGGCTGCGGCGCAAGCCAAATGGTTGCCGCCGAAAGTGGTGCCGAGCATCCCTTTTTTGGCCTCGAAAGAGGGCGAGATAAGCACGCCTCCGATCGGGAATCCGTTACCCATACCTTTGGCCATGGTGATGAGATCGGCTTGTATTCCGGCGTTTTGATGCGCAAAAAAATGTCCGGTACGGCCGTATCCCGATTGTATTTCATCGAGGATAAGCGCCGCATGGTGTTTTTTGCAGAGGGCTTCCAACTGTTTCAGAAATTCGGTCTCCGGCTCAAAGATTCCGGCTACGCCCTGTATGCCTTCGATGATAACGGCGGCGTATTCGCCCGATTTCAATTCGTTTTCTACCGCTTCGATGTCGTTCAGCGGAACGAAGCTTATGTTGTGGTGCGAATTGAAGGGCGAACGGATAGCCGGATTGTCGGTTACGGCCACCGCACCTGAGGTGCGTCCGTGAAACGAAGAACCGAAAGCCAACACTTTGTCTTTTCCGGTGTGAAAGGAGGCTAATTTCAATGCATTTTCGTTGGCTTCGGCGCCCGAATTGCACAAAAACAGCGAATAATCGGGGTAGCCGCTTTGTTCGCCCAATTTTTCCGCGAGCTCCGTTTGCAGGGAATTGACTACCGAATTGGAATAGAAGCCGATACTGCGGAGCTGCTGCGTTATCTTGTCGATATAGTGCGGGTGCGAATGTCCGATGGAGATAACGGCATGTCCGCCGTACAGATCGAGGTATTCCGTTCCGTTTCTGTCCCAAACCTTGCAGCCTTTGGCTTTTACCGGCTCAATGTCCCATAATGTATATACGTCGAATAAATTCATTGTATTGGTGTAATTTATATTTTATGATGTTTCGATGATGGATTCAATATCTTCTATCAGCTTTTCTTTACGGATGATGTACATACCCAGCCGAACGTCCGAAATGCCTTCTTTCAACAGGTAGGTATATTGCGGCGTTGCGTCTTGTTGCAGCACTTCGAAATACCCAAGGCGGATACTCTCCTTATCTTCAAAATTTTTCGCTACCTCCACGATATGCGAAGATACGATGAAAAACGAGGTTTTGATTTTCGCAAACGCGGTTGTGATGGCTAAGGTTCCGTCGTAAGCATCCTTGACGTTTGTTCCCCGAAACAGCTCATCGAAGATGACAAGCATGTTGGGATTCGATTTGAGCCTGTCCACCACTTTTTTTATTCGGACGACTTCGGCGTAAAAATGACTGTATCCGGAGTTCAGGTCATCTGCTATATTGACGGTAGCGCTAATGCCCGTCAAGGGGCTTAAATTCATTTTTTTAGCCGGAACCGGAAGACCGGTGTGCGCTAAATAGGCGGCGATTCCCAAGGCTTTCAGGAAAGTGGATTTTCCCGCCATGTTTGGTCCTGAAATAAACAACAGGTTTCTGCCGCCGCCCAGTTCGACGGACGATGGCACTGCGTTTTCCAAGAAAGGGTGGAACAGCTCTTCCGCTTGCAGGCATTTCTCTCCGGAGGTCGAAAAATCGGGATAACAAAAGCCGTGTTCTTTCGAGGCTTTCGCCGCCGCAATGTATGCGTCGTATTCATATACGAGGTCGATAAGAAATTTTATCTCGCTCCGATAGACCTTGCGGAAGAAATAATCGTATTTGAAAGCGTCATATATTGTCGTTTTTCTTAATTTCAGTAAAGACTTAAATTCGGGCAGGGCAAAAATTTCCATTACTTTCCGGTTTTTCTCCGTCAGCGCTTGGGGCGGATTGGCGACGTTCAGTTTTTCGGATAATTGTTTCGAATATTCGTACAGGCTTTTCAAAAAAATAATGGCCGATTTGGCCCCGTTTTCGATAGTAAAAAATTCCCTGCTGGGGTTGATTTCGTTCCAAAGTTTACTGAGGTAGATGGAAAAAGAGGGTATCTCGGCCGAGCTGCGCACCTGTTTCAGGTAGTAATCCGCGAACCCGATGGCGTCTTTATCGATGGCCTCTAAATCCATAGGCAGGATGGTCTGAAAGAACGCTATCGAGTCCCTGCGCTGCACAATTTGTTCCAAATCGGCCAAGGGCTTCGACAGGTACGAGTATAACTTATCCCGTCCGCCTTTGAAAAAGGTGAAATCGAACACTGAAAATACAGATTTACTGTTTTTGTAAGTGCTGAATATTTCCAAGTCCCGAATGGTTTGCCCGTCAATTTCAAACATCATTTTCTTCGATTTTTGTGAAAGAAAACGCCTGTTTTCTCGATAAAATTCAAAAAGCGGAAGCTTTCAGTTTCAATCCCGTCGTCTCGTCCAATCCAAACATCAGGTTCATGTTTTGCACAGCTTGTCCCGACGCCCCTTTCAATAGATTATCGATGATAGAGGTAATGTGAATGTACCCGTTGTGGAACTCAATATGCAGGAGACCTTTGTTGGTGTTCACCACTTCTTTGAGCGAAATTGCTTTGTCGGAGACGAAAACGAAAGGCGATTCCCGATAGAAGGTCTTGTAATGTTCGACCGTTTCTTCTAACGATACGGCGTCGCCGTCCCATTTCGTATAGACGCTGGCGAAGATGCCCCGCGTAAAATCGCCGCGCATCGGTACGAAATTGATGGGCGGCAGTTTTTTGCTTCCGGCCGCTTCCAAAGTGCGTTTGATTTCGTCGAGATGTTGGTGCGTGAACGCTTTGTAAACCGAGATGTTGTTGTCGCGGTAGCTGAAATGGGTGGTTTCGCCCGGCTTTTTTCCTGCGCCGGTTGAACCTGTAATAGCGTGTATATGAATATCTTCCGTCAATTTATTGAGGGCGGCCAACGGAAGCAGCGCCAGCATAATCGACGTGGCAAAACAGCCCGGATTGGCGATATTGCTTGCCCGACGGATTTTGTCTTTGTTCAGTTCGCAGAGGCCGAAAACGAAATGGCGTCCCGCATATTGCGGGTCGTTACGAAAATCGTTTCCCAAATCGATGATTTTGCACGAAGGCGGAATAGTGTTCCCGTCGAGGAAGGCACGCGACAGACCGTGTCCGAGGCAAAGAAAAATCACATCGGGATTGTTGAATGTTTCAACGAAACGCAATTCGGTTTCGCCCAACAAATCGCGGTGCGTTTCGGCGATCGGCAAACCGACGGATGTGCTGCTGATGACGGAATCGATTTCCACTTCGGGATGATTGAGCAGGATGCGTAACAATTCTCCGGCTGTGTAACCGGTTCCTCCGGCGATGCTTACTTTTATCATGTTAACTCAACGATTTGATAATAAATAAATTAGTCTTTATGTACCGTATAATAAATCTTCAACGGATTCGAAATTACTTTGGTGAAGCCAACCACGTCTTGTCCGGAGAAGGATTTGTTGATTTCTCCGTACGATCCGAAAGCCGAGTTCATCAGGTCGTTCGTTGAGGAGCAACCTAAAACGGCAAAATGATAGGGGCGGAGTTCCACTTCCACTTCACCGCTGACAAATTTTTGCGTATCGTCGAGGAAGACTTCGATGTTGCGCATCACGGGTTCGAGATATTGCGCTTCGTGCATCAACTGTCCGTACCAGTTCGACAGCTGGTCTTTCCAATACAGTTGCTGCTTGGTGAGCACGTGCTTTTCGAGCAGGTGGTGCGCTTTGACGATGATCAGGGGTGCAGGCGCTTCGAAAGCCACGCGGCCTTTGGTGCCGATGATGGTGTCGCCCACATGCACGTCGCGGCCGATACCGTATTTCGCGGCCGTTTTGTGCAGGATGTGAATCAACTCCACCGGCGGCATTTTTTCGCCGTTCAGCGAAACGGGTTCGCCTTTGTCGAAACCGATAACGATGCGTTCCACGCCGTGGTCGGTGATTTGCGAGGGATAGGCTTCTTCGGGCAGAACGCCGGCCGAGCTCAATGTTTCCACTCCGCCTACGCTCGTTCCCCATATCCCTTGGTTGATGGAATATTTCGATTTTTCCCACGAGAAATCGAAGCCTTTGTTTTTAAGGTAGTCGATTTCCTCTTGGCGCGAAAGACCGAGCTCGCGAATCGGAGCGATGATGTTCACCTCCGGGGCGAGCACTTCGAAAACGAGGTCGAAACGCACCTGATCGTTCCCTGCGCCGGTACTCCCGTGCGCTACGTACTCGGCGCCGATTTTTTTTACGAAATTTACGATGGACAAAGCCTGAAAAAAGCGCTCGGAGCTGACCGAAAGAGGATAGGTATTGTTTTTTAATACATTGCCGAAAATCAGGTATTTAATACCGCGGTTGTAATATTCATCCACCGCGTCGATGCAGGTGTGCGAGCTTGCGCCAAGCCTTATCGCGCGTTCTTCGATTTTCTTTGCTTCTTCGGCGGAAAAGCCGCCTGTATTTACAATTACGGTATGGACTTCCAGCCCTTTTTCCATCAGATACGGCACACAAAACGAGGTGTCGAGTCCGCCGCTGAATGCTAAAACTACTTTTGGTTTCATTTCTTTGTTTTTAAGCTGTTAACCGATATTCGGCATATTATTTTTTATACATTTTGTTCGGAGTTCTTTTTTTGACAACCGGTTTTACCAATTTCGCCGCAAAACGGCTGCCGGACACAGATTCTTTCTCTTTTTGCGCAGGGTCGTACAGCAAACCGGTGCACAGGCACATTTTGTAATTGTTGCGTTCGAGGATATCGAAATTCCGGCACCCCTGGCATCCTTTCCAAAATTCTTTGTCGTCGGTCAGTTCCGAAAATGGGACGGGTTTGAATCCGAGTTCCGTATTCATTTTCATCACGGCAAGTCCGGTAGTGATGCTGAAAATTTTTGCGTTCGGGAAGAGTTTCCGCGACAAATCAAAAATTTTGCGCTTGATTTGTTTGGCCAAGCCCTGATTGCGGTAATCGGGATGGACAATCAGCCCTGAGTTGGCCACAAATTTTTGGTGTCCCCACGTTTCAATGTAGGAGAAACCCACCAGCTTGTCGCCGTCAAGTGCAATGACGGACTTGCTTTCGTTTATTTTTTTAGCCACATATTCGGGACTTCTTTTTGCTATCCCTGTGCCACGCGCCAATGCCGATTCGTACATCAAATCGCATATTTCCTGTGCGTAATGCGCATATTTTAAATCGGCTATATGAATCTCTACGTTCATTATGATAACCTGAAAGGGTAAGATGAAACAGTGAATTTTTTGTTGATTTTTTTTAAGCGGGATACCGCATTTCTTCTGCAGGTCAAAAACCTGACGGAAACGAGAGCCACAATCATCGTCGGACTTTGATGATTGCTCTGCTGAGGATAATATGTGTTTGCAACTCCTTCATTGAGGCTGCGAAAATACGCATAAAAATTGGATTTACCGCAAATTTTCCGCTGAAAATGTGATAATTTTTCCAATTTGTATCAAAAATGGATAAAATTGAAGGGAAAATAAATGGTCCATACAAAGAATAGTTTGATGATAAATGCCTAAGCGCCTAACCCCAAAAATGAATTTATGGATGTTTTTTTCGGAGCAGTTTCCGGTAGGTGAACCTCAGAACAACGAGAATAAAAAGGCATAGAACAATAGCCACGATAACAGGGCTAAACAGGGAGAGGATGGAAAATCCGGTTGCCGCAATGCCTTCGCCTGTAGAAACAATCGGATTTGCCGTTCCGGCCGTTAATTTGCTGGACATCAGTCGTGTGATGACGCTTCCGCTCTGTATGGTCGCCGCTGCCCCGCCGCCAACTACAAATCCGGCCACCCATTTCATCCATTCGTTGTCGGACGGGAAAACCGAAGTCATCAACAGCGTTCCGGCGATAACAGACAAGGGTACGGCGATGGTATCGAGCAGGTTATCAACAAGGGGGATGTAGTAGGCCAAAATTTCGACGGTAGTGGCTATACCGAAGCAAACCAAAGCTGCGGGCGAGCCCATCCATGCAAAACTTTCGTTGAGGGGCAGAATACCGAAATGTGCCGCGGCGCTAGCCACCAGCAAAGGAACGAAAACACGGAATCCCGCGCTGGCGCTTAATCCGATGCCGAGCGCGACGGCGGTAATGAGTTGTGTATCCATACGAAAACGAAGTTAGGTTTTCTTCTATTTATTAAACGTTTAAGCCCTTTGAATGTTCCTATAGAATCGGGGATAATATAAAAAATACACATGAATGGTCGTTTTTAACTTTATTTTTTTATTTTTTCTTTGGAGTTAAGAACTTTGTTTATAGCTTTGTAGCCGTAAAAAACTATGGTTGCAATATTGACCAATTCCAGTAAATATCGCCCGCAAGTTTCCTACGTCCTTGTCGTTAGTTACTTGATATATGCAGTCGCTCTGGCGATTGAATTCAAGTGGATTTTCACGGACGACTTTTTTATGGAACGATTCGCCGATCATTCTCAAGAAGGGTTAGTACAGTCAATGATAGTATTAAACAAGAAAAGCATATTATTAAACTATATAGCGGCTGTTTTTGTGGTTCTGATTCCGGTTTATGCTGTGGGCGGATGTTTATGGATAGGGTTTAACCTTTTCGAGCGGGTAGCTAAATTTCCCGATTGTCTGAGGATGAGCGCGATTTCGAATCTGATATTTCCCGTCAATTATATGCTCTCCGTTCTTTTGCGGGTAGCGAAAGTGTTGCCTTACAATGAAACGGATGCCGATAACAATTTCAGGTATCAGTCTCTTTTAGCGCTTGTCCGTTGGGATATTCCGGATTGGTTGCTGTATCCGTTAGAGAAAATAAATGTTACGGAAGTTGTTTTCGTACTGTTGTTGGGATATTTTATCTCATCTTCGTTTGCCCTGCCGTTTATCAAATCGGTGTGTTATGCGGTATTGTTTTACGGTGCGGGGTTATTGTTATGGATTATTTTCACCGTGTTTCTTCAATTCACGCTTTATTAATTAAATTAAAACAATCGGAAAAGGGAAATACAAAAGAGATTTCCTTCGGAAAGAAACGACACGATGATCTACATACAAGATTGCAAATGATGAAATAAGGGCAGGGCATTTATACGTGTTATGTTCTTGATTATTAATATATGTCTAATTTTTAAAATTTTTCTGGTATGAAAAAAATGAGTTTTGAAAAAATGGCCTCTGTTCAGGGTGGCCGCTGGATTGGAACAGGTACTCTTCACACCTGTGGTACATGCTATGATGGCGTAACGATTTGCAAAGCTACTTTCTATGTGCTTTGGATTCCGTTATGGAGCACTTATTCAACGCATGCTTGTTAAAAAAAGAGCGCTAAAGAGACGATTGTCGCTTATGGGGCAATCGTTTCTTTTTCCAAATCCCTATCATGAATAAGAACATCAGAAAACAAATCAGTTTCGGATTGGTTTTATTATTGCTCGTCATCGCTTTATTGTTGACCGTCAAAATCGTATCCAAAGTCAGGGCAGAGAATCAAGAATTGCAAAAGGAATTTGTGTTTGACGTGCAACTGTATAGCTCCGACACGCTAAATCTGCGGGAGTACGGCGACAAGCCTTTCATCGTCTATTTTGCCGATCCCGAATGTGAAGCCTGCAAACACGAATTTTCGCAGCTGGGCAAAAAAATACGCCATGTGCTGAAACAGTACAACCTGTTGTTTATAACGGAAACGAAGAACGAGGACATGCCCGGTCTCTTGCAGGCCATAAACGTTTATCCCGAAGATGGGGTGTTTGTTGGGTACGACAATTGTTCCGAAATATACAATTACTACAAAATAGCGCAGGTGCCGACCATATTGATATTGGATGAGAATTTTATCCCCCGAAAAAAAGTAAACACGCTGTCGTCCCTGTTAAATAAATATACCGAATAAATGAAACTTGCTCCCGATTCGTTTCTAAAAAAGACATTCGCTTTGCAGCAAGGTCAAAGCGACTGCGGCGTTGCCTGTCTCTTATCGTTGATCCGTTACCACGGCGGCGAGTATCCGTTGGAAAAATTGCGCGAGCTGAGCGGGACAACTATCGAAGGAACCACCTTATTGGGATTGTATCAGACCGCCAATCAGATTGGATTTACCGCGGTGGGTTACGAAACCGATATTCCTTCGCTTATAGAATACGGGGAACCCGTTATCCTGCACATCGTACAGGATAAGGCTATGGGACATTACGTTGTTTGCTACGGTTTTGACGACGAACAGTTTGTTATCGGTGATCCGGCCAAAGGTATTGTCCGTTACAGCACAGAAGAGTTGGAACGGCTCTGGCAAAGCAAGGCTTGTCTTACGCTTACACCCAACAAAAGCTTCGTGAAGGCGCAATGGAGGCAGAAAAACAGGCGGCAGTGGTTTGTTTCATTGCTAAGGGACGACCGCGAATATCTACTGTTCAGTATTTTGCTGGGGGTCATCATCGCGGTATTGAGCATGGCGATGGCTGTTTTTTCACAAAAACTGATCGATGATATTTTGCCGTCGGAAAACATCCGAAAATTGATGATGGGAATCGTGTTGCTGGCTTTGCTCCTGCTCGTCAGAACCGGAATGGACGCTATCCGCAATTTGTTGTTGGTCAGGCAAACGTATGATTTTAATAAACGGATCACCGATAAATTTTATTCGTCGTTGCTGTCGCTTCCCAAACTGTTTTTCGATACCCGTAAAACGGGCGAGCTTGTGGCACGCCTCAACGATACGCAACGGGTACAGCGGGTCATCACTTCGGTTGTCGGCAGTACGATTATCGATGTGCTTGCGGCGGCCGTTTCGCTGGTTTTTTTGTTTTATTATTCGTGGCAGACGGGTCTTATTGCGTCGATCAGTCTCCCGTTTTATTTTTTCTTCGTGTATGCTTTCAATGGCCGTATTATACATGCTCAGCGCGAGGTGATGCAGGGTTATGCTTTGAGCGAGAGCAATTTTATTACTACCATGCAGGGAATAGCCACCATTAAAAGCAACAATCGAATCGCTTTTTTCCAAGGGTTGAATCAAATGATTTATGGTAATTACCAAGGGAAGGTCTTTCGCTTGGGGAAAATCAACGTTAAATTGTCGGCCTTGTCAAACATTTTCAGCGCCTTATTTTTAGTCGGCATCTTGGTTTACACTTCCTGCTCGGTCTTTCACGGACAAATGAGGTTGGGCGAATTGATGGCGATCCTGACCATCTCAAGCTCAATGCTTCCGTCGATAGCAGGGTTGGCTTTGGTCTCCATTCCGATAAACGAAGCCAAAGTGGCTTTCAACCGGATGTATGAATTTGCTTCGATGAAGCCCGAAGAAAACAGGGGAGAGTTTATCGAAGATTTTCAATCCATAGAAGTGAAAGATCTGACTTTCCGTTATGCAGGACAAGAGCAATTGCTGAAGAGCATCACCCTTTCGGTGAAGAAAGGCGAATGTGTGGCCGTTGTAGGCGAAAGCGGGTGCGGGAAAAGCACCTTAACACAGATATTGCAAAAGTTTTATCCGTTTGAATCGGGAACAATAAGCATAAACGATGAAACAAACTTGACCGACATAAACACTGAAAATTGGCGCGGTACGATCGGGGTTGTTCCGCAGGATATTGTCGTTTTTAATGGCAACGTTATGGATAATATTTTGCTTGGCAGGGAAGAAAAGGCTGAAGATGTCGTAAAATTTGCCGTCGATTATGGTTTTATGCCCTTTATCGAATCGTTACCGCAAGGCTTTGGAACGGTTCTGGGAGAGGAAGGGATCAATCTTTCGGGGGGGCAAAAGCAACTCTTGGCTTTTATGCGGGCGCTATACAGCAAGCCTCAATTCTTGATTTTGGACGAATTTACATCCGGCATGGACAGAGAGACCGAACAGTTTGCCTTGCAATCCATAAATAAACTGAAATCGGAAATGGCTATCTTGTTTGTATCACACCGCCTGTATTCGCTAAAAAATATTGTCGATCGCATTTATATTATCGAAGAGGGTGTTATATCGCACTCAGGTACGCATAAAGAGCTACTCCGGTTCCCCAATTTTTATAGCGATTATTGGAAGCAGTTAGCTTAAAACCGGATGTGAAGTCCAACGGGTAAAAAATACGGCCTGTAATTTGCAAATCCCATTGAAGATTAGTAATTTTACCCCACGTTTGAATATAAAATATTAAATGAATATTGCCTTATGTTGTACTTTCTTATGGATGAAAAAGGGATGAATCCCGTGAAAGCGCTCGAAAAAAGCGCAGACTTCGATCATTGGAACATGTATCTGAACAACCTCCTTTCAAAAGCAAGTGATTTCGGATTAAAGTTGGTGGCTTGTGTTATCATCTACTGGTTAGGCCGGAAAGTGATTCGTTACATCGACAAACTGCTCGGAAAAATTTTGAGCGGCAAAGGGGTTGACCCGTCAATCGCTTCGTTCACCAAAAGCTTGATCAACGTCTTGTTGACCGCCATGCTGATTGTCGGCATTATCGCCAAGCTCGGCATTGACACAACGTCTTTCGCAGCCTTGCTCGCATCGGTGGGCGTGGCAATTGGTATGGCGTTGAGCGGAACCTTGCAAAATTTTTCGGGAGGCATTATGATTTTGCTCTTCAAACCTTACCGCATCGGCGACTACATTCAGGCGCAGGGGCAGGAAGGTACGGTGAAAGAGATACATATCTTTAATACCGAAGTGCTTACGGCCGATAACAAAACTGTTTTCATTCCCAATGGAGGATTGAGTTCGAACGTTATCGTCAATTTCAACAATGAAAAAGTACGCCGAATCGACCTTGTTGTAGGCGTTGAATATGGCACGGATTACGATTTTGCGAAGTCCACCGCCTTGGAAATCATCAGAGAAGACAAACGAATACTCGATACCCCTGCTCCGCTTATTGCTCTCAAAACCTTGAATGAAAGTTCGGTTGACTTGTTGATCCGGGTTTGGGTAAAACGTGAGAATTATTGGGACGTATATTTCAACCTCAACGAGCAGGTTTACAAAACCTTCGCTAATAAGGGTATCGGTATCCCGTTCCCGCAGGTAACGGTTCATTTGGATAAATAATTGTAAATGAAACAACAACAGATGAAACGATATTTTCTTTGTTCGATTTTTGCGCTTGTCTTTGCCCTTGCGCCTGTTTTTGCATCGCATGTCGATACGGTTTCCACTTACAGCGAGTGCATGAAAAAACAGATCAAAGCTGTAGTGATAACGCCCGACAAATATGACGGGAAAACGCAATTTCCGGTTCTCTACCTGCTGCACGGTTATGGCGGGTATTACAATAGCTGGATTAAATCGGCGCCGGTTGTCGGGCAACTGTCCGACATACACAATGTGATAATTGTGTGTCCGGATGGAGGTTTTGGCAGCTGGTATTTCGACAGTCCTGTCGATTCGTCGTTCAAATACGAGACCTACGTCTCCAAGGAATTGATTGCATGGATTGACGCCCGTTACAAAACCGTAGCCCGCCGCGAAGGACGAGCCGTTACCGGCTTGAGTATGGGCGGACACGGCGGCCTCTACCTCGGTATTCGTCATCAGGATGTTTTTGGCGCGGCGGGGAGTATGAGCGGGGGAGTGGACATCCGTCCCTTCCCAAACAATTGGGATTTGTCCAAACGATTGGGTTTGCAGAGCGAATATCCCGAAAATTGGGAGAAGAACACGGTCATAAACCAGTTGTACTTGTTGAACCCCAATTCGTTGAAAATTATTATCGACTGCGGCGTGAGCGATTTCTTTCACGAAGTGAACGAAAAACTGCATCGCGAATTGCTTTACCGCAATATCCCCCACGATTATATTGCTCGCCCCGGCGCACACAATTGGGAGTACTGGAATAATGCCGTGCAGTATCAGGTCTTGTTTTTTAAGAACTATTTTAAAGGATCTAATCTGTAAAGACAATGAGAAAAACACTGATGTTTTTTGTTTTTACGCTGTATGCCTGTCTTGTTTTCGCCCAAACGGAAAAAAAACCGTTTAAATTCGCTCTGATCACCGATACCCATGTCAGCAACCCCAATAACAACGAAGACCTTTGCCGTACTGTTGCTGATATCAATGCACAACCCGATATCGATTTTGTCATTCATTCGGGTGATGTAACCGAATTTGGCGCCGATGAGGAGCTGCAAACCGCAAAATCCATTCTCGACAGCCTCCGTAAACCGCTTTATATCGTTCCCGGAAACCACGATTCCAATTGGTCGGAAAGCGGTACAAACAGTTTCCTGAGGATTTTCGGAGGAGAAACCTTTGCCTTTGAGCATAAAGGTTATAAATTGATAGGGATGGCGTCGGGCCCGAATATGCGGATGAGTCCCGCACAAATTCCCCGCGAAAACATGAACCGGTTTTTCGAAGAATTAAAAAAAACCGATAAGAACCGGCCGCTCATTGTTGTCAATCATTACCCGATGGACGACGGGGTGAACAACTGGTTTGAGGTGTTAGACGCGCTTCGGCCTTATAATGTGAAGCTTATGCTTTGCGGACACGGACACGTGAATCGGCCGATGAATTTCGAGGGGGCGAATGCCGCGATGTGCCGTTCCTCTCTGCGAGCGGGTGACGAATACGGCGGATATACCATTATCACCGTTACTCCCGATACGATCTGTTTGCAGGAGCGCCTTGTTTCGGGTCTTACGAAGGATCCGTGGCTTGGCTATTCCACAAAAAACAGACCCCAATGGAACGAAAATCCGCCGCGTCCGGATTATCGGATGAATACTGAAAACAACTGTGTATTAGAAATTTGGAGGATTCAAGAACGTAGCGATATTGGCGGAGGAATGGCGCTGGAAGGCAAGAAACTGATATATACCAACACAGCCGGAGAGATTAAAGCTGTAAATGCTGCTAACGGAAAACCGTTGTGGAGTTATAAAACCGATGGTAAAATCTATTCTACGCCAACGCTGTATAAAAACGTGGTCTGGTGCGCTTCGTCCGATACCTTTCTTTACGGATTGCGCCTCGAAAACGGGAATTTGAAATTCCGACAGGGAAATCACAAAGCAGTGGTTTCTTCTCCCGTATGCGCCGACGGCAAAGTGATGATAGCGGGGGGCGACGGGGTGTGTCGTGCGTGGAACGTAAAGAACGGGCAACCCGCATGGGAATACCACGGCGTGAAAAATTTTGTGCTTACCCGTCCCTTGATAAAAAACGGAACGCTGTTTTTCGGAAGTTGGGGCAACGAGTTTTATGCAGTCGATATCGCAAGCGGAACCCTGAAATGGAAGTGGAACAACGGGCAGACCAACCGGATGTTTTCTCCCGCACAGGTTTGGCCGGTAGCGACGCACAAAAGGATTTATCTTGTTTCTCCCGACCGGTACATGACCGTTTTGGACGAGAAAACAGGCACAGTGATTTGGCGGGTTAACGATAAGGACAACCGCGTCCGCGAATCCATTGGCCTTTCGGAAGATGAGAACACGGTTTACGCGAAAACCATGGATGGGAAAATCATAGCCGTTGATGCGACAGTTCCCGAACGAAAAATAAAATGGATCTCTTCGGGTGAAGACATGGGCTACGAACTTGCCCCGACAGCCCTTGTGGAGAAAAACGGAATCGTTTATGCGCCAACCGACAAGGGGTTAATATTCGCTTTTCGTGCCTCCGACGGGACTTTTCTTTGGAAGTACCGCATATCGAGCGGATTGATTAATATGATTTTACCGACAGACCGTAACGAACTGTACGTTTCTTCGATGGACGGAGCGCTGGTGAAATTGAGAGTGAATTGAGGAATTTTACAAATTAAAAACCATTGTATATGAAAAAGTTATTTGTCATCGCCGTTACGATTCTGATGATATGCGGCTGCACAAAAATTTATTATCGGTTATTTCATCGTTACAATTTGGAAAAAAGCCACCAATTACGAAGAGTTTTGGGTCTTCGGTGCGAAATATGCGGAGGAAGGCATTAAATATCGCTTTGCTCGAAATGGTTATGGAGTCGAACAAGAATATTCCGACGAAAAACCGTCTGTGTCAGATGGTTATGATTATGTTCTTGATGCGGAAGTCTTGAAATAGAATTCGATTATGCCAAACGGGATGACAAAATTTTACCGATAAACAGAAAAAAACTTGTCTATTTTATAAATTTGCTTTATTTTTGCAGTATGGAACTAAAGAAAGGTGATAATCCCCACCGTTTCTTTGAAATAAAATATAAATTCTTTAATTTTTGCTTTTGAAATAAAATTATTTTTTATGAGGAAAAAAATCATTCATTCAGCCATCGCCATAATGTTGCTGGTGGCAAACGGTGTCGGCGCTCAAGACGATTTTAAACGGCACGAACTTGAAGGTGGGCTCGGAATTTGGAACACGAGTCAGATTGTATTTACGCTTTCCGATGCCTTGTCGAACTCCCTTGGAATAGGGGGAATGAACGTGAATAACCTGTCGGGAAGCCCTGCTTTCCATGTAGGTTACAAATATTGGCTTACCGAGCGTTTTGGGGTGGGAGCCACGCTCGCCATGGGCTCGGAATCGGGTAACGTTTTCAACCTCGAAAAACAGTATCAGGGACAAATTCAACGGTATTATTCCAATGTCGCCGCAGAGGCCGCTTTTAACTACATAAACAGCGAGATCTTCAAAGTATATGCGCTTGGCGGTGTTGGAGGCCTTTTCCTTAACCAGAAATATGAACCCGATGGCGGTTCCGGCACGGACAAGAACGACAAAGGCTTGTTTCTCGATTATCAGATAACGCCCATAGGAATAAAAGTGGGTAAGAATGTAGGAGGCTTTGCCGAAGTGGGTTTTGGATACAAAGGTATTGTGAATATAGGGTTGTTTGTCCGCCTGTGAGATTTTCGGAAATTTCTGTAAAAACGAAAGGGAACTGCTGTTTGGCGCTTCCCTTTCGTTTTTTTTATTCACCTGAGTTTTGTTTAATTCTGATTATTTCTCCATCCGGCAAACAGACAAAACAAATCTGTCGGCAGCAAGAGAGCTGTTGATATCACAGTAAGAATTTAAGACACTACAGAGAATTAGAACAGGGCGAGCTGTCCGTATTGCGGCTCAAAATCGACCTTAATAGACGGTTTTTCATATTGCTTTTGATGCCGGTAACGAGATGTATGCCGTTGTTGAAAAGCGTTTCAAAAAGCCCTTGCGAGATGTATCCCCTGTCGGCAAAAAGTTTCCCGAACAGTTTCTTTGTCAGGTTTTGCATCACAGACAAATCCCGATCATCCTCAAAATCGCTTATCCGAAGTACGAAAATATCTACAATAGTAGAAATTAAA
>JAISUH010000062.1 GCA_031272205.1 Dysgonamonadaceae bacterium | reverse complement strand
GGCGCGAGCGTACCGGTATTCGCGCTACGCCGACTCTGCTGGTAAACGGATGGCTATTGCCTGAAAATTACCGGCTTGAACATCTGCGGTATTTTACCGATTTGGATGTTAATTACGAGTAAAACGTTTCCTCGTGTTGCGGGATACGGGCAAAAAAACCGGCCGGTTTTTGCTGAAAAGCAACTAAATTTGAGATAAATAACTGATTTACTAATTATTTAAATTATTTTTGTCCTATGAAAAAACTTGACAAAATTAATCTGCCAAGCGCAGTTTTTCTGGAAGAACAGGAATTGAAGACGATCCTTGGAGGTAGTGGTAGTGATGGAGGTAGCAGTGGTAGTGGTGATAGCGGAAGCGGAAGCGGAAGTTTTACAGGGGGCTGTTTCTCATGCCGTTGTTATGGTGGAACAAACCCTCCATTTGCCTCAATCTGGATGAAATTTTATGTAACTGCTCAGGGAATAGTGGATGATCTTAATCAAAAGTGCGTAAATGGATCAGGTACTTGTAGTCGGATTGATTTATGTTAAATTTTAAAATGCTTATGGGTGTCCCAACCTAAAAAGTTTCATAAAATACTATTTTTGTTTTTTTAAATGATAATTTTGTCACCGAGAGAAGCCAACGTAGTTGAAATAAATCCAGAACGGACATTCATAAGCGTTTTTTCAAAAAAAGAGAAGTATTTATCATAACATACATAAAAAAACACCCTGCAAATGTCAAAACAGAAGCGATATTTAAACGTATTATTTTTACTCTGCATTTCACCCATTCCATTGCCCATAACGGCTAATGCAGCCACTACGGATGATGACGCCGAAAAAATCAGGATACTGTATCAATCCCGACAACAAGTCTCAAAAGACGGCGTGCCCTGCTTTATTACAGACACCATGGCTTTGGAGGTCGGACAAAATCATTCGGTCTATTATGATTTTAATCAGGCCAAGCGGGATTCTATTGCCTCATCTTTAACTGATGTGTCGAGATTGCAAACGGTCAATTTGGTCAATGACATCGAATATTTGGAAAAAATGCTGGAATCGAGAGAGAAACCGGACATAATTTTAAGCGACAGGGATAGCGAGAGTTCCCGCATATTCAAGGATCGTTCCCTTCAGGAAATAATCACGGCCGATAGAGATCATCACAGCTATAAATTTGTGGTAAAAGAGACGCTTTCTTTCGATTGGGAGGTAAGCGCCGATACCTTGACCGTCTTAAATTATGTTTGTATGAAAGCCACAACCCGCTTCAGGGGACGAACCTACACCGCATGGTTCGCAACGGATATCCCCGTAAATGACGGCCCCTGGAAATTTTACGGACTGCCCGGCTTGATTTTAAAAATAGAAGATTCGGAACATGTTTTCAACTTCGAAGCAATCGGATTGAAAAAAATAGCCGATTTTACCGTTGGACAGAATTTGGCGCCCGCTTCTCAGCGCATAAATTTAACATACGACCAACTGAACGATTACAGAAGGCGCCGACATAAAAAATTAAGCTATGGTTTTTATCAAAGCAGTTCGTCGATCACCTTTTTTTCCGGTATCGATAATCCCGTAACCTATCCGGATATGGAAATCAAATAGATGAAAAAGTATTTCCATAGAATGAATAAACGACATAAAATGACGCGCACGGCGTTTGCTTTCTTCTTTTTTCTGTTTGCGCTTTCTTCTTTTTCCCAGCAAGAGATAAATGGACGCGTACTTTACATGCAGACCCGCAAGCCGGTTGTTTCGGCGTCGGTTACGCTCCACCCCGTCGGCTCAAAATCCATTTTGGCCTATACCGTAACGGCGAAAGACGGCTCGTTCACGCTAAAACACGGCCATTTGCCCGATTCGGTTACGCTGACCGTATCGGCCATGACCATCGAACGGCAGTCGAAAACCCTGAAAAGCAACGCGGAGGCGGTTGAATTGTTGGTCGCAGAAAAGGCAATGGAATTAGAAGAGGTCGTCGTGAAAGCGCCCAAGATACGTCAGACAGGCGACACGCTGAACTATTCGGTATCGAGTTTCACCGACGAGACCGACCGTAACATCGGCGACGTGCTGAAAAAATTGCCCGGCGTGCAGGTGCTGTCTTCGGGACAAATCCTTTACCAAAACAAGGCCATCAGCAGGTTTTATATCGAAGGACTTGATTTGTTGAAGGGCAAATACAGCTTGGCAACCCAAAACGTGGACGCTTCGAAAGTGGCGACGGTACAGATATGGGAAAACCACCAGCCCATAAAAGCGCTGAAAGACATGGATATCCCGGAAACTGCCGCCATTAACCTGAAACTGAAAGACGCTGCAATAGGAGCCTTCTTCGCCACGGCGCAGGCAGGGGCGGGTCTTCCGCCGGTATTGCTCAGCAACGAGGCCGTCGGGATGCGTTTTACCCGCTCGCAGCAAAACATGCTGGTGTATAAGGGAGACGATACCGGACGCGATATCAGCCGCGAACTGACAGCCCATTACAACACCCTTGGAGATTCCCAGACAAATTTCCTGTCGGTGATTGCTCCTTCAGCGCCTTCCATCAAAGAGCAGCATTTCCTGTTTAACGATGCGCATATCGCCTCCCTGAACGATTTGCGCAGCCTGAAAAAAGATTTGACATTGACATCCGGCATTAATTTTATGTACGACAGGCAAAAAAGCAGCAGTTTGTCGAAACAGGAAATTTTCCCCAATCAGTCCGATACGATACGCATACAGGAAGATATGGATGCTCGACTGCTCAAAAGGGAATTGGATGGCTCTTTCGTCCTCGAAGAAAATACCGACACACGGTTTTTAAATAACACCCTGCGCTTCAAAGGCAGCTGGAACACGAAAAACAGCGGCGTTACCACCGACGAACCGATAACGCAATACTTGAAACAGCCGTCTTTTCATATCGCTAACGAATTTGAATACATCCTGCGGAAAAATGATAAGCGAAACAGCGTGAAAGCGAGAGTGGAATACATCTCGCAGCAACATTCGCTGCGCGTTTCCCCTATGTTGTTTGAAGACCTGCAAAACGACGATTCCCTTGCCCGGCAGGAGGTCTCGTTAGACCGTTTCAGTGCCGAAGCCTCCCTGTCGAGAAATAAAAACATCAAGCGCATAAGCATTGGTTACACCACCAGAGTATCGTTTAACCGCTATCTGATGGAATCGAACCTGTATCCCGGTTTTGATTCCCGTCCGCCGGCCGACAGCGTTCAAAACCGTCTCTGCCGCTCCGAAACAAGGTTTATTGTTTCGCCTTCGATATCTTACCTGACACCTTCGGCTTTTTATGCAAGTCTCTCCTTTCCGATAAATTATTTGGTTTTAAACCGGAATGACAAAGTCAGAGATATAAAACAAAACGAGGGGCACCTGCTTTTCTTTCCCTTCTTTGTAACACAATATCCCTTCAATTCGCGCATCTGTTTTTCTTCCAACCTGTCGTTTTCCAACGATATCGCTTCGGTCAATGAGGATTACCTCGGATACATCCTGACAAGTTACCGCAGTATGAACCGTAACGACGGACTATTGCCGGAAAACAGGCGCACATCGGCGATAGCTAACCTCAGCTACAAAAACCCGAACACCACGCTGTTCATGTACTTGCAATTAGGTTACGACATCCTTTGGCAGAACATGCTCTACGGCGTGAACTACAACGGCATATTAAGCAGCAGAACCAACATCCTGCACCCCAATACTTCGCACAATTATAGAATCGGCTATTCGCTGGGGAAAAGCATCGACGCCATCAATTCGGAGGTAAAGATTACAGGCGGCTATCTCAGATCTACCGCTATCGCAATGAATCAGGGACAAATATCCGATTACTCGTCGGACTTATATTCCTTATCCTCGAATATTACCACCAATATCAGCCGAAAGGTGATTTTTAAACACGAAGCATCTTATCAACAGATTCACAGCAAGATAAGAGACAACAAGATGTCGCCGGTAAATTATTTTTCGCAGGATATATCCACGGCCCTCACCCCTCTGAAAAAACTGACCTTCACCCTTTCGTTCAACCACTATTTCAACGACATGATTGAGTCGTCGGCACGTTCTTCGTGGTTCGGGAACGTAAGGGCGAAATACAGGATGAAAAATGTGGATCTGATGCTCGACTGGACAAATATTTTCAACACAAAACGATTCGTAACCGCTTCATACAGCGACATCAGCAGTTATTACGCGGAATACAGCCTGCGTCCGGCGGAAATATTGCTGAGGCTCCGGTTCAAAATATTTTGAGATAGACGCGATTGTTGAACAAGAGATTATGAGAATTAATATACTAAACGATAAAAACTTATGAAAATCTGCCAAACACTATGGAGCAGCCATAAAGATTTGCGGACGGACGCCTTCGGATGGAACTCCCCGCGGCACCACCTGATGGGCTGGGCATACAGTTGTTTGAAACTAAGGGAATTTTATCCGGATGTGGAATTATATACCGACACGCAGGGGGCAAAACTCTTGATCGACCGCCTTGGGCTGCCCTACACCAACTGCCGTATCCGCTACGACCGTCTGGGCTGCAACCCTGCACAATGGGCTTATGCCAAGATACTGACATACAGCGAACAACAGTCGCCTTTTATCCATATCGACGGCGATGTGTTCGTCTGGGAAAAGTTCGACGACAAACTCCTGACCGCCGGCATTATCGCCCAGAATCCTGAACTGAGCACGGATTATTACAAACAGCTTTTCGCCCCGATACTGAAAAATACGGATTACATCCCGGCGATTTTTAAAAAGAATCTGACCGCAAAATACCCCAAATCCTACAACGCCGGTATCCTTGGCGGCAACGACATCGAGCTGCTGCAGAAATATGCCGGTGCAGCCGTGGATTTTTTCGGGCGGAATCCCCGCTGCCATTACAACGGCAATTTCAACATGATATTCGAACAGCTCCTGTTTCACTCCGTTGTGCACGCGCACAAAGCGACGGTTGGCTGTTATTACGGACAGGCCTACAACGACAACGGATACGATTTCGATCTTTTCGGAGATTTCCTGTCTGTCCCCGATTTAAAATACCTGCATTTAATCGGGGGTGCAAAGCGGAACAAATTTATCTGCAAGCAGTTGGAAAAACGCCTGTTTATCGATTATCCCGAATATTATTATAAGATAGAATCCCTATTTAACACATCGCGCAACAAAAGCGGGAAGAACGCATACAACGGCCTTCTTCCTCCAAAAAAAATCCGAAAAAAGTACGTTTATGACAGGACTCGGAATCTGATTTCGTCGTTATACCCCAAACAGCCTCTGAACGGCAACAGCGATACGGAACACTTCGTAAAAGAACAAAACAATCCGTATTTAAACGAAGTTTTCAAATACGAGAAAACGATACACGGCCTCCTGCTGACAAAATTCTCAAGGATACCCGCAGACAGGATTGCAGATATGGAGCAACGGTCAGGCTGTTCAAACCGGTTCCTGATCGGTCTCAAAAACAGGCAGGAGTCTTGCCGGATTCACCTCAATCCGTTTATGGAAATTATCGAGGCGCCGTCCTATGTCTTGCAGTTCAACCCCTACGAATTATTGAGAGGCGGCAACCCAAAGTCCGTAACCGTGGCCTGTATCCCTCAACTCTTTCACGAAGGATATAAAGAAACCGTGATAGATGACATTTCGATTAACATTCTCGCCATTTTATTGGAAGAGACGGCCCCTGTCTCTTTCACCGAACTGGTGGAAAAGGCCTCCGACCTGTTCGACAGGGTTGACGGGGACAAGGACTCCATCGTTTCCCTATTGCAAAAAAGGATAAAAAAATTAGTCGGGGAAAGTCTGATTTATTTAAGTTCCGAAAAGTAATTCCCGATTCAGTTTTATTCGATATGAAAAAGACTTTCCCCCACTACCCCCAGCTCGATGCGATGGACTGCGGCCCGTCCTGTCTGCGGATGATAGCCAAGCATTACGGCCGGACATATTCGCTGCAAACGCTGCGGGAAAAGAGCTTTATCACCCGCGAGGG
>JAISUH010000022.1 GCA_031272205.1 Dysgonamonadaceae bacterium | reverse complement strand
ACCGAAAGAATAAACAGTTCATTATAGTATTAATTTTTTAAACGTTACTTCTATGAAAAAGATTCTAAAAAATTCAATTATGCCGGTTGCGATAGCAGGGCTGTCGTTAGTGGTGGGGGGATCATTCCCATATCCTTCGTATGATACTGGGATGTCCATATTCTTTCCGGATCCCGCGCGTGTTGCAGCAAATATTACGAATGTTCTAATGGCATAGCATATCATCATAGCTGTCAAGAAGGTTTGCATTGGAACAACACCATTAAATGTTGCGACTGGCCTGACACTGCCGGATGTGTATCAGGAGATGATTGCGACAATGATGATGGCATCGCACTGGGTGAATTTACATTAACATGTGGAAGTAATGAGGGGCGTTGTTGGCATGGATTTGTTACCAATTTGCCAAACTGCTATTGCCACTTCACCGGAAATCCAAATCAATTTTGTCTTTGGAACCTTTTTGATATACTTAATTGATTTTTTAATCATTTGGAGCTTGTCCAAAAAGTGTAGCAACTTGTCAGGACAATCTCTATTATAAAACGTTCATGATGAAAAAATTTATCCTGTTCTGTATTCTATGTTCCGTATTGCACGGCTGTAAAGAAAGCGCGGAAGAACAAGGTTGTCCCGTAATTTATGCCGACATTGAAAAAATAGACAAGGTTTCTTTTTTTGATATCTTTTCAAGGGCTGAAATAATACCTTTGGAAACGAACGATAGTTCGTTGATAAAATATATTTATAAGGTCGTTTACGACAACAATAGATACTATGTTTTTGACTACATGCAAGCCGAAATATTAACCTTCGATGAGGCGGGAAAGTTTCTCTTTAAAATCAGCGACAGGGGGCAAGGTCCCGAAGAATATCTAAACATCAGCGATTTTGATATTGATAAACAAAACGATAGAATTGTTGTGTTAGACCCTATAAACAATGCAATGTTTGAATACGATTTAAGCGGCAATTTTATAACCAGATACAAATTGCCGCGTATAACGAATGCCTACAAAAGCTTTATCTATTTAAATACAGATACCTTGGTGTATTTTACATTCGATTACGATAACAGGCTTAAATTTTATTCGAAAAGTAAAGGCGTTATTTTCAAAGAATTGTATCCCGAAAAAGATAATGTGCTTTATAATATAACTTTGGAATTTCCGTATGAAACAACTTTTTTTCGTTCAGCAGACAATGTTGTATATGAAATCACTCAGGGCTGTGAATTGACAGAGAAATACCGATGGGATTTTGGTAAATTAAACAACAGCAAAAAACAAATAAGCAAGTTCGATAATATACATAATACAATGAGTTTGTTCCCCAAGGTTCATAATTCGGAAATCATTAATTATATATTTACCGTGCAAGGGCGTTTTTCTGATTTTTTATGTTCACGGGTTGTGAGAAAAAATAAAAAAATTCATATTTTTCACGACCAAAAAAATCAGAAAAATTACATCTTTGATAAAACATCGGAGAATGCGACCTTCCATCCGCTATCGTGGCAGGATGATTTTGTTATCGGTTATTATGCCGATGAATGGGGTCATATAGACGATACGCTGCCCGATGCAATATTGGATAGCCTGAATATCTCCATCAAAAAGAGCCTGAAAGACGACAGTAATCCCGTTCTTATCAAGTATTATTTCAAATGAATCCGAATATCAAAAAGACACCTTTGGCTTGTGCTCTCGGCATTCTGTTTTTAATTCTATTTTCGGCCTCCTGTTCTAACAGCGAGAAACGTATAGAAAATCAGCCTGTTGATTTTAAAAAATACCTGTCCGAAGAAATTAAAAAATGGGAACAAAAGATCATAAATCAAACACTGACAAACCAAAAAGCCTTTATCGGAAATGACTCTACTAATTATTTGGATTTGAGAGATTTTGTATCAACAGAAAGGATTTTCTTTTGTTTTTCCATAAATACCTGTTCGCCATGTATCGATCAATGTATCGATGTGATAAAGGATGTTTTTTTTGACTATGAAAATGAAGACAGGATTGTTCTTGTCGCCCCGGACTATCCGGCTCGATTTCGGACAAATTGCTACAACAAACCCTTACTGACGTTACAGAACACATATTTCGGGCTTGAACTCGAAAAAAAGGGACTTCCGTTCTTTTTGACTGTCAATCCCGATTTGCAAATAAAATCCATTCACATTGTAAACAAAATGGATTTTGGACGAACTGAAAAATACATTCGGAAAATAAAAACACAAATTACGGATGCATAAAAACGCTTCATATCGTAAACAGCAAAGATTTTACAGAAACGATGCAATATCTGAATACGATAAAAGAGGAATGATAAATGCCGACTCATGCTCGGCGTCAGTTTCTGCCTTGCAAATTAAAACTTTTGTTCGTCGCTTATCCACTCGGTTGCTTTTTGCAAGGATTCGGCTTCTTTTTCGATTGCCTGTATCACCAATCCCGCAATGGTCATTCCAAACATGGCGGGCATATACGATGTAGTCCCGTTGATTTTGGCTTTTTGGCTGCACCATTCGTGATTGACCAAATCGGGGTCGCCCGGGCCGCGCTGCGCTTTCGGGCACATACACTTTTCGGTGCCGCAGGATGTGTTTTGTCCTTTGTTCCGCAACAATTCGTCGCTATATACGCAAAGGAATTTTTTCGACAGTCCTCCCGATTTTTTGATTCTGCTGCGCAAAGCCGCACCCAGCGGGCATCCCTGCACTTTCCAAAATTCAGCCACTTTGATGCGTGTGGGATCCATTTTTAATGCCGCACCCATCGACGAGAAAAATTGCGCATCGGTTTTCGTGGCCTGTTGAATGAGATATACCTTGTTTGAGAGGCTGTCTATGGCATCGATAATGAAATCAAAAGAAGCCAAATCGAATGAATTGTGCGTTTCGGGACTGTAAATTTTTTGCAGCGCAGTAATTTGCGCTGTGGGATTGATTTCGAGCAGCCGTTCTTTCAAGACCTCGGTCTTCACTTTTCCCACGGTTTTGGTTGTTGCCATAAGCTGGCGGTTCACGTTGGTAACGCAAACGCGGTCGGAATCGACAATCGTAAGATGTTTGATTCCCGAACGAACCAAACTCTCGGCACACCAACTTCCTACGCCGCCAATACCGAAGATGATGACTTTTTTTTCGGCGGTCAATTCAATAAATCTATTGCCAAACAGCAATTCGGTACGTTGAAATATCGCTTTTTCTATTCCCATTCGTTGGTTCAATCGGTTTATTGGTCTAACAAAAGGTAAATTTCGCAAGCGGCCAACAGAAAGGCCCCTGTGCCATAAAGTTCGGTCATATCCCGTGTTACTTTTTGAGGATCAGCGCCTATGGGCTGTACCCAGCCGACTTTTCCGTTTTCTTCTACGGCATTTGTCAACACCTTCCAGCCTTTCAAGGCAACGGGAAGGTATTTGTTTTTCGACAGATACCCGTTGTTGATACCGTAAGCAATGGCATACGTGATGAATCCGGTGGCGCTGCTTTCGGGGACCGGATAGTTGTCCGGATCGAGGAGGCTGGCGTGCCAGCTACCGTCTTTGGTTTGCAATGCGGCAAGCCGTTCGGCAAACCGGACGAAAAGATGTTCGTAAAACGGACGGTAAACATGGTCGGTTTGGGGTAAAGATTTCAAGATTTCCGCCAGTCCGGCCGCTACCCAGCCGTTACCGCGCCCCCAAAACACTTTCTTTCCGTTCTTTTCTTTTTTGGGGAAGTACCTCGTATCGCGGTAAAACAAAGATTCTTTTGTATCGAAAAGCAGGTTGTAAGTCGCTTTAAATTCCCGATCCATGAAAGCCATGTATTTTTCGTCGCCGCTGTACGCATACAGCCGCGAATAAACGGGAGGCGCCATGAAAAGGGCGTCGCACCACGACCATCGTTCCAATGTGGAGCTGTTTTTTTCATCGAGGTAGAGGCTTGCCCGCGACGGGTTATCAATCACCCAGTCGATACGCGCCAGCGTAGGGATGATCATTTTCGTTTCCCCAAACCGGTTGAACATGTCGATATAAGCCTGCGATACGCAAACGTCATCGGCATGGTACATACGGGCAGCCACCTGCCAATAGGTTCTGTTGAACGTTTTTTTCAGCCACTCGAAATAAACGTTGTTTTTGCTTAGCTCGGCATAATCGAACAAGCCTATGTAAAAGGGAGCAGCAACCCAACTGTTGGGATAATCTCTTCCGTACAGGTTATCGTTGAATGTGGCTGTCTGCCATTCGGCAACCTTTTCCGACAAATCCAGCACCGATTGTCGGGTCGTTTGTTGGGCATTTGCCGAGTTCAGCGCAAAAAACAGAAGGACGAGCGCCGGGATTGAATGTCTTTTCATATCGATGTTGCGTTTTTGAATGATAGAGTATTGATATGTAAACTTCAGAGTTCAGAAAAAATGTTCATTTGGAAAACGGATTTGAGCCTCTTGTTCTTGCGTCAGGGTTCAATTTTTTGATACACCCTCACATAATCGATCAGGAAGCGATGGGGAAAGAGGGTGTCGTCAATTCCTTTCTGTCCGCCCCAATTTCCTCCGACAGCCAAGTTCAGCAAAAGATGAAATCGTTTATCGAAAGGCCAGGTTGCAAAACCGGTTTTTTCGTTTTGGAACCTAAAAACAAGATGATCGTCTTCGAAGATGCGACATTCGTTTTCTTCCCATTCCAAGCTATAAACATGAAACTCGGAATAGCAGTCCGAAACCGTTATTTTATCGCTTTTTTGTGTCCCTTTCACGTGGTTGTAACTTTTGGTATGAACCGAACAGACAATGGCATCGGGGTCGTATCCCACGTTTTCCATAATGTCTATCTCCCCGCTATCGGGCCATCCACCGTATATATAGTCGCTCGGAAGCATCCAGATAGCAGGCCATGTTCCTAATCCTGTGGGGAGTTTGGCGCGGATTTCAAAACGGCCGTAAAGCCAGTCGCCTTTTCCTTTGGTAACCAACCGGGCAGAGGTGTAACGTTTGCCTCCCTTGCTGTCGATTCGCGCCGCGATAGTCAAGACCCCATCCTTGACCAATGCGTTGGCCGAATCGTATGCCGTATAATATTGAGCTTCATTGTTTCCCCATCCCCAACTGTTGCCCTGTGTATCGTAGCTCCATTTGGCGGAGTCGGGTAGTCCCGTGTAATCGAACTCATCGTTCCAAACCAATTGCCATTTTCCGGAAGGGCTTGTGATGGTTTGATAACTGAGTTGCTTGAATCCCGCATTGCCGCAATCGATAAAGAAAGAGGCGCTAAGGACGAGAAAAAATAATTTGCGTGTCATGATCAATAATTTGTTTAAATTTTAATGAGTCTGATCTTCTTCCAATTCATAGCCCCAGGTTTTCCCTTTTTCCGTTGCGGGAATACCTTCGGTCATCCATTTCGGGGCGGGAGCGCCTTTCAGATAATGGTCGAAAAACTGCTGGAGGCGTATCGACAGATCTTTCGCATTGCGGCGTTCCTTCAGGTTGTGAGCTTCATTGTTGTATTGAAGCATCCACACGGGTTTTCCCAAGCGGCGTAAGGTCATGAAATACTCGATACCTTGATACCACGGCACTGCGCCGTCTTTATCGTTGTGCATGATGAGCAGGGGCGTTTTTACGTTTTTGGCGAAGAATACGGGCGAATTTTCGATATACAAATTCAAGGAACTGCTCATGTCCGACCCGATGCGCGATTGTGTCTGCTCGTACTGGAACTGGCGGCTATGCCCCGATTCCCAGCGGATGCCGCCGTAAGCGCTCGTCATGTTCGACACGGGTGCGCCTGCGCCTGCCGCCTTAAACAGATCGGTTTGCGTAACCAAATAGGCGACTTGATAACCTCCCCAGCTTTGGCCTTGAATGGCCATGTTGTTCTTGTCCGCCCACGAATTTTTCGCAAGGGCTTCTGCCCCCGAAACGACGGAATTGTAGGCATCGCGTCCCGGATGACCAACCGTGTAATGGATGTCGGGCGTGAAGACGATGTATCCCCGGCTCACGAAAAACGGGATATTAACGGTTGAGCGGCTTGGCGCCGGTGCAAAATATTGATAGAGGTTGTCGGAATGTTTTTCGTAGAAATAAATCATCACCGGATATTTTTTTGTCGGGTCAAAGTTTTCGGGTTTGTAAACGATTCCCTGCAAGGGAAATCCGTCGAACGACGTCCACGAGAACAGTTCGGCAGCGCCCCAATTGTAATCGCGCATTTGCGGGTTGATGTCGGTCAGTTTCTCCTGCGATTTCCAAAAATCCGACGTTACGTAGAGATCGGGCGATGTGTTGAAATTTGATTTCTGATACACAAATTCGCCCCGATTTTTCGCTTTGACGAGCGAAGAGAAGGTGAATTTTTCCGTTGTGCGTTTTTCCGGCGGTCTGCGGCCTTTTTGTTTCAAGGTGTAATATCCGTACTCCTTCGTTTTGTTGTTGAAAGCCGAGAGCAACAACAAGTCGTCCGGCTCAATAAAACGTTTTTCGGGGTCTGTATTGATGTAACGGAAGGTAATGGAGTCGGTTCTTCCTGCGTTTCGGGTAATATTTTCGGGTTTTTGCAGGCCTTTGGGGTCTATGAGCCAAATATCGAAAGCGTCGTATATTAGGGCAAAGCGGTCGTTTTCGCCCCATGCGCCAATGCCGTAAGCGCCGGGGATGATCGGAGTATCGTTTTTCTCGTCCCAAAAATTCACGGGGATGTTTGCCGTTAAATTCACCGTTGAGCCGTCGCGGTTATCGCAGGCGAACCACGCTTTTTCCTCACCGTTCCACCAGCAAGTGTAATTTCCCTGTGGCGACAGCATTGGGCGACCTTTTATCGCTTTTCCGATTTGCCGAATGTTGTTTGTTTGCGAATCCCATATCCATGCGTCGGTTTTTGGGGTGTAATCCCATTGGCTTTCAATGCGGTACGGCAGGTCGGAAGTTAACAGGGCAAAGCGTCCGTTTCCTTCGTCCGAAATCCGGCCGTTGGGCATCTCTTCCGTCGCGATAGGGTAAAATTTACCGGGTTGGCCGGGGTAAATGATGCCGGTATAAACGCGGTTCAGTTCCCTTTTTGCCTCAATGAGCTGTTGCGGCTGTATAATGGGGTCTTTCCACGACCATACATCGAGCGAAGCTACCTCAAAATTCACGATGGTTGTGTCTTTGGGCGCCTGTTTGGGTGCGGAACCAATAAGGATGCGCTGTCCGTCTTTGCTGAATCGGGGTGCGGCGTTATCGGTGAAGATCCATTTTTCGGGAAGCCCCGAAGCGGTTTTGTCGGCGATAACCACAGCCGAATCGCTGTTGATGCGGAAATAGCGGACATCGAATACTTTTTGTTCTATTTTGGAAGTGTCTTTGGTGGCGAGATAGACCAACTGTTCGCCGTTTTCATCGAAAGCGAAGGATTTGTATTCGGCTCTTTCGTTGGAGATGCGTTTTTGTGTTCCTTTTTTGAAATCGAAAAACAAAATGCAGGGTTTGTCGAGGCTGTCTTTCTTTTCGGGTTCAATGGATACGGCCAACGAATTTCCAAACTTGTTGAAAACAAGCATTTTTGCATTGCGCAGGGTGTCTTCTTTGTTTGTCCGCAGGTTTCTGATGATGAGCAATTCTGTGGCTTTCTCGATTTTCTTTATCGCTTTTGCCGTGTCTGTCGGCGGCGCTATTTTATAGACGATATGCGAAGCAATCTCTTTGGGCGATTGAAACGATTTTACATTCCCCGTTTTCCAGACTTCGAAAGTTTCGCTGTTGAGTACGACGAGTGAATCTTTCGGCATTTCTTCCGGTTTTTTCTTTTTGATGAGCGCTTTTCGTCGGTCGGCAAACGGCGCTTTCACAAGTGCGACGCAATATTTTCCGTCCGGCGACAGGGTATATGACGATACACGCTCTATTTTTATCGACCGCTTTTTCTTCATATCCTGTAAAAAAAGAGCGCTGTCGCCTTCTTGAGGCGCGATAATGGCCGACACAAAGCGGCCGTCGTTGCTGACGGAGATATCTTTTAGCGACTTCCAAGCGTCGTAAACGGAGTGATCGAGTTGTTTTTTCTGCGCGGAGGCCGATGAAAAAAGGAATAACGCGCCGAAAACAATCTGAATAAATAAGGATGGGTTCATTCTATGCAAATTTTATTTTGCGAAAATAGTACAAATTCTACTCTTTTTCAATTTTGAGAGCTGTTTTCTTTTTTTTTGTAGAAATAAAAATTCGGTCAAATTTGTCTAAATTTGCGCACAGTATGAATGCCCTTCGTAAGTTCAATTAGTAAATGCAACTAAAGTAAGAAAGAAATCTCAGGTTGGGGCATGCCCCAACCTGAGATTGAGAAAAAAGTTTTTACTTTGTAGTTGTATGAAAAATAAAAAACAATTAACTCGGGAGCAAAGATACGAAATAGCAGTATTACTCCGTGCCGGAAAGCGGCAAAAAGAAAACGATTTTATTAAAAGGATTTGATTTTGAATGAATAAAAGAAAAGCCCAAAATAACCTTTTTCAATCCGATTCGTTGAAGATTGCAATAATTTTTTTGAATTTTCCTGCAATTTTGTTGTTCTGTTGAAAATTTGTAGTAAATTTGCAACGAATTTTTCAAAGATTTTCATAGTGAAACTTGCTTATTTTACATACTCTTTCTTCTTTTACTTTTACTTTAGTAGAGGTAAGGCAGGATTTTATATGTAGAATGTGTAAGGAAAATGAACTGAACTAATCTCAAAAAAATCCTGTCGGTGATACGATGGGATTTTTTTTGTACAATAACAATAAAGGATGAAAAGAGTAGCTATACAAGGTTTTCCGGGCGCCTATCATGAGATTGCGGCGCGAAAATATTTCGGGGAAGAATTGGAAATTGTTCCCTGCCTGACTTTCCGTGACATTTTTACGGAGGCCGAAAAAGACCCGTCGCTCATCGGCATCATGGCCATCGAAAATACCATAGCCGGCGGCTTGTTGCAGAATCACGACTTGCTGAAAATAAATGACTTAAAAATCGGAGGCGAGTATAAACTGCATATATCGCACACGCTTTCGGCCCTGCCGGGGCAAAAAATCGAGGACATTCGCGAAATCATGTCGCACCCGATGGCGCTGATGCAGTGCGGCGATTTTTTGGATACCTTGTTGGACGTAAAAATTGTGGAGCACGACGATACCGCTTTGGCCGCGAAAGAAATTGCGGAAAAGAAACTGACAGGCGAAGCCGCTATTTGCAGCGCTTATGCCGCGGAGATGTACGGCTTGCAGCCCTTGGCGAGCGCCATAGAAACCAATAAGCGCAATTTTACCCGCTTTCTGATTTTGGCGCAGGAAGAACAACTGCCGGACATCCGCAAAAATGCGCCCATCGATAAATCGTCGTTGGTTTTTGTGCTTCCGCACAGCGAGGGGAGTTTGTCGAAAGTCCTTTCCGTGCTTTCGTTCTACGACATCAACCTCACCCGCATACAGTCGCTGCCCATCATCGGCCGCGAATGGGAATATCAGTTTTACATCGACCTCACATTCACCGATTACAACCGCTACAAGCAATCGCTCGACGCCATTTTGCCCTTGGTGGGCAACCTGAAGATTTTGGGCGAATATGCGGAAGATAAACAAATTCGTTCATAAGAAAATGAAAGCAAACGATCGCATACAGCCTGCCGAACACATCAAGAGCATATCGGAATACTATTTCTCGACCAAGCTCGCCGAAGTAGCCAAAATGAACGCCGAAGGCAAAAACGTTATCAGCCTTGGCGTGGGTAGCCCCGACCAGCCGCCGTCCGACGAAACCATCGAAGCTCTGATTGAAACCGCAAAACGTCCCGATGTTCACGCCTATCAGCCTTACACGGGGATTCCCGAATTGCGCGAGGCATTTGCCCGGTGGTACAAAAAATGCTACGGCGTGGATTTGGAAACGGAGGAGATTTTGCCGCTTATCGGGTCGAAAGAGGGTATTTTGCACATTTCCATGGCCTTCCTGAATATCGGCGACGGCGTATTGGTACCCAATCCCGGTTATCCGACCTACACCTCGGTATCGGCTTTGCTCCGTGCGAAAATCATCCCTTACGACCTGTTGGAGAACGACAATTGGCAGCCCGATTTTGATGCGCTCGAAAAAATGGATTTGTCGAACGTGAAATTGATGTGGGTCAATTATCCCAATATGCCCACCGGAGCCAATGCCACTCCCGAATTGTTCGAGCGTTTGGTAGCCTTCGGCAAAAAACACAATATCGTTATTTGCCACGACAATCCGTACAGCTTTATCCTTAATGATAAACCGTTGAGTATCTTGTCTGTAGAAGGTGCAAAAGATATCTGCATCGAGCTTAATTCGCTGAGCAAATCGCACAATATGTCGGGTTGGCGTATGGGGATGTTAGCATCGAACAACGAATTTGTGAAGTGGGTGTTGAAAGCCAAAAGCAATATCGACAGCGGCCAGTTCAAGCCGATGCAGCTTGCGGCTGTCGCCGCGTTGTCCAACAAACCCGAATGGCACCGATCGATGAACCGGCTTTATGCCGAGAGGCGTGTTTGGGCGGAGAAAATCATGGACGTGGCGGGTTGCAAGTACGATAAGTCGCAGACCGGCCTCTTCGTTTGGGGGAAGATGAACGAAACCGAAAGCAGCAGCGCCGAATTTGTGGACGAAATTTTGCAGCATGCCCGTGTGTTTATCACGCCCGGCTTTATTTTCGGCAGCAACGGCGAACGCTATGTGCGCATTTCATTGGGAGCGCCGACCGAAAAACTGAAAGAGGCCTGTGGCCGGATTGCAAAATACATGTCGGAAAGAAACCGATAATCAGGAAACAATCAAAAAAAAGAAAAATATGAAATTCGAATCGATTTTATTACCGGGAATAGAGGACAAGCGGCCTCT
This sequence comes from Dysgonamonadaceae bacterium, assembly GCA_031272205.1. Classification (GTDB taxonomy): domain Bacteria; phylum Bacteroidota; class Bacteroidia; order Bacteroidales; family Dysgonomonadaceae; genus JAISUH01. Next base: position 21,665 of record JAISUH010000022.1, on the reverse strand, counting down.
TCTCATCGCCGGTCCCTGCAGCGCCGAGACCGAAGATCAGGTTTTGAAAACAGCCCGCGAGTTGGCGGCGAATGGCGTGAAAATTTTCCGCGCCGGAGTTTGGAAACCGCGAACCAAACCGGGCGGCTTCGAAGGCATGGGCGTGCCGGCCTTGCAGTGGCTGAAGCGCGTGAAGGCCGAAACGGGGATGTACACCGCCACCGAAGTAGCTACCGAAAAACACGTTTTTGAAGCATTGAAACACGGCGTGGACATGGTTTGGATTGGCGCTCGCACATCGGCAAATCCGTTTGCCGTGCAGGAAATCGCCGATGCATTGAGCGGAGTGGATATCCCCGTACTCATCAAAAACCCCGTGAATCCCGATTTGGAATTGTGGATCGGCGCGATCCAACGTTTGTATAATGCAGGAATCAAAAAATTGGGCGTTATTCATCGCGGGTTCAGCACATCAGACAAAACCATTTACCGCAACATCCCGCAATGGCACATCCCCATCGAATTGAAACGCCGTTTCCCCGATTTGCCCATTATATGCGACCCCAGCCATATCGGCGGCAAGCGCAACCTGATTGCAACATTGAGCCAACAGGCTATGGACTTGAATTTCTATGGCTTAATCGTTGAATCGCACTGTTCGCCTGACGATGCGTGGAGCGATAAGGAACAACAAGTTACGCCCTGTGTGCTGAACGAGGTGATGCAATCGCTTGTTGTTCGCGATACCCTGCAATCGACGGAAGATTTGTCGGTTTTGCGCGGACAGATTGATGAGTTAGACAACGAAATTCTGCAAATCCTATCCAAACGCATGCGTATTTCTCGCGAAATAGGGATGTACAAAAAGGAACACGGGATGCCGGTGTTGCAAACGCACCGTTACGACGAGATTTTGAAAGACCGCAGCAGTCAGGCCGAGAAGATGGATATGTCGGGCGAATTTATGCGCAAGGTGTTGGAGGCTATCCATGAAGAGTCGGTACGCCAACAGTTTGTAGTTATGTCGGGGAGGGATTAATCGTTGAATTTGCAAACAATAAATACCAATAGCTGATAATGAAAATTCTTATACTCGGCGCCGGAAAAATGGGTTCGTTTTTTGCTGATGTGCTCAGTTTCGACCACGAAATCGCCATTTTGGATACCGACCCGCAACGCTTGCGTTTCACCTACAACACGCAACGCATGACCGACCCTCGCGAAACGGAAGCCTTCGCTCCCGAATTGGTCATCAATGCGGCGACGCTGAAATATACCATTGATGCGTTCAACGCGGTATTGCCCTATCTGCCGCAAACCTGCATTTTGTCGGATATCGCGTCGGTAAAAACCGGATTGAAAGAGTTTTATGCCGAACGCGCCCGTCCCTACGTTTCCACGCATCCCATGTTTGGGCCGACTTTTGCGAGCCTCAGCGATTTAAGCACACAGAGTGCGATCATCATTTCGGAATCGTCGCATCTCGGCAAAGTGTTCTTCCGCGATTTGTACCGGCGGCTCAACCTCAGCGTCTTTGAATACACCTTCGAAGAACACGATAAAACCATTGCTTATTCGCTTTCCATTCCGTTTGCCTCTACGCTGGTTTTTGCGTCGGTGATGAAGCATCAGGAAGCGCCGGGAACGACCTTCAAAAAGCACATGAACATTGCGCGGGGATTGTTGTCGGAAGACGATTTTCTGCTGACGGAAATCCTGTTCAACCCCTATACGCCGCAGCAATTGACGTCGATCCGCGAGAAACTGAAAGAACTGTTGGCCATCATCGAGGCGAAAGATGGCGAAAAAATGAAAGCCTTCCTCACGCGGGTAAGGAAAAATATTGAATAGGGCGGGGGATAGTCCGCAGCCGGCTTACATTCGTTCGGGCACGTCGATTCCGAGCAGGCGCATCCCTTTTTTGATGGTTAGCGCGATGTTTTTCGACAGCGATAAACGGAAGGCGCGTAAGGCTTCGTTCTCTTCGCGGAGGACGGAGAAATCGTGGTAAAACTGGTTGTATTCCTTCACCAAATCATACACGTAATTGCCGATGAGCGAGACGTTGTATTCCGTTCCGGCCTGTTTCACTACCGTATCAAATTCGGCGAGCATCTGCACCAAACCCTCCTCTTTTTCCGACAAAGTGATGGTTTTATCGAGTTTTTCGGGAATCGCAATGCTCTGTTCCGCCGCTTTGCGCAAAATGGAGCGGATGCGTGCGTGGGTATATTGAATAAAGGGGCCTGTGTTTCCGTTGAAGTCGATGGATTCTTTCGGATTGAAGGTCATGTTTTTCTTGGGATCGACTTTCAGAATGAAGTATTTCAATGCGCCGAGGCCGATTATGCGGGCGATATCGTTGGATTCTTCGGCTGTACAGTCGTCGAGCTTGCCAAGTTCTTTCGATGTTTCGCGAGCGGTTTCAATCATCTCGTCAATCAGGTCATCGGCATCCACCACCGTTCCCTCGCGCGATTTCATTTTGCCTTCGGGCAGTTCCACCATGCCGTAGGAGAAATGCACCAATCCTTTCCCAAACTCGAAGCCGAGCATGTCGAGGAGGATGGACAGCACCTGAAAATGATAATTTTGCTCATTTCCCACCACGTAAATCATGGTGTTGATGGGGTAATCGTCGAAGCGGAGCTTTGCTGTGCCGATATCCTGCGTCATATAGACCGAAGTGCCGTCGTTGCGGAGCAAGATCTTGTGATCCAATCCGTAAGGAGTGAGGTCTGCCCACACCGAACGGTCTTCTTTTTGGTAGAAAAGCCCTTTTTCGAGACCTTTCAGCACGGTTTCTTTCCCGATAAGGTAGGTGTCCGATTCATAGTATATTTTATCGAAAGACACGCCGAGGCGGTAGTAGGTTTCGTCGAATCCGGCGTAAACCCATTCGTTCATCATGCGCCACAAAGCTACAGTTTTTTCGTCGCCGGCCTCCCACAGGCGCAGCATTTCGCGAGCCTCCTGCATGAGCGGCGATTGGGCTTCGGCTTCTTCTTTCGATAAGCCTTTGGATTGCAGTTCGGTCAGTTCGGACTTGTATTTTTTGTCGAACAACACGTAATAGTCGCCAATCAAGTGGTCGCCTTTCTTGCCCGACGATTCGGGCGTTTCACCGCCGCCCCATTTTTTCCACGCCAGCATCGATTTGCAGATGTGGATGCCACGGTCGTTCACGATATTGGTTTTTACTACCCGTTTTCCGTTGGCTTTCAGTACTTCGCAAAGCGAATGGCCGAGCAGGTTGTTGCGCACGTGCCCCAAGTGCAGGGGTTTGTTGGTGTTGGGCGACGAATATTCCACCATAAAAAGCGGCGCGTCGTCGCCAACGGGCGTCAATCCGAAATCGGGATTTGCGTCAATGTTTTCCAATAAATCGATCCACACCTTCGATGCGATGATCAGGTTCAAGAATCCCTTGATAACGTTGAAATCGGAGATGAACGCGGTGTTCGAAAGCAAGTATCCGCCGATTTCCTGTGCCGTTTGTTCGGGGTTCTTCCGCGATATTTTGAGCAATGGAAAGGTTACTAAGGTGTAATGCCCCTTGAAATCCTTTTTCGTTTTCTGGAGGGTGATCTGCGTTGCGTTTACGTCGGCGCCGTAAAGTTCTTTGACGGCGGAAGCGACAATGTTCTGAAGTTGATTTTCGATATTCATCCGTTTACCGTGTTGTTTCGGGATGCAAAAATAGTAAAAATCATCGGTTTTCGCGTATGTTTTTTTGTTGGTATAGTCGGATTGAGGATAAAATTTTCACTGTAATGTATGCTGTTGATAACTTTTTTGTAAAAAAAGTGGGAAAAAGTGGTAGAATGTGGGAATATTTTGTAATTTTACCGCGTTGAACAATGTAAATGAGTGATAAGGGATAAATGACGCAGTTCTTGGGAAATATCGAAACAAAGATTGATGCGAAGGGGAGGGTAGTAGTGCCTTCTGTTTTTCGCAAACAATTGCAGTGCATGGGAGAGGAATTTCTTGTGCTGCGCAAGGATATTTTTCAGGATTGTCTGGTGCTTTATCCCGGAGCGGTCTGGGAGCGGGAGATTGAAACGCTTCGCGCCCGACTCAACAAATGGAATCGGGAACAACAGCAAATTTTCCGGCAGTTTGTGCTTGATGCGGAGCGCATCGAGATGGACGCTGTCGGTCGCATCCTGATTTCAAAGCGCTATTTGCAGTTGGCGTCGATAGAGAGCGACGTGCGTTTTTTGGGCGTGGACGATACCATTGAGGTGTGGGCAAAAAGTAAATTAGACAAACCTTTGGTTGCACCCGACGATTTCTCTGCGCAGATTCAGGAACTGATGGGTTGATTTTGGCCTGTCGGTTATTCGTTTAAGAGTTTTTGTGTTGACAAAATCAAAATCCGATAAATGACGGAATACCATACACCTGTTTTGCTGAACGAAAGCGTGGGAGGGCTGAATATTCAACCCGAAGGGGTATATGTCGATGTTACTTTTGGCGGCGGCGGCCACTCGCGCGAGATTTTGCGGTGCTTGGGGAAAAACGGTCGTCTGTATGCTTTCGATCAGGATTCCGAAGCTTATGAAAACCGCATCGATGACAACCGTTTTGTTTTCGTACGGAGCAACTTCCGCTATTTAAAAAACTTCCTCCGTTATTACGGCGAAGCGCATGTTGACGGCGTGTTGGCCGATTTGGGCGTTTCGTCGCATCATTTCGACGATTCGTCGCGGGGCTTCTCGTTTCGTTTCGATGGTGATTTGGATATGCGGATGAACCGTTGGGGAAACAAGAGCGCGTCCGATGTTTTGAACGGATATTCCGAAGAGCAGTTGTCAAATCTTTTCTTCTTCTACGGCGAATTGAAATCTGCGCGTAAGATAGCGCAAGCCATTGTGTTGCGCCGCGAAAAAGAACCGATCAAAACGGTTGCCGATTTCCGTTCCGTGATGGAGCCTTTTGCGTTCCGCGACAAGGAAAAGAAAATTCTCGCGCAGGCCTTTCAGGCCTTGCGCATCGAAGTAAACGACGAAATGGAGGCTTTGAAACAGATGTTGAGGCAGGCGTTGGAAGTGTTGTGTGAGGGCGGCCGCTTGAGTGTTATTTCGTATCACTCGCTCGAAGACCGATTGGTGAAGAATTTTTTCCGCAGCGGAAATTTTGAAGGAGAGACGATAAAGGATTTCTACGGAAACCCCATTACGCCTTTCGAGGTTGTGAATCGAAAAGTGATTGTACCGTCGGAACAGGAGCAGATTGAAAACCCTCGTTCGCGAAGCGCGAAGTTGCGCATTGCGAAAAAATTGAATGTCGAAGATGAAAATTAATTTCAAAGAAATACAGAAATCGTTTGTCCATGTGTTTGGAGGAAAAGTTCTTACGGGCGATTTATTCCTTCGTAACATTCGGTTTATCATTGTGATAATCATTATCATGCTTGTTTTTATCAGCCACCGCTACACGGTGTTGCACCAAATGTCGGAAATCGAAAAATTGCAGCGGGAGTTGAAAGACGCCAAATATGAATCGCTGAATATCGCTTCCGATTTGACAGAAGCAAGCCGTCAGGGCGAAATCGAAAAAATGGTTGAGAAAGAAGGCATGGGATTGAAAATTTCGCAAGATCCCGTTTACCGAATACGGAAATGAAAGACGGGGTATATTAAAATTCAGGAGTACAAAAAATTATTACTTGCAAAATGAAACTGAAGAGCAAAATCGTCAAACTAAAAAAGAAAATCGTCAACGATATATTGCAGTTTGCAGGAGGCGAAAATATTTTGAAGCGATATGGTTTAATTGTTACTATTATGTTGCTGTTTGCCATCTCCATCGTTACTTTTGCCGGAAAAATAGTTTTCACTCCCGAAGGGAAAAAATGGCGCGAAGTGGGTAAACGCGAGACCCTTATCGAAAATCGCGTCATTTTGCCTAAAAGAGGAAACATCTATACTTGCGACGAGAAATTGTTGGCTACCAGCGAACCCCTCTACGGCATATATATGGATTTTTGGGCTGACGGTATGAAAAAAGACACCCTCATGAAATACGTGGACGACTTGTCGGTGGCCTTATCGAAAAAATTTCCCGACCGTACCGCCGCACAATATAAAAACAGTATAGTTGAAGGATGGAAACTTCGCGAAAAAGAAGAACAGCAGATTGCCGAGAATAAGGCTCGCGGCATCGAAAAAAAGGTGAAACTCCGTTCTCGTTACGTGCGGATTATCCGTCCCGACATTTCATACGTCGATTTGAAAGAGATACAAACCTATCCCTTCCTCAAACAGCGTTCCAATCGCAGCGGGTTGATTTCGGAGGAAAAAAATTCGCGCAAAAAACCTTTCGGCAATTTGGCTACCCGCACCGTGGGCAGCGTTTATAAAGATTTGGCGAAAGGCGGCGCCAGCGGATTGGAATTGAAATACGATTCGTTGTTGCGCGGTGTGGATGGCGTGAAAAACCGCCAAAAAATACAGGGGAAATGGATGGACGTAGTTGAAATTCCAGCCGTTGACGGTATCGATATTGTTACGACAATAGATGCCGGCGTACAGGATATTACCGAACGCGCCCTGCGCAACAAGCTCATCGAAACCGAAGCGGAATCGGGTACGGCTATCGTGATGGAAGTGAAAACGGGCGAGGTGAAAGCCTTGGTGAATTTAGACCGCTTATCTTCGGGATATTATGCGGAAGGCAATCCGAATGCGTTTTCTTATACGAGCGAACCCGGTTCGACCTTCAAAACCGTTACGGTGATGGCCGCGTTGGACGACGGGATTGTTACGCCCACCGATTCTTTTTACGTAGGCACAGGCTTGTATGAGTACAAAGGAAAATGGGTGCGCGACCACTATTGGCGGCAAGGACGTAATCGTGGGTATCTAACTGTTAAAGAGGGGATTGAAATGTCATCCAATATTGTAATGAGTAAGATCGCCATAAAAGGATATAATGACAATCCCAAAAAATACGTTGACGCCATCGACCGTATCGGACTTCGGAAAAAATTATCGTGGGATGTGCCGGTACACGGCATAGAGGGGACTTCGGTTATCCGTTATCCCGACGATAAAAACAATTATTGGTCGAAAACCACTTTGCCGTGGATGTCCTTCGGATACGAAACTCGGATCCCTCCCATTTATATGATCATGTTTTACAACGGCATCGCGAACGGAGGAAAGATGATAAAGCCGTTTTTCACGAAGCGGTTTATGAAAAACGGGAAAATATTGAAAGAATTTGAGGCTGAGGTGGTTAATCCGAAAATGTGTAAGGATTCTACGCTTGCGCAAATAAAAGATATGCTGGAAGGTGTTGTGATTCGGGGAACGGCTTCGCAGGCGAAATCAGAACTTTTCCATATCGCAGGCAAAACGGGTACGGCGCTCATCGCATCCGGCGGCGGATATGGAGGCGGCAGTTATGTGTCGTTTTGCGGATATTTCCCTGCCGAAAATCCGCAATATACCTGCTTTATCGGGGTGCGGAAGCCCCAAAGAATGGCTTATGGCTGGCAAACGGCGCTGGTACTCAAAAATATAGCTGAACAAATACATGCACGCAATACACGTTTCACCATGGACGATTTTGAAATAGATTCCACCTTACAAAAAACGCCTGCCGTGAAAAACGGCAATTGGGACAAGAGCAAACGGCTGTTGGCGGAATTGAAATTGCCTTATTCCAATCAGGGACATCATTCGGAATGGATACAGGTAAAACAGGACAGCGCACAGTTGGAAGTGCAGCCCTTGGAGGTAAAAGCTCAGGTGGTGCCGAACGTGAAAGGTATGGGGGCGCGTGACGCGGTTTACCTTCTCGAAAAATCGGGATTGAGGGTAAGTCTTTCGGGCGCAGGGAAAGTGGTTGCCCAATCGTTCCCGCCCGGAAGCAAATTGACCAAAGGGACGACAATCAACATATCGTTACAGTAAAATAATAGAATAAAATGAAATTAAACGAGCTTCTTTCGGGTATTAAAACGGTTGCCGTAAAAGGCAAAGAGGATGTAGCTGTTACGGGAATTTCGGCCGATTCGCGCGAGATTCAGCCCGGATTTTTGTTTGTTGCCGTGGAGGGAATTTTCACCGACGGGCATGCTTATATCGGCAAAGCCATAGAGCAAAATGCTTCGGTTATCGTTTACGATAAACCGATGATAGAGGAATTTTTTTCGCGTGCGACTTACGTGCAGGTTGAAAATTCTGCGCTTGCGCTCGCCGAAATCGCCTCGAAATGGTTTGGTGAACCGTCGAAGCGGTTGAAATTGGTAGGCGTTACGGGAACCAATGGAAAGACAACCGTCGCGACCTTGCTATATCGCATGTTCCGCGCCTTCGGTTACGGTGCAGGCTTACTGTCCACGGTAAAAAATTACGTGAACGATGAGGTTTTTCCTACCACGCATACCACGCTCGATCCCATCCACCTCAATTCGATGCTACGCAAAATGGTAGATGCCGGATGCGAATATGCGTTTATGGAAGTCAGTTCTCACGCCATTCACCAAAAACGGGTGCATGCATTGCAGTTTGAGGGCGGTATTTTTACGAATCTCACTCAGGATCATCTCGATTATCATAAAACGATGCTTGAGTACCGCAATGTGAAGAAGTCGTTTTTTGATGATCTGCCTGCTTTGGCGTTTGCGCTTACCAATACGGATGATAAAAACGGGTTGGTGATGTTGCAAAACACTAAAGCCAAAAAATACACCTATTCGGTTAAAAGCATGGCCGATTTTAAGGCGCGGATTTTTGAAAAACATTTCGATGGTACCGACATCGAAATCAATGGAAAAGAATTGGTGGTGCGTTTTGTCGGCGTATTTAATGTGTATAATTTGTTGGCGGTTTACGGCGCGAGCGTATTATTGGGATTAGAATCCGACGAGGTTTTACGTGTGCTTTCCACACTTACTCCCGTGGCGGGGCGTTTCCAAACCATCCGTTCGTCTGAAAATATCACCGCCATCATCGATTATGCCCACACGCCCGACGCGCTAACAAACGTTCTGAATGCTATTCACGAAGTGTTGGAAAAAAAAGGCGACGTCATCACCGTGGTGGGATGCGGCGGAAACCGCGACAAGACCAAACGCCCCATTATGGCGCGTGAAGCCGTGGATTTGAGCGATAAAACGGTCTTTACATCCGATAACCCTCGTTTTGAAGAGCCGCAGGATATTCTCAACGATATGCTTGCGGGTTTGTCCGATGAACAGAAGCGCAACTCGTTGACGATTGTCGATCGGCGCGAAGCTATCAAAACGGCTTGCGCATTGGCAAAACCGGGTGATGTGATTCTCATTGCCGGAAAAGGACACGAGGATTATCAGGAAGTGAAGGGCGTGAAGCATCATTTCGATGATCGGGAAGAAGTGGAGGCTATAATGAAAAGTAAAAAGTAAAAAAATATAGAATATGCTATACTATTTGTTCAATTATCTCGATCAATTGGATTTCCCCGGAGCGGGAATGTTTCAGTTCGTAACCTTCCGATCGGCTTTGGGTGCTGTTTTGGCCTTGTTTATCGCCATTGTCATCGGGCGGAAAATCATCGATATATTGCAAAAGAAACAAATTGGGGAAACGATTCGAAACTACGATTTGGAAGGGCAATACAGCAAACGGGGCACGCCTACGATGGGCGGCGTCATCATCATCATTTCCATCATAGTGCCGATTTTGTTGTTCGGAAAATTGGAGAATATCTATGTTATTTTGATGATTATCAGTACTATTTGGCTGGGAACGCTGGGTTTTGCCGACGACTATATCAAAGTATTCAAAAAAGACAAAGAGGGACTGAAAGGCAAATTCAAAATCGTGGCGCAAGTGGGTTTGGGATTAATTGTAGGTTTGGTGATGTACCTGAGCCCCGATATTGTTACCCGGCAGAATACCGAAGTTCGTGTGAACAACGTCATCGAAGATGTGCGTTATGGCGAAAAAGAGTTGAAGACCACGCAGACGACCATTCCTTTTGTGAAAAACAATAACTTCGACTACAACTCATTAGTGTCTTTTATGGGCGATTTTGCCGATAAAGCCGTTTGGGTGGTTTTCGTCGTCGTGGTCATCCTTATTGTTACGGCTGTTTCCAACAGCGCGAACCTGACCGACGGGCTGGATGGTTTGGCCGGCGGCATTTCGGGTATCATCGGCGTTGCGTTGGGAATCTTGGCTTATGTGTCGGGTAACGTCAATTTTTCGGCCTATCTGAACATCATGTACATCCCCGGCAGTGAGGAATTGATGGTTTTTGCCGCCTGTTTCATCGGGGCGACTGTCGGTTTTCTTTGGTACAATGCCTATCCGGCGCAGGTATTTATGGGCGATACGGGAAGTCTTACGTTGGGCGGGATTATCGGCGTTTTTGCCGTGCTGATACATAAAGAATTGCTGTTGCCGATATTGTGCGGCGTGTTTTTCATGGAGAGTCTTTCGGTAATTCTTCAAGTGGGTTATTTCAAATACACGAAAAAGAAATACGGCGAGGGACGACGCATTTTTAAGATGACACCTCTGCACCATCATTTCCAAAAAAAGGGAAATGACGGAATTGACGCGCTGATTCAAAAGCCCTTGACGCCACTGCCGGAATCGAGAATCGTAATCCGTTTCTGGTTGGTAACCATCATTCTTGTGGTCTTGGGTTTGGCGACATTGAAAATGAGGTGAAATAGGCGATTTAAATTTTCACAACGAGAATTGAAAAAAAGAAACTGTATGGGATTTGTATTTAATTTTAAGAGACATATAAAGAAAAACGTTAGACCAACCGAGCATACATCGACTGTGATGTCGAGAATCGTAGTTTTGGGTGGTGGCGAGAGCGGTGTTGGCTCGGCGGTGTTGGCCAAAAAGAAAGGTTTCGACGTGTTTCTGTCCGATTCGTGCGCTATTAAGCCGGAATATAAGGAAATACTTGGCCGTTACGCAATTGAATATGAAGAAAATGGTCATTCGGAAGATAAAATATTCTCTGCCGACGAAATAGTGAAAAGTCCCGGAATCCCCGATACGGTACCGTTGATGCAAACAATAAAAACGAAAGGAATCCGTGTGATTTCGGAAATCGAATTTGCGGGACGTTACACCAATGCCAAGATGATTTGCATCACAGGCAGTAACGGAAAAACCACCACCACAAGTTTGATTTACCACATTCTTAAATCTGCCGGATTGAATGTGGGGTTGGGCGGGAATATCGGAAAAAGTTTCGCACTTCAGGTAGCAGAAGAGAATTACGATTATTATGTGCTGGAATTGAGCAGCTTCCAGTTGGAAGGCGTTTACGATTTCAAAGCCGATATCGCGGTGTTAATGAACATCACACCCGATCACTTAGACCGTTACGACCACAACATGCAAAACTACGTGGATGCCAAGATGCGCATCATTCGCAACCAGCAGGTTGACGACGCTTTCATATATTGGATGGACGATCCCGTCGTAACGAAAGAAATCGAAAAACTGAAGCCTTCGGCCACGCTTTATCCGTTTGCAGAAACCAAACACGGCGAAGCCTTGGGCTATTTGGAAAACCATAAAATGGTAATCAATGTAAAAAAACATCGATTCGATATGGAACAGGAATTACTTGCACTCGAAGGGACTCACAATTTGTATAACTCGTTGGCGTCGGGTATCGTGGCTAAGCTCCTCGATATTTCGGACGAAAACCTCCGCCAGTCGTTGGCCGATTTCAAGGGCGTTCCTCACCGCTTGGAAAAGGTCGCTGTGGTAAGAGGCGTGCAATATATCAACGATTCCAAGGCGACCAATGTCAATTCTTGCTGGTATGCCCTGCAAAGCATGCGCACGAAAGTGGTTTTGATTCTTGGCGGGACAGACAAAGGTAACGACTATACCGAAATTGAAGATTTGGTAAAGGCGAAAGTGCGGACGCTCATTTTTATGGGAAAAGACAACCGCAAGCTGCACGCTTTTTTCGATGGCAAAGCCGATGCGATTGAAGATGTCTCTTCGATGCAGGAAGCGGTTAGTAAAGCTTATCGATTGGCTCAAAAGGGCGATACCGTTTTGCTTTCGCCCTGCTGTGCCAGCTTCGATTTGTTTAAAAACTACGAAGACAGGGGAGACCAATTTAAAGAATGTGTGAGAAGGTTGTAATGCCTTGATAACCTTATAGTAAATAACTTATGAAAGAAAATGATATCCATATTCCCGAACCCGATCCCAAACCTCGAATGTCGAAATTCGGCAAAATTTTTAAAGGCGATAAGGTTGTTTGGGCTATATTTTTAACGCTTTGCGTAATTTCGTTGGTGGAAATTTTCAGCGCGACGAGCACTATTGTTTACCGCCAGCAAAACCAGTGGGGCCCGATTCTGCGGCATGCCATGTTTTTGATTGGCGGTATCGGCATGATTTTGCTGATTCACAATGTAAAGTACAGATATTTCTCGTCGTTGATTTTTATTTTGCTGGTTTCTATCCTCCTGCTGATTTTAACACCATTCATCGGTACCACCGTCAATGGTGCGGAACGGTGGATTTCCATTTTCGGGTTTACCATACAACCGTCCGAAATTGCAAAAATATCGCTTATGGGCACCATAGCATGGCTGTTAAGCCGGCAAAAAGGGGATAACGATTCCACCTTGTTTAAGTGGATGATAGGCTTGATGGTGGTGGTCTGCGGCATCATTGCCATGGATAACCTTTCCACGGCCATCTTGTTGTTTACGGTTTGTTTCATGCTGATGTTTGTCGGCGATGTGAAATTCATGCGTTTGGCCAAAGTAGCCATAGCGGTAGTAGCATTGGCTGTTGTATCGGTCTTGATGTTGAAGATAATCCCCGAATCGGCGACCGAAAGCGGTCCGTTGAGCCGCTTCAGTACCTGGAAAGCTCGTATCGAACGTTTTGGAGGGACAGACTTAGCCAATGAAACCGATGAATTTGTGATTACCGATGAAAATTATCAGGTAGCGCATGCCAAGATAGCTATTGCTAATGGGGGCATTATCGGGAAATTTCCCGGAAACAGCACCGAGCGTGATTTTCTTCCGCAGGCCTATTCCGATTTCATATATGCCATTATCATCGAAGAAATGGGCATTATTGGCGGAATTGGCGTACTTTTACTATACATTTTCATTCTTATTCGTGCGGGCTTGATCGTGAAAAGAATCAAAAATCCTTTCCCTAAATACCTCGTTTTGGGCTCGGCTATGATGCTTTCGTTTCAGGCTTTTATCAACATGGCAGTAGCCGTACACCTGATTCCGGTTACAGGACAGCCTTTGCCATTGATTAGCCGTGGTGGGACGTCCACACTCATCACCTGCGCTTATTTTGGCCTCATTCTTAGCGCTGACCGTTTTGGTAAAGTCAAGAAAAAGGGCAAAAAGGGCGGAAATTCGGGAAAAGGCAAATCCGAAAACGACGATTTCGTTGAGGAAGAAAATGCTCCAAAACTTATTCAAGAGTTGGAAGATAAAGTTGAATTTGAGGTGATAAAAGTTTGATAAAATGTTGATTATGAAAAAAATATTAAGATATGAACAATACCCGTTATAATCCTCGCGTAATTGTTGGCGGTGGTGGCACCGGCGGCCACATTTTCCCCGCCATATCCATAGCCAATGCCGTGAAAGTGCATTGGCCGGATGCCGAAATTCTTTTTGTGGGTGCGGAAAACCGCATGGAGATGGAACGTGTTCCTGCGGCGGGATACAAAATTGTTGGACTGCCTGTGGCCGGTTTCGACCGTAAGAGCCTGCTCAAAAATATTTCCGTCGTCCTGAAATTGCTGAAAAGCTTGCGCATGGCGAAAAAAATCGTGTGCAATTTCAAGCCCGATATCGCCGTGGGCGTGGGGGGATATGCCAGCGGCCCGGTTTTAAAGGCTGCCGCATCGATGAGCGTACCGACGCTCATACAGGAACAAAATTCATACGCGGGCGTAACCAACAAAATATTGGCAAAAAGCGCAGCTTGTATTTGCGTGGCTTACGACGGAATGGAACGTTTTTTTCCAAAAGAAAAAATAGTTCTCACGGGAAACCCTTGCCGTCAGGATTTGCTGGTTTCGGACGAAAATCGAAAAAAAGGTGTTGAGTTTTTTGGCCTCGACCCCGATAGAAAAACGGCGCTCATGGTGGGCGGAAGCCTCGGAGCAAGGACGTTAAACCAAAGTATCGTCGGCTCATTCCCGAAAATTGGCGAATCAAACGTGCAGATCATCTGGCAGTGCGGAAAATATTACTACAACGAGATGCTGAAATTGCAAACAGAAGGGAAAATCCCTGCTAATGTGCATCTTTTCGACTTTGTTTCGCGTATGGATTACGCCTATTCTGTGGCTGACTTGGTCATCTCGCGTGCCGGCGCCGGTTCGATTTCGGAGTTTTGCCTGCTCGAAAAACCTGTAATCCTTGTGCCATCGCCCAATGTGGCCGAAGACCACCAAACAAAAAATGCACAGGCTTTGACGGATAAAGGCGCTGCCGTAATGGTTGCCGACATCGAGGCTCCGGCTCATCTTTTCGACGTTGCGTTGAATTTGATAAACGACGACAATCAATTGAAACAATTGAGTCGCAACATAGCAAAATTAGCGCAACACGATTCGGCAAAACGAATTGTGGATGAGATAGATAAAATTATAAAAGTGAAAAATTGCTCATCACAGGTCGGTTATGAATTATGAATTAATATATTTCATCGGGATTGGCGGTATCGGGATGAGTAATCTCGCCCGTTATTTCTTGTCGCAGGGCAAGCGCGTGGGCGGCTACGATCGCACGCGCACACAGCTGACTGAGATGCTTGAAAAAGAGGGCGCTTTCGTCCATTACGACGATGACACAAATGCTATCCCTACCGAATTTCTCGACAAGGAGAAAACCTTAGTTGTTTATACTCCGGCAGTACCGGATTCTCACGGTGAAATGGGCTATTTTCGCAAAAACGGATTTGCCCTGATGAAGCGTGCGCAGGTATTGGGTGAAATCACCAAGTTTAGCGATGCCATCTGCGTTGCCGGAACACACGGAAAGACTACCGTTTCGAGCATGACGGCACATTTGCTGAAACAGTCGCACATCGATTGCAGTGCATTCCTTGGGGGAATCCTCAAAAACTACGATAATAACCTGCTGCTGTCCGATAAAAGCGCCATTACGGTGGTCGAGGCCGATGAATACGATCGTTCCTTCCATTGGCTGCACCCCTGGATTGCCGTTATCACTTCGGCCGATCCCGATCACCTCGATATTTACGGGACGCCGGAGGCGTATCGGGAGAGTTTCGAGAAATTCACCTCGCTCATCCGTCCTGACGGTTATTTGATCATCAAAAAAGATATTGATGTAAGGCCTCAATGCTCCGAGTCGGTTCGCATTTTCACCTATTCCGAAACGGAGGGCGATTTTCATGCCGAAAACATCCGCATCGGAAACGGGACGATTGTTTTTGATTTTGTCTCGCCCGGCCAACGCATTCCCGACATAGAGGTGGGTGTCCCTGTGAAAATAAACATAGAAAACGCGGTGGCGGCCATTGCTGCGGCAAGCTTGTGCGGAGTGAACGCCGATGAGTTGCGCTGCGCGATGAAATCTTTTGCCGGCGCTCGCCGGCGTTTCGATTTTCATTTGAAGACCAAAAACGCCGTTTTCATCGATGATTATGCGCATCATCCTGACGAGTTGTCGGCCTCCATAGACTCCATAAAGATGTTGTATCCCGATAAGCGGATTTTGGGCGTTTTCCAGCCCCA
This sequence comes from Dysgonamonadaceae bacterium, assembly GCA_031272205.1. Classification (GTDB taxonomy): domain Bacteria; phylum Bacteroidota; class Bacteroidia; order Bacteroidales; family Dysgonomonadaceae; genus JAISUH01. The sequence goes on along the minus strand of JAISUH010000022.1, from coordinate 5,945 downwards.
TCTGTATTCGCGGACACGCGATTTCTCCGACGATTTTGCCGCGAGCCTGTCTAAGTTGGACAATGTGATCCTTCTCGACATCTATCCGGCGAGGGAAGATCCTATTCCGGGCGTTACATCGGGATTGATTTTCGAGAAAATGACATCGAAAAATAAAGTGATGTTGAAGAAATCGGAATTGTTGGATTATTTGCAGGGGAAGAACAATATAGAGGTGTTGGTAACCTTTGGTGCGGGCGACATCGAATTTCTGTTGCCCGATATTCAAAAGATATTGAAAGGGAAACAGTCGTGATTTTTTTGGCATCCTCGCATATAATTTGAATAAAACAAAGGCTTTTAAGGCTTCTTTTTGAAATAGTTGATGTATCTTTGTAAATAGAATATATGAAGAAGTTCTTGGTCATATTTGGGGCATTGCTGATTGTCGGCTACCTCGTTTTTGCGGTGTTTTATTTTGGAAAAACATCACAGACAGAGGTGTGCGACGGTTTTGAGGTCATCGTGAAAGACAGTGTCAATACCAAATTTATCCAATCGTCCGAGGTGGAAGCGCTCGTGAAGCAAAAAGGTCTGAACCCTGTGGGCAAGCTTTTGCGGGAAGTGAATACTCTTGCGATAAAAGAAGCTATCCTGACCAACCGTTTGGTGAAATCGGCCGATGTATATACCACAGCGCAGGGTGTAGTCGTGGCAACTATTTATCAGCGGAAACCCGTTTTGCGGGTTATCCCCGATGCGGGAGCCAGTTATTATATCGATAACAACCGCGAACGGATGCCTGTTTCGTTGAGCTATGCCGTTTATGTTCCGTTAGTAACGGGATCTGTCAAGGAAGATTACGCCAAAAATGAATTGTACGATTTTGCACAGTTCCTGAACAACAATCCCGATTGGGATGCGTGGGTTGATCAAATTGTAGTGCGGAAAAACCGCGATGTGGAGATTGTGCCTCGCATTGGCGATTTTCGCATTGTGTTGGGAAAATTGGATAATTACCCTGCCAAATTGGCCAAATTCACCCTTTTTATCGAAAAAGGATTGAATGTTGTGGGATGGAACCGATATTCCGAAGTTAATTTGAAATACGACAATCAAGTGGTTTGTACGAAAAAATAAAATATTGATATTCAATTATATAACACTGATGATAACAGTTTAAACAACAAAATAGAATGCAAACAGGATTTATAGTAGCCATTGACCTTGGGAGTTCGGAAATCAGGGGCATTGTAGGGCGGATGAACGAAAACAACGTCATTTCGGTGTCGGAAAGCGTAAGTATTCCTTCCGACGGATGCATTCGCCGCGGCTTAGTGTATAACATTGAAAAAACGAGCGGGATTGTCAAAAAATTGATAAACCTGTTGGAAAATAAATTGCAACCGCCGCGCAAAATTGGACGGGTTTATGTTTCGCTCGGCGGACAGTCGCTCCACACCGAAAAATATCGGGAAATGAAGCAATTAACCTCGTCGGGCATCGTTACAGAGGAGGTGATTGAACAATTGCGCCGAAAAGCCGAAGACTACAAGCCCGAATTAAACCGCAAGTATGCGGTAGCTGATGTGGAGTATTTTGTTGATGACCGTCCGGAAAACAATCCGGTAGGGGTAACTTGCTCGCAAATCGAAGCCGGTTTTGAAATCCTCGTTGGCCGTCCCACCCTGATGATAAACATTAAAAAAAGCATCGAGGAAAAGTTGGGCTTACCGATTGTTGATTACATTGTTGGGCCGCTTGCCTCTGCCGCCATTACGCTCAACGACGAAGAAAAACAGTTGGGTTGCGCTTTTGTCGATTTTGGCGCGGGCACCACTACACTCTCGGTTTACAAAGACGGCATTCTCCGTCATCTTGCGGTTATTCCTTTTGGTGGGAGCACCATAACCAAAGATATTTGCGAACTCAATTTTGTGGAGAGCGACGCAGAGCAATACAAAACCAAATTCGGCAAGGCAAAAGATAATCAGGACAACGGGTTGTTCTCCCCCTTTTCGCAGAAACCCGAAATCGATCTGGTGGAACTCAACAAAGTCATCCGTATGCGTTTGGACGAAATTACCGCCAATTTGAAAGAGCAAATCCGCCTTTCGGGTTACGAAGGACAATTGGGCGCCGGATTGATTATTACCGGAGGGGCTTCGCAGTTGAGGAATCTCGATTTGTATCTGACCGAAAAACTGAAAATGCCTGTAAGGAAAGCCTCTGCTAAAAAAACAATGGTAAACAATTCGCCCGAAATCGTAAACAATCCCGCTATGACCCAGGCCTTGGGTATGCTGCTGTTCGCGAAAGAAGATTGTGAAAAGATACTTATCGAAGAAGCGGCGGACGGAGAAAGCGATAAATCGAAATCATCATGGTCTTTTCCTTGGAATCACGGCCAGAGAAACGAACAAAAAAAGCAGATTGAGGAACTTAAAAAAGAAGAAAAAAGACTCAAAAAGTTGCAAGAACGGAAAGAGAAAGAAGAGAAAGAGAGGAAGGAAAAAGAACATTCGAATAACGAAGGCGGTTTTTTGGGGCATTTCTTCAATGAAATGTTCCATGAAGAAGACGATGAGGATGAAGAAGAATAAAAAATTCAGATAATTGATATACAACAAAATAAAAAACACAATATTATGGGTGACGATATAGATTTATTAGATTTTCAACTACAAAGTCGCACGGAAGCCATCATCAAAGTGATTGGCGTAGGCGGCGGCGGCGGAAATGCCGTGAATCACATGTTTCAGGAAGGTATTCACGATGTTTCTTTTGCACTTTGCAATACCGATAATCAGGCATTGATGAAATCGCCCGTGCCCGTGAAAGTGCAGTTGGGTGGGCAAACGACAGGCGGTTTGGGCGCCGGAAACAAACCCGAAGTAGCTCGACGTGCGGCGGAAGAAAGCCTCTACCTGATTCAGGATTTGTTGAGCGACGGCACGCGCATGGCATTCATCACCGCCGGAATGGGCGGCGGAACCGGTACGGGAGCAGCTCCAGTCGTGGCTCGTACAGCCAAAGAGATGGGAATTCTTACCGTAGGTATCGTTACCATCCCTTTTGTATTTGAAGGATCTTCGAAAATCATTCAGGCTCTGAAAGGAGTGGAAGAAATTGCAGCCAATGTGGATGCGCTGTTGGTTATCAATAACGAACGGCTTCGTGATATATACCACGATTTGACCATGCTCAACGCTTTCGCCCGCGCTGATGACACGCTGGCCATCGCTGCAAAGAGCATAGCCGAAATCATCACTATTCATGGTCATGTGAACCTTGATTTTGCCGACGTGAATACGACCTTGAAAGATGGCGGCGTAGCCATTATGAGCCGTGGAGTGGGAAGAGGCAAAGACCGTGTGAACGAGGCTATAAAAGATGCGTTGCACTCACCCTTGTTGAACAACAACGATGTGTTCAGCGCGAAAAAAATTCTCATCAACATTTCGTTTGGGGAAGAGCATCCGCTTATGATGGATGAAATGAACGCGATGCACGAGTTTATGTCGAAGTTTGGACGCGATATTGAAGTGATTTGGGGTGCAGCCGTTGAAGATGAATTAGGTGAGGATGTGAAAGTTACGCTTCTCGCCACCGGATTTTCTATTGCTAATGTGCCGGGTATTGAAAAACAACGCGACATCGAGAACAAAGCTGAGGAATTGGAACGCAAGATACGCGAAGATGTCGAACGCGAACGCATACTTCAGGAACAGAAGCTGATTGAGAAATATTACGGTAAAGAGGGTTTGAAGAGTATCCTTACAACCACTTCGCATCTCGAGCCCTTTGTATTGACGCTCGAAGAAATGGATGACGATAAAATTATTGAGGCCTTGGAAAAAACACCTGTCTTCAAACGCGAGAGCGACTTCAATCCGAGAGCTTACCACAACGAAGAGCGCACTAAGCAGGCATCGTTGTTCGACTTGGAAAAATATTCGAAATAAATAATGTAAAACATATAAAATTAAATAGTTATGGGATTGTTTGAAACAATAAGCGAAGAGATAAAAAAAGCCATGCTGGCTAAAGATAAAGTGCGTCTTGATGCCTTGAGAGGCGTGAAAAAAGAATTTTTGGAAGCTAAAACGGCAAAAGGGGCGAATGACGAGTTATCGGATGATACGGCAACTTCTATCCTTCAAAAAATGGTAAAACAGCGCAAAGACAGCGCCGAGATTTACCTCTCGCAAAACAGACCCGAATTGGCCGAAAAAGAATTGGCCGAAGTGAAAATCATACAGTCTTTCTTGCCCGAACAGCTTTCGCCCGAAGCTTTGGAAGCGGCCGTGAAGGAAATCATTGCTCAGACCGGCGCTACATCGATGAAAGAGATGGGAAAGGTGATGGGCGCGGCATCGAAACAGCTTGCCGGAAAAGCCGAAGGACGAGCCATTTCCGACACGGTGAAGAAACTGCTGTCGTAATTATAAAAAAAGCGGAAGCGGGCAACCACGGCCTGCTGATGGAAAAGAAAAGGCCTTGTTTCTTTTTTTAGTGGTCGCGCAGATGCAGGGGTGAGGGGAGGCGCCTTCTTTTCGCCCTACGAATAATGTGGATTATTCTTTGCCATATCCCCCTATTAAACGTTCTGCAGTCCAGCTGTCGATAGCAATCTCGATGCGATCTTTTGGAATTGGTGACGTGAACTCGATGCTGACGCTTGCTTCGTCGTCGGGCATCAGCGTGATATAGTTGTCGGAATAATGCACCGGCAGGATGCGTTCGCCGGTCTGTCGGTCGAATACCTTGATGCGGTTGAAGAACGAAATTTTGCCGTCGGATTTCAGATGCACCGTGCCCGTATAGTTGTCGCCTGATTTGTCGAGTTTTACAGCGACTTCGGGTTTACTCGGCGGCATCTTTGTCAGCGCCGTGAAGTCGTTTTCGACAGTCGTCAGCCAATAGACGTTGTCGGTCCGTTTTGCGCCGTTTTCCAATAGCGTAAGTTTCAGGAAATAAGCGCCTTTGATTTGAGTTGTATCGGGCGTGGGGACTTCAAACAGCCGCACTGTGCTGTTCGCTTCGATCGGCGCGGCAGCGTCTTTTTCCCATACCACCTTGCCCGACAGGTCATAAATCTGTGCTTTGACGGTAGTGGCGCTGTGTTTGCCAAGTCCGGTGTTCAACAGTTCTACCTTACGGCTTGCGCGGTTATAAGCGGGATGCAACGGTTCGCAGCCTTTCTTTGTTCCGTATAATGAGGCATTTACATCAAGATAATAGTCATACATCTGCCCGCGCAGCGAAGTCCACGGATTTTGCGTTTTCCATATAAGGATGCCGGTGTACCATTCCCACATTCGCGATGCCCGTCCTTCCATAAACGCGCGGTACTGGTCGTAGTTAACTACCTGAGCATATTTGCAATAGGTCTCGATATTGGTAACCTGTCCGTAGCGTTCGAGATGATTGCCATAGCCGAGGTCTTTGTGGTAACGCCAAGTGGCATCGAATGTTCGTCCGTTGCGCGGAAACTCTGCCAATTCTTTTTCGGTCATTATCAATCGCATACTCTCGACTTCGGGCGAGCCGACCGAGCCGGCTTCGGGATTGAATGTCGGATATTGATGCTCAAAATGCCATTCCAATTCCTGAATGCCGTAAGGTCCATCACCAACGCCTGTTTTATCATTGCCAATCAACACTGTATCAGTTGAATAACTAATAAAAAGCCGTTCCGGATCGAGACGCGGGAAGACCTCGTTTTTCAGTTTTTCGTCAATATCTTTGGCCAGCGGCCATTCGTTGCCGCCGCACCACAGGCACAGACTCGGATGATTGCGCACCATCTTCACCTGATCTTCGACCGAAGCAATGAAAAGCGTATGATTATCAGGATATTCCCAACGCCGCTCGCGCGAGTGCAGTTTCATAGCATCTTCCCAAGCGCCGTTGCAGTCGCCCGAACCCCACAAATCCTGAAAAACGAGAATACCGTACTCATC
>JAISUH010000039.1 GCA_031272205.1 Dysgonamonadaceae bacterium | reverse complement strand
CCGCGTAAAATAGGTCGTATAATTTCGGCAGATTTTGGGTCGGCGGCAATCAATTCGGCTTTCTTGGCTCCGTCGATAATAAAGGCATCGTTGTATCCGGTCAAAATACCGCGATAAATGTTAATATCCCAATTCTTCAATGGAGTGCCAACTACCTCAATTTTAGCCTTTATGCCTTGCTCAATGGGCGAAAGAACAACCCAACTGTCAGTACCAAAAGAACAGCAAGCGGCATTTTGTCGAACAAAAACGCCCAAATCTTTTATACCTGATTTTTTGACGATGCAGGCAGAAGTTTCCTGTCGGTTTTTATCCTTCTGAAACATTAAAATATTCACATCGACAGTTGCGCTGTCAAACACTTTGACGCCTGCAAAGTCGATAAGCAGCCGAGGGTTGGTGTTTTCGGCAAAGAAGCGGCGTGTGTTCTCGCCGTAACCCGCCCTCATCCATTTGTTAGACGTAATGAAGCAGAGGTGTCCCTGCGGTTTCAGCAGTTGCCATCCGCGCTCGTAGAAAAGGCAATAGATATCGCCGGTGCGGGCAAAGGTTTTGTAGCCGCAATTTTCAAATTGTTTGGCAAGTGCGCCGCCGTTGTTTTGCAGTTGCACGTATGGAGGGTTGCCAATCACCACATCAAAGCCGTCTGTAATTCCGAACATCCATTCAGGGTCGAACCATTCGGCGTGAGTGTTTTGGTCGAAAAGGTCAAATGATGCTATTTTGAACGCATTACTTTGTGAATGTCCAATTTTTTCCACCAATATTGCTATTTGGCTGCGCAAGTCCTTGTCATGTTGGCGAAGTTTCAACTTGCGAGTACGATTGTTTGCAGAGAAATATTTGTGACGTATATCCTGCAATTTTCGTTTCAAGTTGTTAATTTCAAGCGTAATATCGTTAGTAAACACATTTCCGGTTTCCATTTTCGGTTTTTCCAAACCAATCAGCGTATTGGCCGCCACAAATTTGGTTTCGAGATTGGGCAAGGGGCGAATGCCGAGGTTTTCTTTTGCGCTGTCGGCTTTCTGTTCGATAACGAGAGAGAGAAAAAAGCGCAGTTTAGAAATCTGAATAGCAATCGGTTGAATATCAACTCCGTAAATACAATTCTCAATCAAGAAAAGTTTGCGTCCGTAGTCGAGTTCGTTGTTTGCGAATGCTTCTTCGATATTTTGAATTGCCTGTTCGCGCGTTTCGGTATCTTCAATTTTGTTGGCAAGGTCGATTTGCCGCTGTTTCCAGAGTTCGTTTTTTGGGTCAAGTTTTTGCAGAATGTCCACCATACGGAGCAAAATACCCATTGGAAATGCGCCCGAGCCGCAGGCGGGGTCGAGGATTTTCAATGTCTGAATTTTCTGAATGATTGTCTGAACCGCGATTTTATTATGATTTTCTTGATTATCAAGTTTTTGAGTCGAAAATAAATATTCAACAAGCGTTTTATAATTATCATAATCAGGGGATTGCGGGTCAAGCCCGCAATGACGGGAAAGAAGGAATGCTTTCAAACTCTCATCCACCATATAATCCACAATTTCGCGGGGCGTATAGAACGAGCCGGTTTGTTTGCGGGCTGAGGTTCGTGTTTCGGGATTGTAACTTGCCAACAGGTTTTCAAACACTTTGCCGAGCAGTTCGGGGTCGAGGGCGACATCTTCTTCGAGCGGAGTGTTTTCGGCAATGGTGAATTTGTATGAGTTCAGCAGATTGATTAATCCTTTGGCTTTGTAACTCTTGTCTTTGGTATCGTAAATGCTGTTCAAATCAACATTCTGCTCGTTTCCGAAGAAAAGGAAATCGGGAACAATTGCCTGCTTTTTCGGATTTCGACTGAATCCATCGACATATTCCACCCGTCCTTCTTCATTTTCTCTGTCCAAACAGTCGAACAGTCCGCCGTTGAGGAAAGGCACATCGGCAAAGAGTTTCATCGCTTCTTCTTCCGAAATTTTGAAAAGGTTGGCACAACGATAAACATTTTTCACGCCATATTCGCCCACTTGTAAACCGTTTCTGCCTGTATTGCCTGCGAATTTGCGCTCGTCCATTTTCTGGTTCAACGTCCCGAAAAAGAGGTTTTGCAGGATGGCGTTGTAATAATCGTGTGCATCGGGGGATTGCGGGTCAAAACCCGCAATGACGGAACGCATAGCCGTTTTATCGAACAGCCGTTCCGGTACAAGCCCTTTTTCTTTGATAAACCAGATAAATATAATCCTTGTAATCAGGCGGATAAGATTGGTAGAATTGCGGATTTCAGCATCTTTTTCTTTATCGTCGGGAAACGAAACGTGCTGCATCGCCCAGAAATACCAGTTCGAGAGTTCGGCATAAAAGCGTTTGTTGAGGATGTTCACGTCAAGCGCTTGCAGCCACGCCTCGTGCAATTCTTTGAAATTATGAGCATTATGATTTGCCAAATCTTGCAAAATCCGCAAATGTCCGGCGTGAGTGTTTTCGGTATCAATATCGCGCAAAATGATTGTTTTGCCGACCTTTTCGCCTTGCCGCCACGATTGTTTATAAAGCAGGCGTTCGGGAAGGGCGAGGGAAATGCACCTCACCCCCAACCCCTCTCCAACAGGCGAGGGGAGAAAGTAACTCAACACCAGCAGCACCGGCATTTTCTTTGAACGCTGATTGAAGGCGCGGGTAAGTTCGGATATTTCCGTGCGGTTGGGCTTTTTGTCCAAATGCAGGGCAAAAATCATAAATCCATCGCCGCGGGAAGTGTTGTTTAATGCTTCTTCGGCATCAATGTTTTCGTCGAATAGATTGCTTCTGAACACCCTGTCATCGACCAATCCGGCGAAATAGGTTTCGGCAACGTTTTGAAACGGCGCGCGGTCTTTGAAATTGTCGCCCAAAACGGTTTTTGCGTCAAGCGACAATGCCGTATGGGTGTTCAGCATTATACCTAATTCCTTGAACAAAAATGCACGGTAGCATTGTATAGAGTGTCGGAGTTGAAAATTTTTAAGTCCATATTGTTTTTTTGTTTCAAGATTTAATTTTTTAAATATTGTAATTTTTTATCCAACGTTCAAAAAATTTGTCATAAACTTGATAAATGTCTTTGTTAACAGTAACCAAATCCTTTTCCAAAAGCCCTTTGACGGCAGATTTTATGGAACTGCTTGTCAGCCCTGTGAAGCGGACAAATTTTTGAGAAAGAATATTTTTTGCTTTTCCTGTTTTGCTGATAGCCACAAGTACCTGTTTTTGCTTGTCGGGCAGTTGATAGAGCAAATCATCGTAGGTAGTTGCCGTAAAATCAATGATATACTTAACGGCAGCGTCAATCATTTCAGCGTTGCAAGTTTCACCGACTTCGGTATTCATAAACAAAATATTCAGCACTTTTTGAAGATAAAAAGTAATGCCGTCGAATTGATTGTACAGCAAATCAACCACCTGTGTATCAAGTTGTTTATTGTTTATGCGAAATAATTTTTGTGCAAACGCTTTATATTTTTCCAAAGGGATCGGCTCTAAATTCATCACGGTAACGCTTTGATAGAAAGGACGCGAAGGGGAAGTAAACATTGTTCCCATCAAATGTCGTTGCGAGCCGGCAAAAACGAACTGAGCATTGCTGCAATACTGCACATAAGTCCGCAAAGTGGCTTCCACATTGCTTTCGGCATATTTTGTAATCTGCTGAAATTCGTCAATAGCCACAAAACAACGTTTGTCTGCGGCGTTCAGATATTGAAAAATCTCGTCAAGCGTAGTTTCAGGATTGGAAATTTGTCCCAAACCTACCGACCACGAGGGGTTGCCGTTTATGTCGAAAGTAATCTCGGATTTGAGCGATTTTAGCGACTGCACAAATGTTGTCAGCGCCTTTTTGCCTTTGCTTTTCAATACGTCAAGAATTTCTTTGCCCATTTTATTTACCAAATCGCTCAACGAGCGGGTAGCGTAAATGTCGATAATGAAACAGTAATAATTCTTTTTTATATCTTCCTGCGAAAAACAATGACGTAAAAGGTCGGTTTTCCCCAGACGGCGCGGTGAAATTACCGCTAAATTATTGCCGTTTTGGAGCATTGAAAGGATATTTTGCGTTTCCTGTTCCCTGTCGCAAAAATATTTTGCACCTGCATAACCGTTGGTAATGAATGGATTAATCATATTTTTTAAAATTTCGTCATAAAATGATAATCATAAAATAACAATGCAAAGGTACAATAATTATTTTGAAACTACAAACCAACAAATTAAGTCGAATTTTTTTACCTGAAATTTTTCTTCTATCAATGGTGTTTCTGCCGCAGAGACGTGGCGTGCCGCGTCTCTGCCGTTACCGGCAAAAAGGTCTTGAATCTCGGCAATGGCGACAGGTGTTGCCTGTGCTGTAATCCAGCCCGCAACTGCATCGCAAAACAGTTTAATCACCGTTGGCTCGCCGTCATCAACCGGTTTTGGCACAGAGCGTTCCTCTTTTTTGTGAAAACGCAGGAAGTTGAGAATTTCATTGCGGTTTTTCAACGCTATCGTCATTGCGGGCTTTGACCCGGAATTGCCCTGTTCGAGAGGTTGATGCAGGATTTGAATTTCGTCATAGGTCCAATCTTTCGTATCTTCGGGGCGTTTGGGGTAGCCGAGTACGGCAATCACGCTGTCGGGAATCTGCACGAATTTCTCGTGCGGACGCTTTTTGAATCCGGTATAAATGCCGTTTGGCATCTGTTTGAAAAATTCTTCTTTTTGGCGGAAAAAATCAACAAGTTCCTGCCTGAATTCTTCGAGCGAGAGGTCGTTTAAGCCCAGCGTTTCTTCGCCGTCTTCCACATCGTCCCAAGTGAGTTGCAGTTGGGCAAGCATTTTTTGCGTCTGTTCCGAAATCAGCGGATTGTCTTTTATCATCTGTTGCAGTTCGGGCGTAAGTTCTTCGTTCAGTTCCGTTCCAACCAACGTCATCGCCGCCATCCGGTTTTCCACGCGCGATTTTAAGTTTAGATAATCTTCGTAGTCCTTTGCAGGCCAGAAGTTTATGCCTTTTACTGTTTCGTTTTTCGAGCCAAGGCGGTCTATGCGCCCCATTCGCTGAATGAGCCTCACCGGATTCCAATGAATATCATAATTGATTATCAGGTCGCAGTCCTGCATATTTTGCCCCTCGCTCAAACAGTCGGTCGCAATCAGAATATCAACCGGATTTTGCAGTTTCTCGTAAGTTTTTGGACTATTGGATTTTATCCAGTTTTTCCATTCTTCGTAATCGCCTTCAAAATCCCATTCTTTTTCTTTGTAGAGTTTGGTATATGGCGCAAAACGTTCCAATATCGGCTCAAATTTTTTGCCGGAATAGCCGTTGTTGCTCATTGCTTCCGAACCGGTTACGCAGGCGACGCGGTTGGGATACAATTTCTTTATGTTTTTGTAAAGAAACCGCGCCGTATCGCTGTAAACGGTGAAAATAATCACTTTTTTATTAGTCACGTCATTCTGAACTTGTTTCAGAATCCCCTTGCTTTCGGGAGATTGCGGGTCAAGCCCGCAATGACGGCTTGAATTTTGTTTTTCGGCAACGATTTCGAGCAGACGGTTTAATTTTGTGTCTATCGTTGTGTCGAGCAACATATTTTCGTTGAATTGCCGTTCAAATTCATTCAGGTTTTCTGCTAATTTGCGCAATTTTCTGACGTCCTTTTCAAGGTCTGAAGGGAACATACCGATATTTTTGAGAGGAATGTGAAGGGACGTCGAACCTTTCTTTTCGTCAAACGTTTTCTTATATTATCGATATTTCGATGCGGCTACCGCCGACAATGATGCTGCGATACCGCAACTCTGATTGCAAACATGAGACAACGAGAACCGCTCTGGAACAAAAATTTCATCATCGCCTGCGCTTCGAATTTTCTTACCGCATGCTCGTTCAACCTGCTCATGCCGACCATCCCGTTGTACCTGACGGAGATGCTGGGCATTGAGGAGTCGCGCGTGGGAATCGTGCTTTCATCATACGTGCTGGCTATGCTGTTCACCCGCCCGTTTTCGGGCTATTTAGTCGATATTTTCCCCCGAAAAATACTGTATCTGATTGGCTTATCGATTTTTGTTTCCATCTATTTCGGATACGTGTTTGCAGCAACTGTACTATTCTTTGTTATTCTGCGTTTCGTCCACGGCGTTTTTTGGGCGGTTACGACCGTTTCGTCCAACACGGTGGCCATCGATATTATCCCGACAGCCCGCAGGGCTGAGGGAATCGGTCTTTTCGGCATGTTCACCAACATGGCCATGGCTGTCGCTCCGTTTATCGCATTGAGCATTTACCATTCCATCGGCTTCAAGTGGTTGGTTGGCAGCGCCATTGCGATGGGCTTTTTGGCCATCACGGCCGTCAGTTTCATCAAAGTGGGATACAGACCACCCAAAGAGCGGCCGCCGATTTCGTTCGACCGTTTCATTCTGCTCCCTGCATTTCCCATCTTTCTCAACCAAGTGCTGATCACTTTCGGGTGGGGAACGCTAATCCCTTTCGCCGCGCTTTACGGGACAAGCCTCGGCATTGCAAACCCCGGAACATTGTTTCTGTTTTTAGCCTTGGGCATCATTATGTCGCGATTGGTATCGGGCAGAGTGGTGGACAAAGGTTATTTGCACCACGCCGTCATTTTTGCGCTATCCATCATCTGCATCGGTTTTGTATCCTACTCTTTTGCGAAAACGCTGCCCTTGTTTTGCACATCAGCCTTCATTATAGGAACCGGATTCGGAACATTTTTCCCCGCCATGCAAACCGTATATGTGAACATGGCTCCGAAAGACAAGCGGGGAACCGCATCCTCAACGTATCTGACAGCTTTCGATTTAGGCAATGGCTTGGGGATGTTGGTCGGCGGTTACATCATATCGGCATTTCATTTCTCGACGATGTATGTAGTCGCGGCCTCCTCGGTTTTCCTCGGATTGGTGATTTATGTTTTCAATTCCCGAAAAATTTACGAGAAGAAAAAATTGACGATTTTACCCCATTCTAAAAAGGATTGATTCCTCTGACATGGAAACACCGCTTGCAACCTATAACATCGCCACGATTTTACGGATTTTAGCGAGACGATTAAGAACAGATTTATCTTGTTTTGCCACTTGCAGGTTGTAATCGGTTTGCATCCGTAACAGCAAGCCGGGGCTCACTCCAAGAGCAGCTTCCATAATCAGCGCAAAGTCGGTCGTAACCGGACGTTTGCCGTTCAAAATCTCATTAAACGCCGTGTATGGCAAACCCAACTGTTTCGCTATCGTTTTTTGTGACAAATGACGGTATTCAATCTCTTCTTTTAAAAGTTCGCCCGGATGCACAGGTCGGAAAGGGAATCCTATATCACTCATAATTAGTTTATTTATAATGATTTGTAATATCCGTTAATGAGCAAATTTCAACTTCAAGTATATTGCTTGCATTTGTTATTTCGCGAAATTCCAAGCGATATTGATCGTTGATGCGCAAAGAAGAAAGCCCTTTTTTATTGCCTTTCAGTTTTTCATATCTCAGTGAGCCGTAGGTAAATAATTCTTCCATTCTTTCAGCGCTAACCAAGGCTCTGACACATTTTAAATAACCGTTAATAATTTGAGGTTGAAATCGGTAACGCTTATCTGAAGTTTTGCCCGTTTCGTACAGTTCACGCAAATACTGTTTTTCAAAATCAACTTTCATAGATGAAATTTATTCGGATGCAAAGATAAGAAAGTTTTTTGATTCACAAAAAAAGTGAATCGAAATTCTGTTTTTTCCATAAGAACGGGAACAATATAAAAAAAATCTATCCCTGTTCTGTTTTTCCTTGACGATTTTACCCCATTCTAAAAAAGTATAGCCGCGTGGCTTTGCTTCCACACGGCTATGCGCGTTTTTTCATAATGTTCTCTTAGATTCTATATTGTCAAATAACGGCTTTTGTTTGTCAAACGACGCCTTGCGCCATCATAGCGTCGGCCACTTTCATGAATCCGGCAACGTTTGCGCCTTTCACGTAGTTTACGTAGCCGTCTTTTTCGGTTCCGTATTTCACGCACTGTTCGTGGATATTAGCCATAATCTGGTGCAGCTTGGCATCCACTTCGGCTTTTGACCACGCGAGGTGCATGGCGTTTTGAGACATCTCCAAACCCGATGTTGCCACGCCGCCTGCGTTCACTGCCTTTCCGGGTGCGAACAGGATTTTGTGTTCGAGGAAGGTGTCCACCGCTTCGGCGGTGCAACCCATATTTGATATTTCGGCCACGCACTGTACGCCGTTTTCGATAAGTTGTTTGGCGTCAGCCTCGTTCAGTTCGTTCTGGATGGCGCAAGGCAAAGCTATATCCACTTTCTGTTCCCATGGGCGTTTTCCGGGATAAAAAACGGCATTCGTAAATTCTTCCACATAAGGCTCCACCACATCCATTCCCGAATTGCGTAATTCGAGCATGTAATCGATTTTCTCTCCACTAATGCCGTCGGCATCATAAACATAACCGTCGGGGCCGGATATCGTAACCACTTTCGCGCCCAATTCGGCAGCTTTCAGCGCCGCTCCCCATGCCACATTTCCGAAACCGGAAATCGCGACGGTTTTCCCTTTGATGTCTATACCGTGTTCCTGAAGCATCTGATGCACGAAATACAATCCTCCAAAACCGGTAGCTTCGGGGCGGATCAGCGAACCGCCATACGACAGGCCTTTTCCTGTGAAGGTTCCCGTATTTTCACGGGCTAATTTTTTATACATCCCGTATAAATAACCGATTTCACGTGCGCCAACGCCGATATCGCCCGCCGGAACGTCGGTATCGGGGCCGATATAACGCCACAATTCCAACATAAAGGACTGGCAAAAACGCATAATTTCGGCATTCGACCGCCCGCGGATACTGAAATCGGAACCGCCTTTGGCTCCGCCCATCGGGAGCGAAGTCAGCGCATTTTTGAAGGTCTGCTCGAAGCCGAGAAATTTCATCGTAGAAAGCGTTACGGATGCGTGAAAACGCATACCCCCTTTGTAGGGGCCGATGGCGTTGTTGAATTGCACCCTGTAACCCGTATTCACATGGATATCGCCCTGATCATCCACCCAAGGCACTTTAAAAGTAAAAATTCGGTCGGGCTCCACCAATTGTTCGATGATGCGAGCCTTTTCAAATTCGGGATGCTGGTTATATACCTCCTCTATGGAGCTAAGCACTTCTCTTACAGCCTGTAAATATTCCGATTCGCCGGGATGTTTCGCCTCAAGCTGTATCATTATGTCATCTACTTTCATATAATAAAAGGTTTTTAGGGTCGTTTTGCTTGACAAAGGTAAGTATTTAAACAATATGTTGTCCTTTTCAAAACGATTTTTTGTGCACTCTCTACTAAAAAAATCCCCGTCGGTTTCACCATCAACAGGAACTTTTAGCTATGATACACATTAACGCCATCTAAATATTTAGGAAGGACAAAAGTCCCGTATTTAAAGTTAAATTCGTATTTTTGTACTTCCGTTTATGTGGTACAAAATCCGAAACATGGGTAAAAACAAGTTATCGAAATTTGCCGACATGGCAAGCTATCCCAACGTATTCCAATATACTTTTGATACGTTGCAGAAAGCCGAATTTCCGTACAAAGGGAGCTGGCGCGAGTTTTTTAAGAACGGCAATCCCATTGTCCTCGAATTGGGTTGCGGCAAAGGCGAATATACCGTTGGGTTGGCGCGGCTGTATCCCGAAAAAAATTTCATCGGCATCGATATCAAGGGTGCCCGTATGTGGAAAGGCGCTACACAAGCTTTGCAGGAAAACCTTGCCAACACGGTGTTCTTGCGCACGCACATCGAGCTGCTTCCTCATTTTTTTGCAAAAAACGAGGTTTCGGAAATATGGATTACGTTTCCCGACCCGCAGATGCAAAAAACAAACCGGCGGCTCACCTCAACCCGATTCATGAAGGATTACAGCCGCATCCTCGATCCGCAAGGCTTTATCCATTTAAAAACCGACAGCCATTTTCTCTTCACATACACCAAGGCGGTGATTGCCGCAAACAATCTCCCCGTATTTCTCGAAACCGAAAATTTATATGCTTCGAACACGGACGGCAAGATTCCGAATATCCAAACTTTTTATGAACAACAATGGCTTGCTCGCGGTTTAAACATCAAGTATGTTCGGTTTGCCTGCCCCGAAAAAACGGAATGGAAAGAACCGGAAATAGAAATCGAAAAAGACGATTATCGAAGTTTCGGGCGGAACGCCAACGTGTCAATGGCTGATAGGCAAACGCACAAATAATTGAATTTATGTCCATCTACCCACAACTCATCATAGACGCGCTGAAGCACGTGCGCTACCCCGGAACGGGACAGGATATCGTGTCGGCGGGAATATTCGGAGACGACATCCGCATCGAAGGGTCGAAAGTATCCTTTTCGCTCATTACCGAAAAAGCCAACGACCCCTTCATCAAATCGCTCGTGAAGATGGCGGAGCAAGCCGTTTTGACTTACGCCGGCCCCAACATCGAGATCAAAGGCAACATCGCCGTGAAATCGAAACAGCGGCCGCGGCCGGAAACAGCCGAAGCGCTGCCGGGCGTAAAAAACATCATCGCCGTGGCGTCGGGAAAAGGAGGCGTGGGCAAAAGCACCGTCTGCAGCAACTTGGCGGTTGCCTTGGCAACAAAAGGATACCGGGTGGGGTTGCTCGACGCCGATATTTTCGGACCGTCCGTCCCCAAAATGTTCGGCGCCGAAGATGCCGCGCCGATGTTGGAAAAGAAAGACGGCCGCGATTTGATTATCCCGATAGCGAACTACGGCGTGAAAATGCTCTCTATCGGTTTTTTCGTAAAAAAAGAAGACGCGGTGGTCTGGCGCGGCGCGATGGCGGGCAACGCCCTCAAGCAACTCATTGTTGATGCCGACTGGGGCGAACTCGACTATTTCCTCATCGATTTTCCACCCGGAACCAGCGATATTCATCTCACATTAGTTCAAACGCTACCGATAACGGGCGCCATTATCGTGAGCACTCCGCAGGAAGTCGCATTGGCCGATGCCCGAAAAGGAATCAGCATGTTCGCCGCCAACAAGGTGGAAGTGCCCATCTTAGGCTTGGTGGAGAACATGGCGTGGTTCACCCCCGCCGAACTGCCCGAAAATCGCTATTATATTTTTGGGAAAGATGGTGTCGGTAAGTTGGCAAAAGAAAAAGGCTACGCGCTTCTCGGACAAATACCCATTGTGCAAAGCATCCGCGAGGGAGGCGACGATGGCCGCCCCGTTGCGCTCAATCCCGACAGCATTATCGGACAAGCTTTCGTTCGATTGGCCGACAACACCATTGAGGCCGTTGACAAACGCAACCGGGAACTGCCTCCTACACATATCGTACAAGTTTCTCACCGATAAAATAAAAGACTATGCCTCACCCGCTCGATACCTTTCGTTTCTGCCCGCGTTGCGGCTCAAAAAATTTTAGCGAGAACAACGCGAAATCGAAAATTTGCGCCAATTGCGGATTTATTTATTATGCCAACCCGTCGGCAGCGGTGGTTGCCGTCATTGAAAACGGAAAAGGCGAAATATTGGTCGCCCGCCGGGCAAAAGATCCGGCCCAAGGCTCGTTTGACCTGCCGGGCGGGTTCTGCGATATGGACGAAACTGCCGAAGAAAGCGTCCGCCGCGAGGTGAAGGAAGAAACTACGTTGGACATTATCGAATTATCTTTCCTTTTCTCCATTCCCAATATTTACGTATATTCGGAGATGGAAATTCACACGATGGACTTGTTTTTTCGGTGTAAAGTGAATAATTTCAGCGGATTAACCGCTAATGACGACGTTTCGGAACTCGTTTTTATTCCGGTAAAACAACTGAATCCGAAGGATTTCGGCCTGACTTCCATTCGTAAAGGAATTGAAAAATTGCAAAAAATACTTATTTAATTTCGTAAAAACATGAACATTCAAAGTCGTCATTTACGACTTCAATAACAAATGTAACAACAATATGAAAAAAATTACCCTATTCGTAAGCCTTGCTCTTGTCGCGCAACTGTCCGTGGCACAACGCAGCGTTTACCATCAATTGCCCGAAAGGCTGTTCAATCAAGGCAAAGAACAATATCTGAGCGGGAATTACACCGGCGCAGAAGATTTGCTCGAAAAATACCTTTCTCAAAGCACAAAAAACCCGCTGTTAGCGGAAGAAGCCGAATACATGACAGCCGCTTCGTCTTTTTACCGGGGCAGGGAAAACAGCGGAGAGGTGTTGCAGGAATTTCTCACCGCACATCCCGAAACGGCACACCGCAATCAGGTGAACTTCCTGATCGGCTCTTATTATTTCGATAAAAAAGATTGGGAAGAAGCCCGCAACTGGTTCGCGCAGGCCGATCTCGATTATCTTTCGCCTTCGGAACAGGAAAATTACAGTTTCCGAAAGGCATACACCGATTTGCAGTTGGGTAATAAGGACAACGCTTACCGCTTATTCGGTCTGCTGCACCGGAACAGCAGCAAATACCGCGACGCCGCGACCTATTACCTTGGCTATATCGATTACTCGAACGGCCATTACGATGCAGCCTTGAATCAATTCAACAAATTACGAAACCATTCCGAATACCGTGAAGAAGCGGCATTTTATTCGGCACAAGCCACCTTCTTCAAAGGCAATCTCGACCAAGCCATACAACTCGGCGAAACTTTTGCCGACACCTATCCGCGAAGCGAACACCTCTCGGAAATTTACCGCATACTGGGGAATGCCAATTATCGGCAAGAGCGCATCAGCAAAGCCATTCCTTATTACGAACGTTATATCGCGGCGACCGACAAGCCCTTGCGAGGCGACGCCTATTTCCTTGGATTGTCATATACCGAAACGGGAAAGACCGCCGATGCTATCCGCATGTTTCAGCAAGCCGTTGGCGAACACGACCAGCTGAGCCAAAACGCCCAGCTTCAACTCGGACAACTCTACCTGAAACTCGGCGACAAACAAAAAGCGCAGATGGCTTTCGAAGCCGCTTCACGCGATAATTTCGACCCCAAAGTACGCGAAACGGCCATGTTTAATTACGCATTGCTGGCGCACCAAACCCATTTTTCGGTTTTCAGCGAATCCATCACGCTGTTTGAAAACTTCCTGAAACAGTACCCAAACTCACCCTATACCGATCAAGTAAACGACATCCTTGCCGAAACCTTTCTCAGCACCAAAGACTACAACGCCGCGCTGGCAGCCATCAATCGCATTGCCAAGCCGGGACGCAGGATTTTGGAAGCCAAGCAAATGATCCTGTTTCAATTAGGTGCGCAACAATTCATTAACGGCGATATGGACGAGGCCATACAATATTTCAACAACAGCGTTGCGATGGGCAATTACGATGCTAAAGCCCGCAACGACGCTTATTTTTGGCGCGGCGAAGCGAATTACCGCCTGCGCAATTTCACTGCCGCCGCAAACGATTTTCAACTATTCACTCAAAACGCCGCTTCGTCTGACGGAAATTATGCCGCCGGATGGTACGATTTGGGTTACACCCGTTTCAAACAAAACCAATATGCTTCGGCACGGGATGCTTTCCTGAAATACATCTCCGCCGAAACAAACAAAAACAAAGCGGAATACGCCGACGCATACAACCGCATAGGCGACACCTATTATTACGCCCGCAACTTCAACGAAGCCGAACGTTATTATGCAAACGCCGCAAACGCCAATCCTGCGGCCGCCGATTACGCCGATTACCAGAAAGCCTTCGTGATGGGCTTGCAGCGCAACTATCAGGGAAAAATAAACGCGCTCGACGATTTGATGCGCAAATATCCCAATTCGCAATATTACGACGATGCGCTTTACGAGAAAAGCCGCGCCTTGGCCATGCTCAACCGCGAAAACGAAGCCATTCCCGTTTTACAAAAGCTGATTTCCGATTATCCGCAAAGCCAGCTCGCCAGTCAGGCGGGGATCCAGCTCGGTCAGATGTATTACAATTCCGAAAAATATCCACAAGCCGTTACGGCTTACAAAAACGTTATCAAAAATTTCCCCGGTTCCGATGATGCGCGTTCGGCGCTGATTTCACTCGAAACCGTTTATCGCGACATGAACGATATTCAATCGTATGTAAGTTACGCCAACTCGCTTCCGGGGGGAAGGCGCATTACCGCATCGCGACAGGATTCTCTGACTTACCTTGCCGCCGAGGGCGTTTATATGCGCGGTTCGAAAAACGAGGCCGAAACAGCCATGCAACGCTATTTACAAAGTTTCCCCAACGGCGCTTACAGCAGCGACGCCAACTATTACCTTGGTGTGTTGGCCGACGAAAAAGGGAATAAAACACAAGCCCTGCCCTACTTCCGAAAAGTCATCGACGCCAACAACGCAAAATTCTTGGACAACGCCCTGCTTTACGCTTCGCAAAGCGAATACGAAAACAAAGATTACCGGCAGGCTTTGGCCGATTATTCGCGTTTGGCGAACAGTGCGCGTAGCGCCGAAAGCAAACAGACCGGACAATTGGGTGTAACTCGTTCGCAATATGCTCTGCAAGGCTATAACGAAGCGGCGCAGGCCGCTTCAGCCCTGCTCGACAATAAAAATCTGTCGCCCGAAATCGTCGCCGAAGCCCATTATCTGCGCGGCAAATCGTACCAACAGGTGCGTGAAACCGAAAAAGCGATGAAGGATTTTCAATCCATTGCCGACGATACGCGCAACGTTTACGGCGCTGAAGCGCAATTCATCCTCGCCGACACCTATTATCGCTGGAAATCCTACGACAAAGCCGAGGCTCAGGTGAAAGAGTTCATGCAGAAAGGCACGCCGCACCAATATTGGATGGCGCGTGCGCTCATCGTCCTCTCGGATACTTACAAGGCCAAAGGCGACGATTTTCAGGCAAAACAGTATCTCGAAAGTTTGAAAGCGAACTACAAAGGCGGCGAAGCCGACATTACGGAAATGATTAACGAACGATTGAACTAATTGAAAATGAACGGTGTTTTCACATCAACTAAAAAATACAATTCGAAAATGAAAAAGTTAAAATCATATATGCTGATTGCCGGAGTAACACTTTCGGTTTCAAGCCTTTTCGCACAAAGACAGGATTCTCTCTTGCGCCGCCAAATGGAGCTGGAACGCGAATTTAACCCTACGTTGCAGGATGCCAACAAAATCAACTCGCTTCCGGCATTGCAACAGCCGACAATAAAAAAAGCGAATACCGATTATTCGACATGGGCAGGGCGAACCACCCCTCCCTTGGAAATCGCCTTGTCGCAACCCGGGAACGCCATGACCGAAATCCCTTACGACAAAAAACGCGGCTACATAGGGCTGGGTGCGGGCAATAATGCCAATATCGACGGGATATTTGGCTACCGCATCATCGATGAAAAGGCCAACAAGCTCAATTTCACGTTTATGCACAATTCATCCAACAGCAATGTGGAATATGTGCAGGACAGCGACCCCGCGAAAAACAAGGCCTGCCGGATGGATAACCTCGGCCGATTGGCTTACGACCGTTTGTCGGACGCCTACAAGTTAAATATCGGCGCGTCGTACCTTCATTCGCTGTTCAACTATTACGGGAACACCTTCGGTAACACGCGCATTTTCAATGATGAAAACCAAGGTCTCAGCGTGTTCGGCCTGAACGCAGGCCTGCAATCGGTCGATAACGAAGATTTCAACTACAAAGCTCTTATCGATTACAAAAATTTCTCCACCAAATACGGGGCTGTACTCAGCGACAAAGGTCTTGCCGGTAACCGCTTCGAAGCGATTGTCGGTTTGGAGAAACCGTTTGAGGATTACGACAGCCGCATCGGTATCGACGGACAGGTTCTCGGCCTGTTTAACGATGTGCCCTCGTCATCCGATTACGAGGACTTCTTTCTGCTGAAAGGAACGCCATACATCCGCTTCAAAGGCGATAACTGGGATGCAAAACTCGGCGCAAACATCATCTTTAAGTTCGCCGACAAAGACAGGATCCATTTCACGCCAAACGTAAATTTATCGCTCAACATAACCGATCGTTCTTCGTTGTATGCAAACATCGGAGGCGGAGTGGATGATAACGGTTATCTGAACGTGATGGAAGAATCGCGTTACCTGCAACCGATGACTTACGTGAAACCCTCGTTCTCGATTCTCGATATGGATCTGGGCGCGAAAATCGGAGAAGCCGACGGCTTCCGTTTCGATATTTTCGGAGGATTCAAGAAAACGGGCGACGAGCATTTTTTGCTCTTCGAACAAACGGCTAATCTAAGCGCTTATACCAATCAAGAGTATCTTCATCCGTATTACGCCGACATGACCCGATCCTATATCGGCGGACGCATGTTATGCAATGTTTGGTCGCCGTTAGAAATTTCGCTCGGCTTGAAAAAGAATTTCTACACGGTGAAAGGCTTGTCGATTAACGATGCCGAAATCAGCGATGCGAAAGCATACAACCAACCCGGTTTCGAAGCTGACATCCGCGCAACCATAGATGTTATCGCCAATTTAAAATTCACACTCAATTACTGTTTTGCGGGCGACCGCTGGTCGTATTTCAATCGCGAAAACCTGAAGATGGACAACATCAACGACCTGAATCTTGGCGCCGTTTACCGGTTTACCGACTGGCTTTCGATCAACGCCAAGGCCAACAACTTGCTGTTTAGCAAATACGACCTTTGGTACGGTTTTCCGGTACAAGGATTCAACGCCATGGGAGGCGTAAGCATCAAATTTTAGATGACTGCAAAACAAGTGGTGACGGGGTATCCGGCCGGTATCCCGTCACTTTTTTTATCCCCCCGGCGGCTTGACTGTTACTAAAAAATCCCCACCAGTTTCACAACTCGTGGGGACCTGTAGTTTTAAAATAATTTTAACGTCAATGAAAACTATGGGTATTTATATATCATCTCTGCTATTAAGTTTATTTCTTTTCGGCAAAGTTCAACATTTTTTTCAAAAAACAATCTTTTTACCCCAAAAAAAAGTCTCATATTTTGCCTAAAATCAATTTGTTAACTTGCTCATTTTGCAAAAAAATCCATAAATGCGAGGAAACAGCGCAACAAATTGAAAATTTTATTTCATTTCCGCAAATTTTGGGACGAAACGACAAAATATCCGCCACTTTTGCCCGTTTATTTTTTATTGGCGTAAATTTCGTTCTTGTGTCATTAAAACAACGAATCTCCGCATGAAATAAACCAATAAATCATTATCTTTGTACTCCAATTTAAAAAAATCAGTTTTTACGCATTATGTTTGAAAATTTAAGTGACAGGCTCGAAAGGTCGTTTAAGATACTGAAAGGCGAAGGCAAGATTAGCGAAATCAATGTGGCCGAAACCCTGAAAGACGTGCGCCGCGCATTATTGGATGCCGACGTGAACTATAAAACTGCAAAACAATTTACCGAAACCGTCAAAGAAAAAGCGCTCGGACAAAACGTGCTTACCGCCGTGAAACCCGAACAAATGATGGTGAAAATCGTCCACGACGAGCTTGCTGCTCTTATGGGCGGCACAGCCATCGATATCGATATCAAGGGATCGCCCGCCGTAATCCTGATGTCCGGTTTGCAAGGTTCGGGAAAAACCACGTTCTCCGGAAAATTGGCGAAGATGCTCAAATCGAAACGAGGCAAGAATCCGTTGTTAGTTGCCGGCGACGTGTATCGTCCGGCCGCTATCGAGCAGCTGAAAGTGCTCGGCGAACAGATTGAGGTGCCCGTTTATTCTGAAGAAAGCAACAAAAACCCCGTCGAAATCGCGCAAAATGCCATAAAATATGCCCGCCAGCACGGGAACGATTTGGTTATTGTGGATACAGCCGGACGCTTGGCTGTTGACGAGCAGATGATGAACGAAATCACTGCCATCAAAAAAGCTGTCAATCCGCAGGAAATCCTTTTCGTGGTGGATTCCATGACAGGACAAGACGCGGTAAATACGGCGAAAGAGTTTAACGACCGCCTTAATTTCAACGGCGTAGTCCTCACCAAATTAGACGGCGATACGCGCGGCGGCGCGGCATTGTCGATTCGGTCGGTGGTGGATAAACCCATCAAATTTGTAGGAACAGGCGAAAAACTCGACGCCATCGACGTGTTTCATCCCGAACGCATGGCAGACCGCATCCTCGGCATGGGGGATATCGTTTCGCTCGTAGAAAAAGCACAGGAACAATACGACGAAGAAGAAGCACGCCGCCTGCAAAAGAAAATCGCCAAAAACCAATTCGACTTCAATGACTTTATCTCCCAAATCAATCAAATCAAGAAAATGGGCAACCTGAAAGACTTGGCATCGATGATTCCCGGAGTAGGCAAAGCGATAAAAGACCTTGATATCGACGACGATGCGTTCAAAGGTATTGAGGCGATTATCCATTCGATGACGCCAAAAGAACGCACAAATCCCGAAATTCTGAACGGAAGCCGCCGCCAACGCATTGCCAAAGGGAGCGGCACTAACGTACAGGAAGTGAACAAGCTCATCAAACAGTTTGACGAGACCCGCAAAATGATGCGCCTGATGACGTCCAAAGACGGGAAACAACAGATGATGCGAAATATGAGGAGACGGTGAACATGGAACTTATCGATGGAAAAGCCATAGCGGCGCAAATACGGAAAGAAATCGCGGAAGAGGTGCAACAAATTAAAGCAAGAGGAGGAAAAACACCGCACCTTGCAGCCGTCCTCGTCGGACACGACGGAGGAAGCGAAACTTACGTGGCCAACAAAGTAAAAATGTGCGAAGAGGTCGGTTTTAAATCCACCCTGATTCGTTACGAAAACAACGTTAGCGAAGATGAATTGCTTGCTTGCGTGGACAAACTGAACAGGGATGCCGATATCGACGGATTTATCGTGCAGTTGCCCTTACCGAAACACATTTCGGAAGACAAGGTAACCGAAGCCATCGATTACCGCAAAGACGTGGACGGCTTCCATCCCGTAAATGTCGGACGCATGTCGATAGGATTGCCCTGCTTCCTCTCGGCAACCCCTTCGGGAATTACCGAACTGCTTCGCCGTTACAGCATCGAGACAAGCGGCAAGCATTGCGTCGTATTGGGGCGCAGCAATATTGTGGGAAAACCCGTCGCTACCCTGATGCTGCAAAAAGGATATCCGGGCGATTGCACCGTAACCGTTTGTCACAGCCGTACAAAGAATATCAAAGAAATCTGTTTGCAAGCCGATATCATTATCGCCGCACTGGGCGTTCCCAAATTCCTGAAAGACGACATGGTAAAAGAAGGCGCGGTAGTTATCGATGTGGGCACGACCCGCGTTCCGTCAACCGAAACGAAATCGGGATTCAAACTTACCGGCGACGTGGATTTTGAGAATGTCGCCCCCAAATGTTCTTACATCACGCCCGTTCCCGGAGGCGTTGGCCCGATGACCATTATCTCGTTGATGAAGAATACTTTATTGGCCGGTAAGAAAGCCATTTACCCGTAAAATGCCATCAAAACAGCGGAATGGCTTCCGGAAACATCACTTTCCGCCGAAAAACGTGCCGATAATCGTGCGCGTAATCGAACGCCCCAATTGATTGCTGATTTGTCGCGTAGTGCTTTTCCCTACCTGCTTGATTAAATCGTTGATAAGTCCCCCACCCTGCGCTTTGCGGGCGCGTTCTTCGGCGCGGGCTTGCTTTTCGGCTTCGGCTTGCGCTTTTTGCGCCTCTCTTTGTTGACGGATGCGTTCTTTTTCGGCTTCGGCTCTCAGGCGTTCTTCCTCCTGCAAACCCTGCTTTTGCGATATAATCTCGTAAGCCGATTCACGGTCAATTAGTTTTTCATACACGCCGTAAACCAAAGAACGGCGAATGACCTGATTGCGTTCTTCGGGCGTTATAGGGCCGATTTGCCCCTGCGGAGGCAGTACGTAAGCGCGTTCCACCATTTGCGGAGCGCCTTTTTCGTCGAGGAAGGAAACCAAGGCCTCGCCGGTATTCAATTCGGTAATCGCTTTTTCGGTATCGTATTTCGGGTTTGGACGGAAAGTCTGTGCAGCCACGCGCACCGCTTTCTGGTCGTTGGGCGTGTAGGCGCGTAAAGCGTGCTGTATGCGGTTTCCCAACTGACCGAGGATAATTTGGGGTATATCGGCGGGATTTTGCGTACAGAAATAAACGCCCACGCCTTTGGAACGGATTAGGCGGACAATCTGTTCCACTTTTTCGAGCAGTACTTTGGGCATGTCGCTGAACAACATGTGTGCTTCGTCGAAAAAGAAAATAAGTTTCGGCTTGTCCAAATCGCCCACTTCGGGCAAGTTTTCATACAGGGAAGAAAGCATCCACAACAAAAACGTAGTATAAACGCGGGGCGAGTTCATCAACTTGTCGGCCGCAAGGATATTGATGACCCCTTTACCTCCGTCGGTCTGTATCAAATCTTGAATATTGAGTTCCGGTTCGCCGAAAAATTTATCGGCTCCTTCACTTTCCAAACGCATCAAGTTGCGTTGAATAGAACCGATACTCGCCGCGGAGATGTTCCCGTATTTCAACAAGAAATCGCTGCGGTTATTTCCCACAAATTCCAGCATTTTTTGTAAATCCTTCAAATCGATAAGCAACAGATTGTTATCGTCGGCAATCTTAAAGACGAGCGACAGCACAGCGCCCTGTGTATCGTTGAGCGACAACAGCCGTTCGAGCAATAAGGGTCCCATTGCCGAAATAGTGCTGCGCACGGGGTGCCCCTGTTCGCCGAAAACATCCCAAAACTGCACGGGAAACGGCTGGTATTTGAATCCTTTGTCGAAGAGTTTATACTCCTCCACACGTTTTGTAACGCTGTCTTTGTTTCCTCCGATTTTTGCCACACCCGAAAGGTCGCCTTTCATATCGGCCGCAAAAACGGGCACTCCCATTTCGCTGAATGTTTCGGCAAGGGTTTGCAGACTTACGGTTTTCCCGGTTCCGGTAGCTCCGGTAATCAATCCGTGACGGTTCATCATTTTCGGCACAAAGCAAAGCTCGGCATTGTCCGATAGGGCCACAAACGGGCGATGTTGGTTATCAAACATATCTGTGTAATTTTATGATTTTCACAGCAAAGATATGTTTTTTTTTTGTACTATTTCATAGAACCGCCCACAATATCGAGCAATTCGTTCGTTATAGCCTGCTGACGGGAGCGATTGTACTCCATCGTCAGATCCTGTATCAAATCGTTAGCGTTGTCTGTCGCTATTTGCATGGCCAATGTCCGCGCAGCATGTTCGGACGCATTCGAATCGACGGATGCCGTATATAGTTTTTGGCTCAGCGCCATAGGGATCAAACGGGTAATCAAGTATTCCAAAGATGGTTCTATGATATAGTCGTTTAAACGGTTACTTTCGGGTTTGTCATTTTTATTTTCTGCTACGAGCTGTTCCAAATCTATCGGTAAATAGGTTTCTCGCACAAGAGACTGTACTCCTACCGATTTGAAATGGTGGTAGATCAGTTCCACTCTATCCACTTCGCCCGCCGCATACATGCCCATCAAACGTTGCGCCAAAGCATCGGCTTCCTGATAAGTTGGCTTATCGGAAAGCGACAAAAAAGCCCCCTGTGCCTGAAGCCCTGTGCGCTTCACAGCATCGCCCACTTTCTTGCCGATCGGGAAGATCAATACGTTATCCTGCCCCAACTTGCGATATTCGGCTACGGCCTGCAACAAGGACTTAATAACATTCGCATTAAATGCGCCGCACAGCGAACTGTTGGACGAAAAAGCCACAAGAGCCACTCGCTTCACTTCACGATGATCCACGTAGGGAGATTCTATAGACAGCTCGGCATTCAGAAAATTAGCCAGAATACGATTCAGCCGCCGTTGATACGGCAACATATTCCCTACTGCAACCTGCGCTCGGTGCAGCTTGGCAGAAGCCACCATCTTCATTGCCGAAGTGATTTTGAGCGTTTTCTTGACCGAATTTATTCTGGTTTTAACCTCTTTTAGTGAAGCCATGACGGTTTTCTCTTTTTAAACTTGATTACAAATATTGTTTGGCAACCATGGCAGCCGTATCCTCAATGGCTTTCGACACTTTATCGTTTATTTCGCCTGCTTTCAGCACATCCAACACATCTTCTTGGTGGTTGAGCTTCAACGATTCGAGGAAAGAACTTTCGAAATCCTGTACTTTATCCAAAGGAACATTTTTCAGCAAGCCGTTGATGCCGCAGTACAGAATTGCAATTTGTTCTTCAACAGGCATCGGGCTGTATTGCGGCTGGATGAGCAAACGTGTATTTTTTTGTCCCTTATCGATGATTTGGGTGGTTACGGCATCCATATCGCTACTGAATTTCGCAAAGGCTTCCAACTCACGGTACTGTGCCTGATCGATTTTCAATGTACCGGCAACTTTCTTCATTGCCTTAATCTGCGCATTACCGCCCACACGGGAAACAGAGATACCCACATTGATAGCCGGCCGATTCCCTTGATTGAACAAATCGGTCTCCAAAAATATCTGCCCGTCCGTGATAGAAATCACATTTGTGGGGATATAGGCGGAGACGTCGCCCGCCTGTGTTTCGATAATAGGCAAGGCCGTGAGCGTACCGCCACCTTTGACGATACCTTTCAGGCTTTCGGGAAGGTCGTTCATCTGCTTGGCAACCTCTTCCTGATTGATGATTTTTGCGGCGCGTTCCAACAAGCGCGAGTGCAGGTAAAAAATATCGCCGGGGTACGCTTCGCGACCGGAAGGACGGCGGAGGATAAGTGAAACTTCGCGGTAGGAAACGGCCTGCTTCGACAAGTCGTCGTAAACGACAAGCGCATGGCGTCCCGTATCGCGGAAATATTCGCCGATAGCGGCTCCTGCAAAAGGAGCGAAATACTGCAATGCCGCCGGGTCTCCGGCTGTTGCGGCAACTACGATGGTGTAATCCATCGCGCCGTTTTCGCGCAGCGTATTCACGATGGAGGCCACCGTAGAACCTTTCTGCCCGATGGCCACATAGATGCAATATACGGGGTCGCCCGCCAAATAGTTATTGCGCTGATTGATAATCGTATCGATCGCTACGGCTGTTTTTCCCGTCTGACGGTCGCCGATAATCAGCTCGCGCTGTCCGCGGCCAATGGGGATCATGGCGTCCACAGCTTTCAGGCCGGTTTGCAAAGGCTGGTTCACGGGCTGGCGATAGATAACCCCCGGCGCTTTTCGTTCCAAAGGCATTTCGTAAAGTTCGCCGCCAATGAGCCCTTTTCCGTCGAGAGGTTCGCCCAGCGGGTCGATAACGCGCCCCAACATACTCTCGCCCACGCGGATGGATGCGATGCGTTTGGTACGTTTCACGGTGAAGCCTTCTTTTATCCTGTCGGTAGGCCCCAGAAGCACAGCTCCTACATTGTCTTCCTCCAAGTTCATCACGATGGCCTTAATGCCGTTGTCGAACTCCAGCAGTTCATTGGATTCGGCATTCCGCAAGCCGTATATACGAACAACGCCGTCGCTCACTTGCAGCACGGTACCAATTTCGTCGAGCTGCACGCGCGTATCGATTCCTTCCAATTGCTTGCGCAAGATTTCGGAAACCTCGCTTACCCTTATATTCTCTGACATTATATGATTCTCCTATTTTTGTCGATAAATTGTTGTTTCATTCGCTTTAGTTGTGTGGCAACGCTCGCATCGAGGCGATAATCGTTGATATCGAAGATGAAACCGCCTTCGATAGAGGGATCCACTACGGTTTTCAACTCCATTTTTGCATGAAGAAATCGGGAGGCGGCCAAGGTCATGCGACGTTTCACTTTTTCGTCCACGGGAACGGCGGTAATAAGCTGCCCCACTCCAATGTGCTTCAGTTTTCGGTAGAGGTCCAAATACATCAAACTCATGAAATGGAGGTAAGACTCGCGATTGTGTTTCAAGACCAAGCGGACAAAGTTCGCCAACTCCGCGCTCGGTTTTGCATTTCCGCAAGCCGCAACGCAAATCAACGAGAATTTGTCGCCCGTTGAAATGATCGGATTATCGATGGCTTCGGTCAATGCAGGCTGCGTCCGGAAACTGTTTGCCAAAACGCTCAACTCGCGATAGAGCGAATCTTCCGCCTTTTTTTTCTGCGCAAACTCAATCAGCGCCTTCGCATACCGCATCGAGAGTATTCCTACTTCCATATTCCTGTTAATTCTTGCTTTTGCTTACCACTTCTTCCAGCATACGGTCGATCATGTCCATCTGCTTTTTTTCTTCGTCGAGGTTCTTACGAATAATCTTTTCGGCAATATCCACCGAAAGAACCGCTACCTGACGGCGAATATCGCGGATGGCCTCGTCCTTTTCCATCTGAATTTGTTTCTTCGCATCTTCCAACTCTTTTTGAGCGGTAAATTCGGCTTTTTTGCGGGCTTCGTTAATGATTTTATCCCGTTCCTGCATCGCTTCTTTCAAGATACGACCCTGCTCTTTATTCGCGGAAGCAATGATAGCCGAGCTTTCTGCTTTCAGTTTCGAAAGTTGTTCGTTCGCTTCTTTTGCGTTCTCCAAAGATTCGTCAATATACTTTTTCCGGTTCTCCACCATGTTCACAATGGCGGGAAAACCGAATTTAGCGAGTATAAAGAACACTATTCCAAAGGAAAGGAGCATCCAGAATACCAAACCGCTTTCGGGTAACAACAATGACATCGTTCTTCTTTTTTTATAAGAACACAACCAAAAAGCAAACTACCACAGCCAACAGCGCCACACCTTCGACCAAAGCGGCGGCGATAATCATACTCATGCGGATATCACCCGATGCCTCCGGTTGACGCGCAATGCCGTCCATGGCCGAACCGCCGATCCTGCCGATTCCCAAACCGGCGCCAATAACTGCCAAACCGGCTCCGAACGCTGCTCCAAATTTACTAATCCCGGCTGCTGTTGCAGCAGCTTGCAATAAGATTGTTAGTAACATAACTTTTTTGTTTTTAAATGGTTTATATTCAATTTTTGTTTTCTATAAAATTCTTTTCCTCAGGAAATCGCGCCTTCTTCTTTCGCTTTATGTTCGCCATGTCCTGTTTCCTGCGCCAGACCGATAAACACGGCGGACAACATAGTGAACACGTAAGCCTGAATGAAAGCGACCAATACTTCCAACATATTCATGAATACGCTGAAAAGCACCGAAGCCACGGTCATCGACCCGTTGATTGCAGGTCCCATACTTGCCGTGATGAAGACGAGGCAGGTCAGTACCAAAATGGCCATGTGCCCGGCTAACATATTAGCAAACAGACGTATCATCAAGGCAAAGGGCTTGGTAAAGATCCCGAAAAGTTCGATGAATGGCATCATTGGAATCGGGATTTTCAGCCACCAAGGCACTTCGGGCCAAAAAATATCTTTCCAGTAGTGCTTGTTTCCAAAAACGTTCACGATAAAAAATGTGAACAGCGCAAGCACCATCGTGATGGCGATGTTGCCCGTTACGTTTGCCCCGCCGGGAAATAGGGGTATCAAGCCTATCACGTTGCTGATGAAGATGAAGAAAAAAGCCGTCAGCAGATAGGGGGCAAATTTCCGGTAGTTAGGCCCCACCCCCTCTTTGATGATATCGTCGTGAACCATCATGATAAACATTTCCATAAACCCGACAAAGCCCCCAGGCGCTTCCGATTCGGGCGAGCGTTTGCGATACCAGTTGGCTACGCCCAAAATAATGATCAGCAACAGAATACAGTTGATGAAAATCCCCATCGTTACTTTAGTTATGGAAATATCTATCGGACGCACTTCCTCGCCGGCAGCGTTTTTCTCCACAATTTTTCCTTCATAAGAACCGGCCGGCGCAACGTAGAAACCATCGTGAGTATGCCCGTGACTGATTTTCGAAGACATAAAAACGTGCCATCCCGACACCGAGCTATGAACAATCACCGGCAGGGGTACCGTTACGTGAGTATGCCCTATATCGGTAATGTGCCATTCGTAGGAATCGCCGATATGTCCAAAGATAATACCTTTCACATCTACATCGTTCTCCTTTTGTTCCGGTGGAACAACAACGTGGTCGTCGGCCTGAGCGGCAAAAAAACCGGACAGGAGACATACTAAGGCAAGAACGATTCGCAATTGCTTCATTTTCAACTATTTCTTTTTTTGGTTCCATTCAAACATGAAAAAGAACCCTGTTTCAAATATCAGATACAATACATAAAACCCGACAAAGGTCAGGATGAACGCTTTCACCTGCACTTTTACCACAACGCAATAAAGCAGGATGAATATAATGGATAACAACAACTTAATTATCTTTTCGGCCATATAAAACAGCGTCAGCTTTTGAGGATATTTATCTCGAACGACTTCAAAAGCATAGATACTGAACAGCCCCAGCAGATAAAAGAACGCGGGAATGAGCGGGTATGCCCCAAAATACTGTCCCGAAAGGAAGGTATGGAGTATGACTGCCCCAAGGCCTCCGCATATCGCGATAAATAAAGTCAAAGACACGATAAAACCACGTTTCGTTGCGCTAATTCCCATTTTTTTCTTTTGTATTTGAGATGCCGTTCGTTTCAATCAGGTAACACAAACGGAAACTTCGCCGTCGCTCATTTCCACAAAACCGTTGTGAATTTCCAGCGTATGTTGCTCACCGTCGGCGGTAACATAATCTATCCGGCCTTCCCGCAACGAGGATACGATTGGCGCATGGTTGGGCAGGATGGAAAAATTCCCCATCGTCCCCGGAAGGGCTACGCTCGTAATTTCTCCTCTGAAAATTCTTTTTTCGGGCGAAACGATGACCAATCTCAATTCATTCATTTACAATCATTTATTAACCTGTTCCAAGAGTTTCTTGCCTTTCTCGATGGCATCTTCAATCGTTCCGACGTTCAGGAATGCCGATTCGGGCAGGTAGTCCACTTCGCCGTCCAAAATCATTTTGAATCCCCTGATGGTGTCCTCGATAGAGACCATCAAACCCGGAACCCCGGTAAATTGTTCGGCCACGGAAAAAGGTTGCGATAAGAAACGCTGTACGCGGCGGGCGCGGTTCACAATCTGTTTGTCCTCTTCAGAAAGTTCTTCCATACCGAGGATGGATATGATGTCCTGCAACTCTTTGTTTCGTTGCAGAATCTGTTTTACGCGCTGAGCCGTGTCGTAGTGTTCTTGCCCGACAATATGCGGGTCGAGAATACGCGACGTGGACGTCAAAGGGTCAACCGCCGGATAAATCCCCATTTCGGTGATTTTACGGTCGAGCACCGTGGTTGCGTCCAAGTGGGTAAAAGTGGTTGCCGGAGCGGGGTCTGTCAAGTCGTCAGCCGGCACGTAAACGGCCTGCACCGAAGTGATGGATCCTTTTCGGGTGGAAGTGATGCGCTCTTGCATGATACCCATTTCCGTGGCCAAAGTGGGTTGGTAACCCACTGCCGAAGGCATACGGCCTAAGAGGGCCGACACTTCGGATCCGGCTTGTGTGAAACGAAAGATGTTGTCGATGAAGAACAGGATGTCCCTTTTATCGGTTTCCGAACCCGAATCGCGGAAAGATTCAGCAACCGTCAAACCCGAAAGAGCTACGGAAGTACGCGCACCCGGAGGTTCGTTCATCTGTCCGAAAACGAGGGTTACCTGTGATTTTTCCATTTCGTCATAATCGACTTTGGAAAGATCCCAGTGTCCTTTCTCCATGCTTTCTTTAAATGCCTCCCCATAACGAATGACGCCCGATTCTATCATTTCGCGAAGCAAATCGTTCCCTTCGCGAGTACGCTCACCCACACCTGCAAACACAGAAAATCCGTTATGCTTCTTCGCGATATTATTGATTAATTCCTGTATCAGTACTGTTTTGCCAACCCCTGCGCCGCCGAATAGCCCGATTTTTCCGCCCTTCGCGTAAGGTTCCAACAAATCGATGACTTTTATACCGGTGTAAAGCACCTCGCGAACCGTTGTCAGTTCTTCAAATTTTGGCGGTTCACGGTGGATGGAATATGCTCCGTCGCGATCGAGTTCTTTCATCCCGTCGATGGATTCTCCCACCACATTCATCAGTCGTCCTTTGATTTGATCGCCAATCGGCATGGCGATAGGATGTCCCATGCTGCGTACTTTTAATCCGCGCTGCAAGCCGTCGGTACTGTCCATTGCCACCGCACGAACCGTATTTTCGCCGATATGTTGCTGAACTTCAACCACAAGAACCCGACCATCGGATCTTTTTATCTCCAATGCTTCATGAATACTCGGCAAGCCGTCGGCAGATTTCTCGGCATCGAAACTTACATCAACCACAGGTCCGATTACTTGAGAGACATATCCTATGTTTTGCGACATAACGTATTGTTTATTATATTATTATATAAATTTTTGTGTGTTTTCTCCTCTTTATTTTTTTTTCGATATGCAAATATAGCAAATCATTCCCGCTTTTTGTCAACTTTTAACGTGAAAAAACGAGCGCCGGAGTGCATTTTCTGATTTTTTCCCGATTCACTCGCCCGCTTCTCAAAACGGATCAAGCAGTGAACAGACTCATTATCGAATAAATGATGGCGGCAAGAATTGCGCTGACGGGAATGGTAAGAATCCAAGCTGTGATCATGTCGCTTGTTACGCCCCATCGAACAGCTGACAGGCGTTTTACAGAGCCGACGCCCATAATACTGCCCGAAATAACGTGCGAAGTGCTGACCGGAATACCAAGATGTGCCGTTAAAGTAAGCGTGAGCGAACCGGCTGTTTGTGCGCAAAATCCTTCAACCTGCTGAATTTTGGTAATCTTGTTGCCCATCGTTTTAATAATTTTCCAGCCGCCCGACATTGTTCCGATTGCTATTGCGGTAAAACAGGCAAAAGGCACCCAGTCGTGAACATTGTTGATTTCGGATAATTGCAACCAGTGCGGAATTGACGCAACGTCCACCATGTTATTATAGGCAATAATCGCCACGCAGATGATACCCATCACTTTCGGCGAATCGTTCAATCCGTGTTGCAGGCTCAACCAAGCCGATGAAACAAGTTGCAGCCGCTTAAACCATTTTTCGATTCGCGCCGGTTTGCCTTTTTTTACCAAATGCAAGGTTGCAATAGTAATAATAATACTTCCGACAAATCCTATTACAGGCGCTAAAAAGATAAACAGAACTATTTTGATTATTTCGGAAGAAACTATTGCTCCAAAACCGCCAAGGGCAATCGCCGCACCGGCAAAACCACCGATAAGCGTATGAGAAGAAGACGAAGGAATACCGCGCCACCAAGTAAAAAGGTTCCAAAAAATCGCGGCAATGATTCCTGCCAAAACAACGTGCATCAGTTCTTCGCCGGTAAAAGCGTCTTTGTTGACCGATTTGGCAATCGTGTCTGCAATTTTGAAACCGTGCGCAATAAATTTGGCATAGAAAAAGGCCATAAAGTTAAAAAATGCAGCCCAAAGAACACCTTGCAAAGGTGTCAGCACTTTGGTTGTAACAACGGTTGCTATGGAATTGGCTGCATCGTGAAATCCGTTTATGAAATCAAAAATGAGAGCCAAGACAATTATGATTACAAGTAGTGTCATCTTCTTTTATTTATGCGTACTTGACAATAATGGTCTTTATAATTTTACCCACGTATTCTGCCGAATCGGTCGCTTTTTCCAATTCGTACATGATTTCTTTGGCCTTCATGATTTCGATCCCGTCTTTTTCACTTTCAAAAAGGTGGATAACAAAGTTTTCATACACATCATCGGCCTTGTTTTCTATCTCGTGCAGCTGAAAACTGTATTCTTTGGCTTTTGCCGCGTTCTTTTTTATCATGGTCAATTCATTGATGGCTTTGCCGATACATATTGCCGAGTCCCGGATAAGCTGACCCAGCTCTTCCGCCGAGGCGGGCAGGTTTTTCGGGTTGTACATCACAATACGCTTGGCGCAACTGTTCATGTGGTCTATCACATCGTCGAGCCTGATGGCGAGAGAGTTGATATCTTCCCTGTCGAACGGGGTGATGAACGTAACGTTGAGTTCGTCAAAAATGGTGTTCGATAATTTATCCCCTTCCCGTTCTTTCTCTTTTATTTTCCTGTAATAAGAGATCGCGCTTTCGTGATTGTAATTCTTGATGCACTCAATCATCAATTCGGAGGTGGCGAATATAATATCGGCCAGACTCTTCAGCAAAGGAATAAACTTCGATTCCCTCGGCGTCAACTTGTTTAAAAAAGAATTATTCATACAAAATACAATTAAAATATTAGAGTTGAAGGACGAATCCTTTTGTTTTTTATTATTCAATCTCGTCTGTTCTCTCAGGCTTTTCTTTTATTATCGCAGACAATACAACGGAAACTACTAACGAACAGATAATTACCATCAACGAAACCCAATAATGGGTGGAGAAGAAATCTTCTATCGGTTCTATGGCCGCCAAAAGCATTTTTGCTCCGATGAAGAACAAAATGAAGCATACTCCGTATTTCAAAAAACGGAATTTGCCCATAATGCCTTTGAGCGCAAAGAAAAGCGAGATAAGCCCCATCACAGCAAATACATTCGACGTGATAGCGATGAAATTTTCTTCCTCCAACGACAAAATACCCGTCATGCCTTCTTTTATAACCCCGATAATGGCGGGGATAGAGTCGATAGCAAAAAGCACGTCGGTTGAGCCGATGACCAAAAATACAAGGAAAACCTGCGTGATGTGCAATTTCCCATTCAGTTTGGAAAAGAAACGGGGATTATGCGCATCAGGATCGATAGGGAAGAGCTTCGACGCCGTTTTGTATAGAAAATTCGAGGAAGGATCAACCTGCTCATCTTCGCCCGATGAAACCATTTTAACAGCCGTCCAAACAAGAATAACCCCAAAGACATAGATGATCCAGTGAAAACGCTCTACCAATTCCATCCCTACGAGGATAAACAATATGCGGAGCACAATGGACAACAAAATTCCGAGGTGCAAAAGTTTGGGTTGATTGTTATCACTCACCCCCATCAATGAGAATATCATGATGAAAACGAACAGATTGTCTATCGACAACGAATATTCGGTAAGGTATCCGGCAATGAACTTGACACCCATAATCTGCCGCACATTCATATCAGTGTGAGCGGGATAGAAGAAAAAGAGTGATGCACCGTAAAGCAAGGCCAACGAAACCCAAATCCCCGTCCAACGAAGCGACACTTTAACGCTTATTGGCCCCTTACGGTGGTCCATAACATTCAAATCGATGACAAAAACCACCACAAAAAGAACGATGAAGACAGCCCAATAGAGAATAATCGTATCCATATCATCTTGATTTTATTGATTGTGTTGCGCTTCCATATTTTCTACGTTTTTCTTATCGAATAAATCCTGTCCTTGATGGTTTTTCCGCTCAAAACGCTCGCGGTCTTTCACCACCCTGCTCTTCTTGGCATAAACGATGAAGCGCAAGGACCGGTCGTAAGTGAAATAATTCCACACCCAATTCAACATGACCATCACCTTGTTACGCACGCCAAGAATCGATTTCAGGTGCACCACCAGCCACACAATCCATGCAAACCAACCTCCAAACTTGAATTTGCCGATTTCGGCAACGGCTTTGTCCCTGCCCACAGTGGCCATCGAGCCCAAATCTTTGTACCGAAAGGCCTTCATGGGTTTATTTTGTCCCAAATTCTTGAGATTGTACGCCAAGTTGTTCGCCTGCTGAATGGCCGCTTGAGCCAATTGCGGATGCCCGTTCGGATAGGCCGGATCATCAAGCATGATACATTGATCGCCGACACAAAAAATGTCGTCCAAACCTTTCACACGGTTGTATTCATCCACTATAATCCGCTTCCCGCGGCCGAGATGATCGCCGTCGATGTATTTTATTTCTGTTCCGCACACCCCGCTCACCCAAATAAACGAGCGGGTGGGTATCGCTACACCGTCGCTCAATTGAGCAACGTAATCGGTATAATCTTCCACCCGCGTATTCAACAAAACATTCACGCCCATTTCCCTGAGATACTTTTCGGCATTTTGGGACGATTCGGAGGCCATCCCCCCCAGCAAACGGCCGGATGCCTCAACAAGGTATATCTGGAGAAAATTGGGATTCATGTCCGGATAATCTTTCGGGAAAACCACTCGTTTCATTTCCGAGAGAGCGCCTGCTATTTCCACGCCGGTAGCTCCTCCCCCAACGATAACAATATTCAGCAACTCGTTGCGTTCTTCGATGGAAGCGCAAGTCAAAGCCCTCTCAAAATTGGAAATCAAGGTGCTCCGCAGCCCCATGGCCTCCTGCACGGTTTTCATCGGGATGGATTCTTTCTCGATATTTTTGTTTCCAAAAAAATTCGAAACGGATCCGGCGGCAAGTATCAAATAATCGTATTTCATCTTGCCGATGGAGGTTTGAATAATTTTATCCTCAGCATTGACGGCTCTTACCTCCGCCATCCTGAAAAAGAAATCTTTCCGGTTGTGAAACAGTTTACGAAAAGGGAATAATATGGAACCGGGCTCTATGCCGGCCGTAGCGACTTGATAGATGAGAGGAAGAAACTGGTAAAAATTGTTCTTGTCAACCAATATCACCTGATAATTAGACTTCTTTAGGCGGCTGACCAATTCAAGTCCCGCAAAACCTCCTCCTACGACAACGATCCTTTTCTTATCACTCGGTGGTATATTTACGCTCATTTCAGTATGCTGATTGCGTTTCTACATGACAACAACTTATAAACCACACAAATACATTTTGACACAGAAAAAAATCCATCGAGATACGCCCTGAAAACTTTTTTCTAAAGTCCAAAACTATACGCATTTAAAATTCCGAAAACAGAACTTACAATACCCAAAACCAATACCCCTATCAAACACAACACCAAGCTCACGCGCGTATAACCGTCGCTCTTGAAGTGGGTTATCGGATTGTCGTTCGGCGTGATGTACATCGCCTTAACAATCAACAAGTAATAATAGAGGGATAGGATTGTATTCAGCAACGCTATGAATACCAAGACCCAAAATCCGGCTTTAAACGCTGCCCAAAAAACAAAAATTTTACTGAAAAATCCGGCAAACGGGGGAATACCCGCTAACGAAAACAAGGCTATTGTCATCACAAACGCCAATTTGGGATTGGTTTGGTAGAAACCGTCGTAATCGCTTATGCCCACCTTCCCGTTCGAGCGTTGCTCCACAACGGAAATGATGCCGAACACCGCCAGGTTGGCCACCATATAGACTATTACGTAATACACCAACGACGTCATTGCGACAGGCGTTGCGCAAATGGCAGCCAGCATGATGTAACCCGCCTGCGAAATACTGCTGAAAGCAAAGAAGCGTTTGATGTTTTTTTGACGGATGGCAAAAAGATTGGCGATGGTTATCGACGCGACAATCATCCACCACATCATCTGCTGCCACTCGCCAAGAAGCGGAACAAAAACCTTCAACAATATCGTCAGCGTAACAAAAGCCACAGCGCCTTTCGACACTACCGACAAGTATCCGGTAACGTTGGTCGGCGCTCCTTCGTAAACATCGGCTGTCCACAAATGAAACGGGACGAGCGAGAGCTTGAATCCCAGCCCGGCAGTGAAAAACACTAAGGCCATTATTTGCGCCGGAGAAGCCGTTATCGTCTGCAACAAATCGTTGAAATACAACGAGCCGTTCAACCCATAAATAAACGATATGCCGAACATCATCAAGCCGGATGAGAACAATGCCGACAACACATATTTGGCTGCCGCCTCAACCGATTCGTGATTGTACTTATTGAAAGCCACAAGGCAGGACATGGGCACCGACGCCATTTCAAGTCCGATGAAGAACAGCAGGAAATGTCCCGAACTAACCATGTAAAACATTCCAAGCAAGGTGAACAAGGTGATCACGTAAAACTCGCCCCTCCTTATCACGGTGTCTTCCCGTTTCAACCACAAGTCGGACTGCATGACCACAATCAGCGTTCCAAAAGTCAGGATGGTTTTCACGATACCGATTATCGGGGAAGAGAGATACATGCCTTCACTTATCGAAACGGCGCCCGTCGGACAAAGATTGTAGGCGATATGCGCCACCAAACCGAGGGAAACGACGAGATGAAAATATTTTCGCCCTTTTTCTCCGGCGATTAAATCGTAAAGCAGGTAGAAAACAATCAGGGCGATGAGCGAAAGCTCCGGTCGCATCAACAATATTTGGCTATAATTCATATCTTATACAGCTTTTTTTCTTTTTAATGACTCATCAATTGTGTAATTACGGGCAAGGTACTTTCGCCAATGATGCTGGAAAACCAAAGCGGGAAACATCCTAATCCGGCAACGGCTGCAACCAGCACAATCACGCTGAGGCGTTCGTCCCAAGTAGCATCGGTCAGCGAAAGATATTCTTTGTTTTCGACCTCGCCATAGATAATCCGTCCGACTAAGCGCAAGATATAGACTGCCGTAATCACGATGGATGTCGTAGCAATTATCGTCCATACGCGATGAAACGTATCGGTATTTTCAAACGACCCCACAAAAATAGTCATTTCCGCAATAAATCCGCTAAATCCGGGAAGCCCAAGATTGGCAAAACCGGCAATCACGTACCCGACGGAAAGGAAGGGCATTATCTTCATCAAACCCCGCAGTTCGCGAACATCGCGCGTGTGTGTCCGCCCGTAAATCATGCCGATAAGGGCAAAGAAAAGAGCCGTGATCAACCCGTGCGAAAGCATTTGCAGTACCGCTCCGGTGGAAGCCGTGTGCGTCATCATCAGTATGGCGAAAAGCACTAACCCGCAGTGCGAAACCGACGAATAGGCGTTGATGTACTTCAAATCGGTTTGTACGCAAGCGGAGAACGCTCCATATACCACGCTGATACCCGTAAGAATCAGGAAAATCCAAGAAAGTTCGGTGGCCGCTTCGGGCATCAGGTACATCGCCACGCGGAAACAGCCGTATCCCCCCAATTTCATCAACACCCCTGCATGGAGCATCGATACGGCGGTAGGAGCCGAAGCATGACCGTCGGGACTCCATGTGTGGAAGGGGAAAAGCGCTCCCAGCACACCAAATCCGAGGAAGGTGATCGGGAAGAATATGCGTTGAAGTTCAATGGGAATGTGAAGTTTGGCTATTTCGAGGATGTTCATCGTCGTGCCTCCAGCTCCAAAAAAGATTCCCAATATTCCCATCAGCAAGAAAGCGGAAGCGCCCATCAACATCAACGTCAGCTTCATCGCTGAATATTCTTTGCGTCCGGTACCCCATATTCCGATAAGTAGATACATCGGGATCAGGGCTATTTCGTAGAACATAAACATGGTGAACAAATCGATGCTGATGAAGAATCCGAACACACCCATACTCAACAAACTGAACCAGAGGAAAAATTCTTTCGTTTGCAACTTCATTTTCCATGAGGCGAAAACGCCCGTGAAAACAATGACGGCTGACAAAAGCAGCATCACCACGGAAATCCCGTCCACGCCTACGGCATAACAGATATTCAGCGGTTTGTACCACTCCATACTGCTTGTGAACAACATTTGCGAGGTGTCTCCGGCAGACCGCGCACGGACATATAAGTACGCCAACATAACGGCCATAACCATCAGCAATGACGCCCCCGTTACCATTACGGCACGAATCTGTTTAATGTTCCTCGCCGCCCAAAGGCCGAGCAGCATCAACGATGGAATCAGAACAAATATCGATAAAAAATTCATATCTTTTTTTCTAATCTTTATATCACAATAACCAAAAAACTCCGAAAGTAATGAAAAGCAAGGCCGCCATTATGGCTATGATACCCCATAAGAACACAACGGCATAGCTCTGAACATTTCCGCTCTGCAAACCCTTGATTTTCGCTGCGGCTACATGCGCAATCCATGCTAACCCGTCGAAGAACGCATCCACTACGTGGCGGTCGAACCACGCAACAGGCTTCGAAATGAGCGCGAAAATAATTTTATGAGTGATGAACTGATAAATCTCATCAATATAGAAACGTTTGACCGCTGCACGATACAGCAGGCCGAAATTGCGTTCCAAACCATCGGCAATCTTGCGGCTCGCACCTCTATACATCACCCTTGCTATGCCGATTCCGATAACGGCAACGACAATACTCGTTACCGCTACTTTTAAATCGATGTGGATGTGGTATGCCGAACCGTCGCTGCTGATAAATTTACCGAAAGGAACAATATATCCTACAACACAAGTAAGAGCGGCCAGAATCACCAACGGAACAGTCATCACAGCCGGAGCTTCGTGCGGCGTGTGGACATGTCCGTCATGTCCGGCTTTCAATTCGCAGGGCTTCGCCCAAAAAATATTGTAATACAAACGGAACATATAAAATGCCGTAAGTCCGGCAATAAAGGTCATCAGATAACCCATCACAGGGCTAAACATAAAGGTAGCCACCAAAATTTCATCTTTCGAGAAGAATCCGCTAAACGGCGGAATACCCGCAATGGCCAAGCATGCTATCAAAAACGTGAAGTGCGTTACCCGCATGTATTTTCGCAGCCCGCCCATATCCTTCATCTCGTTTGAATGAACGGCATGAATCACCGCTCCCGCACCGAGAAATAGCAAGGCTTTAAACATGGCGTGCGTGAAAAGGTGGAACATCGAAGCCATGTAACCCAATCCGCCGTGATGCGGATCGGTTGAGGTACTCACACCCAAAGCCACAATCATGAATCCTATTTGCGATATGGTGGAAAAGGCCAGCACCCGTTTTATATCGGTCTGCACGCAGGCTATAACCGCGGCAAAAAGCGCGGTAAACGCGCCAACGTAACCCGCTATATGCAGCACATCGGGCGCATAACCGATGAACAGCGGAAACAAACGCGCAATAAGATAAACACCGGCAACCACCATGGTTGCAGCGTGAATCAATGCACTCACCGGCGTTGGGCCTTCCATTGCGTCGGGCAACCAAAGGTGGAAGGGGAACATCGCGCTTTTTCCGGCGCCGCCGATAATCATCAGTCCCAAGGCCAAAGGAATTACCGTTCCCGCAGCAGCAATAGCTTTTATATGAACCGAATATTCAAACGAATACGAACCCACGTAATACCCGTAAATCAAAATCCCGATGAGAAAACCGAGGTCGGCAAAGCGCGTAACGATAAAGGCTTTTTTGGACGCCGCGATTGCCGACGGCTTCGTATAGTAAAAACCGATGAGCAAGTAACTCGAAACGCCTACCAACTCCCAAAACAGATACATCTGAAAAATATTTGTCGCCACCACCAAGCCAAGCATGGACATGGTAAACAGCGACAAAAACGCGAAGTAACGCTGGAATCCCTTCTCCCCTTTCATGTATCCGAGAGAATAGACATGCACCATCAGCGATACAGTGGTAATCACGATAAGCATCATTACCGAAATGGGATCAAGTAAAATCCCCATATTGAAGGTCAGCGTTTTCCCGAAAGGCAACCAAACGTGGTCGAAGGGAATACAGGTGGCAAACGTTCCGTCGGCTAACCGGTCGCTCG
This sequence comes from Dysgonamonadaceae bacterium, assembly GCA_031272205.1. GTDB lineage: Bacteria > Bacteroidota > Bacteroidia > Bacteroidales > Dysgonomonadaceae > JAISUH01. The sequence continues at coordinate 23,098 of JAISUH010000039.1, read as the reverse complement.
TGAAATATTTGAACGCGGTAAAATAGGCGATAACGGTTGTCGCCGCCATCTCTATCGTCGCGATGAGGCCTGCCGTCAACGGCTTAAACCGGTTGCCGAAAAGTCCCAAAAAGAGAAATGCGGCAAGAGGCAAAAGAAGAACTAAAAGTGTTATTGAGTATTGTTCCATATCTTAGTTTAATGCTTAGTCTTTTAGTTTGTTGAGACCGGTAACCCTAATATTCTCCAAATTCCGGTAAACCACAATGATTATCGCAATGGCAACAGCCGCCTCAACGGCCGATAGGCCAATAGAAAAAACGGAGAAAAACATCCCTTCCAAATGTTCGGGATACAGATAGCGGTTAAACACCGCAAAATTGATGTCAACGGCGTTCAAAACCAATTCCACCGAGATCAAAATCGTCAGCAAATTCCGACGTGTAAAAAAACCAAATACTCCCACGAACATCATAAACGTCGAGACAAGTAGATAGTATTGCATTGGCACCATATTCTTTTATTTCTTTAAGTGTTTTATTTCTGTCTTTTTCCAAAATCAGTTTTTCTGCTTACCTCTTGCGGGCGATTACTATCGCTCCAATCACGCAAGCCAAGAGCAGAAGCCCCATCAACTCAAAAGGGAGGAGGTACTGAAATTTGTCCATCCCCAATATATTTTTCCCTATGACATCCATTTTCACTTCGCCGTATTCGAAAACCTGTTCCTTGAACGTATTTTTCAGGATTAAAAACGCGCAAATCACAAATCCGACCGCAGCGCTAATCAAGCCTGTCCAAAAACGCGATTGAGGCACCTTTACGGTGCGATCGTCCATATTCCTGCTCGACGTCAGCAAAATAGAAAATACATACAGCACGATTATCCCTCCTACATATACCATCAGTTGAACAGCTCCAAGAAACGAATAGTTGAGTTGAAAATAGATTCCGGCCGCCGCAAAAAGCACAAAAAGCAAGTAGGTGGCCGCACGCAATATCCGGGTCGTTGTAACCGTCAAGACTGAGAAAACAATGATGACTAATGCTAAAACGACAAATATTACTGTATCTAACGAAATATTCATATCCAATATATTATTTATTTTTGATCGGGTTTTTCTTTCTTTTCAAGCGCTTCCGGCTTGTCGGCAAGAACAGACGTTTCCTCTTTTTTGGCCGTCCCTGCTTTTGCAACATGCAGCGTCATGTTCAGGAGGCTTCTGTCGAATACCGCATTCTCGAATCCGGTGTTGAAGCGGATTGCATCGGTCGGACAGATTTCCACACACAAATTGCAGTACATACACGACCCTAAATCGTACTCGTACTTCACGAGTTGTTTCTTTTTCTTGCCGCTGGCCTCATCCTCCACCATCTCCGAATCGACCACAATGGCGTCGTTCGGACAAACCGTCTGGCACATACCGCAAGCAATACATTTGCTGTTGCCGTTCTCATCGTGAGGCATTTCAAGTACGCCTTTAAAACGGTCGAAAATATACAGGGTATCTCTGTTTTCGGGATAACATTCCGTTACCTTCGGCGTGAAAAATTCCTTTCCGGTGATTCCCATGCCCGTCGCCAACGATTCGATGGCGGATGCAATTTTACCCAAATATGTTTTTTTATTTTCCATCACATTATTATTATACCATTTCTCCTAAGTTTTCCGCGGGAAATATCCTGTTTTTAGAAATGCCAGCCAAAAACCGCGCAAAGCGCCATAATGCTAAGGTTCACCAAGCCTATCGGCACCAAATATTTCCATTCCAACTGAAGGATCTGATCCACGCGCAAGCGAGGGAAAGTCCATTTGATCCACATCAAAACCCAAACGAGGAAAAACGATTTTCCAAAAAACCACAGCGCTCCCGGAATGTAATCCATGATGCGGTTGAATCCGTCCAAACCGGATACATGAAACGGCATCCACCCGCCTAAGAATACCGTGGCGGCGAAAGCCGAAACGATAAAGAGGTTCACAAATTCCGCTACATAAAACAAACCGAAGTGCATCCCCGAATATTCGGTGTGAAATCCGGCAGTCAGTTCCGATTCGGCTTCGGGAAGGTCGAAAGGCCCGCGGTTACATTCGGCGTTTGCCGCAATAAGATAGACCACAAAGGCTATGACGGCGGGAATATGCCCTTTAAAGAGTAGCCAGCCCGAAGACTGCATGGCTACGATTTCACTAAACTGCATTGTCCCGGCGAGAGCTACGACAGTCAATACCGAAAGCCCGATAGACAACTCATAACTGATCATCTGTGATCCGCTTCGCATAGCGCCGATTAGCGAAAACTTATTGTTGCTGCTCCATCCGGCCAATAAAATCCCGATAACTCCTATGGAAGATACGGCAAGGAAGAAAAACACTCCGATGTTAAAATCCAAAATTTCAAGCCCTTGGCTTATCGGCAAGCAGGCGAATGCCAAAACCGAACCGACAATCACAACGTATGGAGCCAAATTATAGAGAAACTTATCGGAATGACTGATGATGATAATCTCTTTGATGAGCATCTTTATCACATCGGCAATCAACTGGAATAAGCCGAAAGGCCCGACGCGCACCGGCCCGATGCGGCATTGAAAAGCGGCGCAGACCTTACGCTCCATGTAAATCATGATGATGGCGATAATGGCGTACAAGGCAAGGATACCGATCCCCACCGCCACACATTCTACGAAAATCGCCAAGCCTTGCGACAAATACTCAGAGAGCCATGCATGAATACTGCTTGTAACAATACTGAAATCAAACATATAATTTTTATTCGTATTTTAAAATCAAATTCTGTCTTTACGGATTTTGAGACGCCATTACCGGTCAATATCGGGAACTACATAATCGAGCGAGGCGCCGATCGCTATCAAATCGGCGATCTTTTCGCCCCGACTGATGGTGTCTATGCCTGCAATCAACGGAAGTCCCGTGCTCCTGAATTTCAACCGGTAGGGTGATTTATCGCCTCTGCTCTCAAGATAAACGCCAAACTCGCCCCGACTGGCCTCAACGGCAGTATAATAACTGCCTTCCGGCACGCGGATGACGGCCTTTGTCTTCTCTCTGTAATTCCCTTCGGGAATATTGTCGATGAGCGTCTCGATGATTCGCATGCTTTCTTTTATCTCGTCCATACGAATTAAATAACGGGCATACGAATCGCACTCGCTGCGGACGATTTCTTTGAAATCGACTTTATCATACACCCCGTAAGGAATACGCTTTCTCACATCGCAAGCCCAATTCGACCCGCGTCCCGTAGGCCCGGTAGCGCCAAACGAAATGGCGTCTTCCCTGCTCAAATGACCGACTCCAATAAGCCTGTTTTTTGCGATGATGTTTTCTGTAAACACTTTCCGGTATTCTTCCAAGGCGTAGGGAAGGTACGCCAGCAATTCCTTTACGCGCTTCACGAAATTGGGGTGTATGTCTTCTTCTACGCCGCCAATCACGTTATAGTGCATCGTAAGCCGACCTCCGGTCGTCTCTTCCAATATATCCAATATTTTTTCCCTGTCGCGAAAACCGTAAAAGAAACTGGTGAGTGCGCCCAAGTCCATGCAAAAGGTGGCAAAGAAAAGCAAGTGCGAATTGATTCGCTGCAGTTCGTCCATTATCGTGCGGATGTATTGAATCCTGTCCGATAATTCAAGCCCCATTGCTTTTTCCACGCACATACACAGTGCATGGCGGTTCTGGAGGGACGAAAGGTAATCCAAGCGGTCGGTCAAACTGATGGTTTGCTGGTAAGTCATGCTTTCGCAGAGCTTTTCCACCCCGCGGTGGATGTATCCGCAATGCACATCCAATTTTTTCAGGAACTCGCCTTCGAGCGATACCCTGAAGCGTAACACGCCGTGCGTGGCCGGATGTTGCGGACCGATGTTCACAACGTATTCCCCGCTTTCGAAAAGATTGTAACGGCGAGACCGGGGAACACCGTTTTTGTCGCGGTACCATGTTACCGTGCTGTCGTCGGGTTCTTCGTTCGTCATATCCAATCCTTCGGCGCGAACATAGTCTTTGCGCAGGGGGAACCCCTTCCATTCGCTTCGCAAATAGAGGCGGCGCATATCGGGATGCCCGATAAAAATAACCCCAAAATAATCGTAAACCTCCCGTTCGTTGAGCAAGGCCGTTTTCCATAGGTCGGAAACGGTATCGATAAAGGGATTTTCCCTGTCGGGGATAACAACCTTCAATTCCAACTGTCGCTTGATGTCCTCCGTAGATTCGAGATGATATACGACCCCAAAACCCGCTTCGCCCCAGTCCATTCCGGTGAGGCTGCGCATGAAATCGAAACGAAGTTCTTTATCATTATATAACATTACAGCCATTTCTCGCAACAACTCGGCATTGATGGAAACAATCAGTCTGTCCGATTTTTCTTCAATCTGCGCCGTTGGAAATTGCTGACTAATTTTATTTTGAACGCTCATTTTTTTTGATTAACTGTTAGCCGTCATATCTCTTTTCATTCTCTCTTCATATTCTTTCTCGCTGACTTCCTTTTTATTGACGTCGCCAAAGAATCGTTGCAACTTCACTTTCCGCTGCAACTGCATCATGCCGTAGAGCATGGCTTCGGGCCGGGGAGGACAGCCCGGTATAAAAACATCAACCGGAAGAATCTGGTCGATGCCTTTTACCACATGATACGAATGTTTGAAAGGGCCGCCGGATATGGTGCATCCGCCCACGGCAATCACGTATTTTGGGTCGGCCATCTGATCGTAAAGCCGTTTGAGTACGGGAGCCATTTTGTCGGTAATTGTTCCCGCCACCATGATGAAATCGGCTTGACGCGGACTGGCGCGGGCTACTTCAAGCCCAAAGCGGGCCATATCGTACCGAGCGGCGCCCACCGACATAAATTCGATGCCGCAACAGCTTGTTGCGAAGGTCAGGGGCCAAAGCGAGTTGCCACGCCCCCAGTTGATGGCCTCGTCCAAAGCCCCGACAACAACGTTAACCCCGTTTTCATGGAGTTCTCGAACCATTTCTTCAAGATAGTCGTTGTTTTTGAAGTCTTTGTACGGGATCGATTTTATTTTTACGAGCTCTTTTTTCTTCGTTTTGCCTACTTCCATTCCAACACTCCTTTCTTCCATGCGTATGCAAGTCCCAGAACCAATACGAGCATGAAAAATGCGAAACTGATTAATCCTACAACGCCTAAATCTTTGGCCACAATTGCCCACGGAAAAAGAAACACGGTTTCTACGTCGAACATCAGAAATAAAATCGCGAAGAGGTAATACCCGACTTTAAACTGCATCCATGTATCTCCACGGGTGGGGATACCACATTCGTAGGCTTCGCTTTTTTGAGGGTTATAAGAACGGGGGCCAAGCAATCTCGCCGTCCATAAAGCCAAGACCGGCAATGCGATACCGGTAATAATTACAGCTATAAACAGTATAAAATTATTCATCGTACACCTTATATCCAAAATACAAACACTTTCTTTAAAAAAAGAAAGTGCTTGCAAATATACTAAAATTAATCTATTGATTCAAGTATTCGACAATCTTCTTTGTGGTTTCGTCGTCCGGACTTATCGACAACACCTTCGAAGCATAATCGGATGCTTTCGCTTTTTCGTCGGCGCTTTTGTTCGCATCGTACTGATAGAGATAGTAGATAGCAAAATACCGGTAGGCTTCCATCAGACGGTTTTTGTTGGCATCTTTGTTGGGTTCAAGCAACTGAATCATCTTCTGATAATCGGCATTGGCCAAGCCTTTCGTCAAATCCTGATCCAGCAATGTATTGGTATTTGCCCTCCAATAATATCCCTGATAACTATCGGGGGTAAGCTCTATCGCTTTGGAGAAAGCCGCGATGGCCTTTGCCGCATAAGCGGGAAGTTTTGCTTTTTCGGTTTCATCAGCGCTTTTTGCAACAGTGCTGGAAGCTCTGTAATAATAGATTCCCATTTGCAAATAATCAGCGGCCTCTTTTGTTTCGGCATTGTCGATGTATCTTTGGATTTCGTCGCCGGCCTCAGCCAATTTGTTATCATTAGCCAAAGCTGAGGCAAGTTCCTCGTACAATTTCTTGTTAGTCTTGTCTAATTCAATAGCCTTACGATACAAGTCAACGGCCTTAGTCTGCTGTCCGTTTTCTTTCAAGGCATTTGCATAGATCAAATAGTCATCCAACAGATACTTCGATTCGTCGCCTCCATTGATAGCGGATAATTGAAATAATTTTTCTCCGACAGCCTGTGCCTCGGTAAATTTACCCTGCTTAGCATAAGAATACATCAAAAGCCTGTTCAATACGCGGTCGTTTGGCTCCAATGCCAATCCTTCTTTCAAACTGGCGATAGCGTTGTCGTATTTATCGGTAAAATAAAACGATGCTCCGTAATTGGTGATATCCTCAACCGATTTGTTGCCTTTTTTAAAGTAATTTTCGTAGGACTCTATCGCCTGCGGATAAAAACCGTATTTGTAATACATTTCCGCAAGGAATTTATTCGCGATAAGGTTGCTGGGGTCTGCGGCAAGCGCCTCCTTCAACTGGTTAATGGCCACGGTGGAATTGGTATTGGCGTATATCTGCGCACTTTTAATGTAGGCCACCGTGTTCTTCGCATCGAAATGGATCGCTTGGTCGTATTGTCCCGAAGCATCTCCTGCCTTACCCATCTTTAAATAACGGTCGCCCGCCAAAATATAGGGCCATGCCGATTTGCTGTCGTTCTTGCGGGCTTCGGCCAGCACTCTGTCTCCATCGGCGACCATTCCGTTTTCGTAAAAAGCTCTTGCAACTTCCACTAAAACTTTCGCATCTTTTTTACTCTTTTTCGCAATGTCGTTCAAGCCTTTGGTCGATTCTTTCGTGTCGCTTTTCAAAGCCAGTTTCAAAAGCCCTATCTTCGAATATATGGCTTCGGGATTGGCTGACACTCCTTTTTGGTAATTAGAACGCGCTTCATCCACGTTTTTGTTGGTTGTCGCGATCTCTCCCAAATAATAGTAAGAGATATCGGGGCTTTGACTTGCCGATTGTTCAAAGAGCTTTTTTGAAGTCTGCAAATCTCCAAGCCAATAATATTCGACTGCCAAGTCGGTGTTTTGAGCTTCTGCCGCAATAGAAAACAATGCCGTGAACAGCGAGCTCAACAAAATCAATTTTTTCATACTTCTTAAATTCTTTATTTTAATCATGTTTAAATTAATTCGTTTCAATTATCAACCTTTATTTTTCCTGTCGGAGTGATTTATATTGTTTTACAAAAGGGTTGTTATTTTGCATTTATCCGTACCAAGCGCATGGGACGGTTCGCGGGCAATAATCCCGCTTTCAGGATAATTCGCTGCCCCCGATCGTTTGCGACAAAGTTAAAGAAGCCCGACGACAAGCCGCCCTGCGCATCCGTAATGATAGCGTAAATATTCCGCGTCAGTGGATAGCCGCCCGTTCCTTTCTGCTCGCTGTCCCTGTTTTCACGGTAAGCGAGTTCCAAAGCCATCTGATAGGGAAAAGGCTTGAAACTGTTTTTGGGCGTAGCATCGTCTTCCCTGCTTAGCGATATCACGTTGACGTCGTTGATAAAACTCAGGTTTGTGGTGTCGTTCGGATTGCTGATCCAATTTACGCCGATGACGCCCAAGGCATTCGGATTGGCTGCCACATATTGAATGACTTTTGCGTTTGACATGACCTGATTGATATCCACCGTTTCCGATTCGGGGGCTATTGCCCTCAAATTATGGCCGACAGGCGCTCCGCCGCATATCGAATCTTTGATGAAGCGAATCGTACTGGAATTGGGGCTGTCGAAGATCACCGCAATGCTGTCTAATTTCGACGCAGGATTTATGGATTTCCAATTTGTTACTTTTCCCGTAACGATGCCTTTCAGCGCGTCCAACGACAACAGCGTGTCGGGGTTGGCTTTATTTGTGATTAACGCAATGGCGTCGATAGCGATTCGGTACTTGCGCACACGCTGTTTCCGTTCGTTAATGACGGCTTTTTCGTTATCGGTCAACTCCCTCGTGCCGATAATAAGGCGAATGCTGTCTTTCATCAGCAAATCGTAAACACGGGCGTCGCTGGTGTAAGTAGGGATTACGGATGCCTCGCGATAAAGGGATTCGAAAACATTGATTTCTTCTTCCAAAATGGGTGCAAAACACTCGTCAACGGCAACTTCTGCGATACCCTGTGTAAGCGTATCCGTCCGCTCTGCTTTTTTCCCGTTCTTGCAGGAAAACAGCAAAACGCCCGTGGCAATAATTATTGCTATGAATCTGTTCTTCTTCATTTTTTCAAGAATCTGTATCCTCTGTATAGCCCGTACAGGGCAAAAATCACAGCGATTCCGATGCGCACTTCCGCAGGAATCGTGCTGTATTTGCGAAAAAGAGGCGAAAAAACCAACATGTAAGCCATCATCAGATAGATAACAATCATCAGGATTGTCCATATCGACTTGAAGGGGATTCCGCTTCCTTTTTTAGTCATCTCTTATTCATTTTGAAAAGAGAAGTAGAAGTAAAATTACTTCTACCCCTCTTTTTTGTAACAATTGGCAGGTACTCAATTTTTTTTTTCCTGCTTTTAATTATTTTTCAGTCTAAACGAAACGGGTAGCGTAAAACGCACACGCACCGGCTGTCCCTGTTGTTTACCGGGTAACCATCGGGGCATGGATTTTATCACACGGACGGCTTCTCTGTCAAGCAATGGGTCAACCCCTTTGACAACTTGCACATCGGTAATACTTCCGTCGCGTTCAACCACAAAATTACAGGTTACACGTCCCTGAATGTTGCTTTCTATCGCAATCGCCGGGTATTTTATATTGTCGTTCAAATATTTAAACATCGCTTCTTCTCCACCGGGAAACAGCGGCATATTTTCAACAACTCCTGTGGTGAAAATCACATCATCCGTTGCTTCCACAATGGCCTGATGGTCCTTCAAATCGGCAATATCAATACCATTGTCATCCGTACCCACCACATCGGCAATCGAGATTTGACCCGTTGTGGCTAACACATCATCTTGCGTCTTGAACTTGTCGTCGGCCATCACCTCTTCGTCCGGAACAGGTTCGGGAACGACAAACTGAACGGTTGTTTTCAAAGGCGGAAGCGGAGGAGCAATCTCCTTTCTGATGATGTTTTCTTCGGGAATCTGGGCTTCGGGCGAGACGTCTATCATCACCAAGGTTTCGTCCATCTTACCCAAATCCTGCGTTGTCAATCCTTGTACCACTCCGTACAATTTCGGCAAAAGCGCGATAAGGATGACTAGTGCCAGCACAGTCATCAGGGCAAAAACATGTCTTTTCGAGGAGGACTGACGCAAACTGTATGCGCCGTACTCTTGATTTCTCTCTCCAAACAGCATGTCGCACCATTCGCGCGAATCAATGTTAATGTCTTTTTGCATCATAATGTTCTCATTTTTGGGGAACTATGTTAGCCGCAAAGCGCCCCTTGGTTTGTAATTTTTCAGCAAAAAATAATCACCACATCACTCATGTCCACAATGGCTTGTTTGCCCAGACTGCACATCCGCATTTCGTTCAACGCATCAACCAATCTCCATTGGTCGGCATTCCATTTTTCCTGCTTTTCTAATTTGCCAGTCTAAACTGAATGGGAAGCGTAAAACGCACGCGCACCGGCTGTCCCCGTTGTTTACCGGGTATCCATTTGGGCATGGATTTTATTACGCGGACGGCTTCTTTGTCAAGCGATGGGTCAACACCTCTGACAACTTGCACGTCGGTAATACTTCCGTCGCGTTCAACCACGAAATTACAGGTTACACGTCCCTGAATGCCGTTTTCTGCCGCGACCACCGGATATTTGATATTATCGTTCAGAAATTTCACCCTCGCTGCATCGCCGCCGGGAAATTCAGGTTGATTTTCAACAATCGTAAAAATCTCCTCTTCCTTCTTTTCTTCTACAACGACTTTGTTTTTTTCGAGATCGGCAATATCAACACCGTGCTTGTCATCCGTACCTTTCACGTCGGCAACCGAAATTTGAAGGTTGGATTCCTGCACTTCTTCCTGTGTCTTGTACTTATCGTCGTCCGCCACCTCTTCGTCTTTGGCAATGACTGGAGGCACCAACTGAATGGTTGATTTCAAAGGCGGGGGCGGGGGCGCAATCTCCTTTTTGATGATATTTTCTTCGGGAACCTGTTCTTCGATCGGTATGTTTGTCAACTCTATCATTTCGTCCATCTTTCCCAAATCCTGCTTCGTCAGGCTTTGCACCACTCCGTACAATTTCGGCAAAAGCGCGATAAGGATGACCAGTGTCAACACTATAATCAGAGCGACAAGGTGTCTTTTCGAGGAGGACTGGCGCAAGCGGTATGCGCCGTACTTTTGGTTTCTCTCTCCAAATACCATGTCGCACCATTCGCGCGAATCAATGTTAATGTCTTTTTGCATAATGTTTTTTATTTTTGGGGCGCTAAGTTAGCCGCGGCAAAAGCGCCCTTTGTTTTGTAATTTTCCAGCAAAAAGTAATCGCCTTCAGTCATATCCACAATGGCATATTTACCCACACTGCATATCTGCATTTCGTCCAAGGCGTCAACCAAATTTTTGTAATTCGAGTCTTTGGTTGGTTTGATAATTACCGTGAGGGCATCTATGTCTCCTTTGATCTCTCGTGAACGTGTCTTGTAGTCTTCTTCCGACACCTTCTTTTCAGCCTTCTCTATCTTGAGCGCTCTCATTTGAGCGGAAGCTTCGGCATTGCGTTCGAGGAGAATGTCTCGAAGACCTTCGTTTGACTCTCTGGTTGAATAGGTTGTTTCCTTCAGCGTATTGTAATCTTTGTAGGCGGATTCGTCTAATTTTCCCAGATAATAATACACCTTATTGTCTTCACCCAGCAGCAAAGTAATGGCTTTCGACTCTTTCACTTTCGGAACTTCCGTTTCATCTACCTCCTGATCCGTGGGCATCGCAATATCCATAATCTGTGGTTTGGATAATGTGGTACAGAACATAAAGAATGTAATCAGAAGCATGTTCATATCCACCATAGGGGTAAAATCAACACGTAAGGTTTGTTTTTTGGGTTTCCCTTTTTGGGCTTCCCCACCACCAGTATCTATACTTGCCATATTCTTTTCATTTTAATCATTAAAAACCTTCCGGCGCACCCTTAAGCACAGTAATCAAACTATAGCGGTTTTCCTTTATTTTCACCAAGTTTTTCATCACTTTTTCAACAAAGGGATACGGGGTTGCTTGATCTGCTTTAATGGTAATTTTCAGTTCTCTGTCTTCATCTATTGCTCTCACATTTAAGATCCACCGAGCGAGCTGGTTGTTCAGGCTGTCGCACGGAATGCCGTATTGCTTCATCGCAGCATCCTGTTCCAACATCGGTAAATCCAGCAGTCCCGGCAATCTATTCATCGGCGTACCTATGAAAGGTTGCTCGACAAAAGCCTTCTTTTGTTTATCGTTGAACGTAATGCCGTATTCTTCCGCCATTTTGTCCAAGGCGCCCAAACGGACACTTGCCGGGTCAATGTTCAGAAAAACGTGTCCCTGCAAATCGACAAGGATGCTCATCACATTGTGGTCCGGCACCTTTATTTCCATCACGGACGACGGCGCTTGTACCTGCACCGGTTCCTTGGGAAGGAAAGTCGATGTCAACATAAAGAAGGTAAGCAAGAGAACAGTTACGTCGCTCATCGCAGTCATATCGATGACGGTACTGTGTTTTTTTGCTTTAGCCATATTTTTCTCCTTTTTTATTTTGATTCGGCCGGGGTTTTAAAGTTTAACCCCTTCCGTTTCAAAAGTATGAAAATAATCTTAAAAAAGATTTCTTACTTGGTTAAACCACCATGGTTTTTCACGAAAGCCTGTCCGATAGCGAAGCCGATTTCATCTACGGCATTGGTCATCGTTTGGATTCTTCCGGAGAAATAGGTGTAGAAAATAATAGCCAACGCACCGGTTGCGATACCCAGAGCCGTGTTCAAAAGGGCTTCGGAAATACCGACAGCCAACGCGCTTGAGTCGGGAGCGCCTTCGTTACCCATAGCTTGGAACGAACGAATCATACCGAGCACCGTACCGAACAAACCCATCAGGGTACCCAATGTAGAGATAGCCGCGATGATGTTGAGGTTTTTTTCGAGGTAGGGAAGTTCCAAGGTGGTTGCTTCATCTATTTCGTGCTGGATGAGTTCTGCTTTTTCGGAGTTGCTTGCTTCGGGGATGCCTTCCACGTCGCGGTAGCGAACCAGACCTGCGTTTACGATGTTGGCCACCGAACCTTTTTGTTCGTCGCACAATTTAGATGCGCCTTCAATGTCGTTGGCATCAAGTCTTTGTTTTACTTTCACCACGAAATTGGTGTTTTTGGATTTCCCGCTGGCTCTGTTCAAAGCGAAATAGCGTTCAACAGAAAGGGACAACACCGTGAGGAGCAATGTGATAACGATCGGAATGACATATCCGCCCTGCCACAACAGCCCAAAAACATTCCCTTTGATGGGATGTCCCTTGTCATCGAAATTGCCATCTGCCCCGCAAACGAGGAAAAAGAAAAGAAACGCGATAATCGCACACGCAAGAATAATTAAACCTGCAGAAACGCCTAAGGATCTGGATTTAACTTTTTGTTCAGTCTTCATAATAAAAATTTTTAGTTTATAATTTATTGTTTTTAAGTATAATGAATGTGTTATACCCCATTTAAGTACGATTTTTGTTTTACAAACACGGCACAAAGATAAAAATTGCCGCGATTAAATTCATAGACCACCCACACTTTTTTACATCTAAAACGTATTTTTGAAAGGTTTTCCGGCAAATTTACCTGCAAAACAAAAAACAATATTCAATTTAGTAACCCCGTATTGCCTTGTCTGATCCAAATATTTTCTCCTCATTTTTTTTAATACTCTACTTTATAGAAACTGTTTTGAACTCTATTTTTTCGACCAAATGTCCTTCACGGTTGGGTTTCCTTGCCCCCAATCGCATTTCGTTTCGAAGAAACACGACAAAGGTACATAATTTTTTGAATTTAGGGCTATCAAGAAAAAAAATTCACGAAATACGAAGAAAAAAATCTCTTACTGTCAAAAGATCGGTAACGATTGTTCTTCCATTTTGCAAAAGATTCATCATCCTGTTGGCTTCTTTTTCTCTATCCTCCCTGAATTACACTTACAAACATACTAAATTATTTCGTTCAAAAAAACGTCCCGCGTTTCAATTTTGCAAAAATTAAGCCTATTCCATGGATAAATGGCATTCCAAAAGCCAAAATTTTAATTTATTATAAGTATAAAGGGCTTTTGGCTGACACCATGTGCAGCTCTTATCGTGGCATGGATACGCTTTATTCTCCGGTATAGTAATTGTAGTCCTCTATTACTTTTGCGATGTATTCCTGCTGCGACGGCAAGGGGTTTTCGGTCTGCATCACCGATTCGATTTTGGCGCACAAACGGCTCATCAAATGGGCGTCGCTGTTTTTCAGGGCATCCATCATATTCTCTTTCACGATGCGCATGTCGTTATCGCTGAAACGGAGGATCTGCGCACGCGAAAAAGCCGGCTGGTAGTCCTTGCCGACATCCATGAGGATGGTGTGCGAAATGTTGTACTTCGATTTTTCGGTGATGACAGCGGTTCCCGCGGCCATATCGCCCAGTCGCTGCGTGTGTTTCGACAGCAGCATCGACAGGAGGCCGGCGATGTAGCCCGCATCCATGTCGATAAGACGGAAAATCCAGCGGATAAAATAATCGGCGGGCGAAGCCTGATAGCCGTCGATTTTCACCACGCGCGTCTTCATCAGCATTTTCCCGAAGGTGCGCCCTTCCATCAGGCTTTCGCAAGCTAAGGAATAAAAAATGACCGGAATCAGGACGACAAAAACAAAAGCCATCGCGCTCCAAGTATCCCAAGTATCCACTATATTTTTCACTCCCGTATATTTCAAAAGATAATACATCGAAACCAAATACGAGAATTTGATGATCATGTCGGCCAAATAGCCCAACATTCGTTCCCCTACCGATGCCGGAGTAAAAAAAAGCGGCACATTTTGCGTCGTTGTGATGTAAAGTCTTGACATTTTTATTAATTTAGCGGTCGAAATGAAAGAAGTCGCTTTTATCAAGCAAAACAAAGACAAATGGTTGGAGTTTGAACAATCCATAGCCACCGATCGCCGGCAGGATCCCGACGAGATGGCCGGTCTTTACATACACTTGCTCAACGACCTTTCGTTTTCCCAGACCTATTACCCCAAAAGCAAGACAACGGATTATCTCAATTTTTTGGTTTCGCAAATATACCGCAAAATTTATAAAACCAAACGATTGGAGAGGAATAGATTGTTCACTTTTTTCAAGACCGATGTCCCCCTGCTCATGTACAAGTATCGGAAAACGATGTGGTTCGCCATGGCCGTTTTCCTCTTTTTCTGCGTGATGGGCGCCGTTTCGGCAAAATACGACGACACTTTTGTGCGCCTTATTCTTGGCAACGATTACGTGAACATGACCTTGGAAAATATTGAGCGGGGCGACCCGATGGCGGTGTATAAATCGGGCGGCGCACTGGGTTCGTTCATCGGCATCACGGCCAACAATATCTATGTGGCGCTGAGGGCTTTTCTCTATGGCTTATTGGGCGGGATTCCCACGTTTTTCAGCTCCCTGCAAAACGGCATTATGCTGGGTTCGTTTCAATACTTTTTTTACGAACACGGCGTTTTGGAGGCAAGCCTGAGGGGTATTTGGCTTCACGGGGCGATGGAGATTTTCAGCATCGTAGTGGCCACGGCGGCCGGATTTGTTTTAGGCGCATCGCTGCTTTTCCCGAAAACATTTTCGCGCTTCAACTCCTTCAAAATCGGGTTCCGAAACAGCATGAACATCATGTTGAGTACCGTTCCGTTTTTCGTCGCGGCCGGATTCATCGAAGGATTTGTTACGCGTTATTCCAAAGTCATGCCATTGTGGCTCGATTTGCTCATCATTTTGGGCTCGCTGTCGTTCATCAGCTATTATTATTTGGTCTATCCTTATATTGTCCGGAAAAAAGAGACACGGGAACATCCCGAAACAATCATATCCAACAAATAATACAAAAACCGCTATGTTTCAACTTTACCAAAAAAGGACGTTCAGCTCGTATATGAGCGACACCATTGCTTTCTTCAGGGGGTATTGGAAAAATTTCTTCGGAAATTACATCGTCATTGCCGGAGGAATGATCTTTGTGCTTTGCATTTTTTTCTTTTTCATCTTCCGGGACATGTTCAGCGCGATGTTTAGCACCGAAAATCAAGGCATCGGATACGATATCGGATATTATTTCTCCGACAATTCGGGCTTGTTCTTTGCGCTTTTGGCTGTTGCCATCATTCTCGGCCTGTTTCTCACCATCATTAGTATGGCATATCCCATCGCGTATATGCAATTGATGGAAAACACGGGGAAAGATAAATTCACCGCTTCCGAAATCTTCGAGCAATTAAAACGCTACCTCCCCAAGCTGATAAAGTTTGCGCTGTTTTCCATAGGAGTGATGTTTCCATTGATAACGCTCGCTGTTGTGATATCGGCAGTGTTAATAATTATCGTCATAGGCATCTTTCTCCTGTTGCTTTTGATTCCCGTTTCCATGGCGCTGTATTCGCAGATGCTTTTCTTTTACCTGCACGACGATTTGGGTCTGTTCGAATCGTTGCGAACTGCGCTGAGAATGTTGTTCTCGAAGAAAAACTTCTGGCCCATCATCGGATCAACAGCCGCTACATATTTCATTATAAGCATAATAGAGAGCGCCATCAGCATGATACCCTACCTTGTTATTATGATTGGCATTGTACTTTCCGCCAACGACGAAACAAAAGGGTCGAATCTCACAATCCTGATGGCGGGTTTGTACATCGTGAGCATTGCGCTGTCGTACATATTCTATAATGTATTGATGATCAATCAGGGGTTGATTTTTTACAGCTCCAAAGAACAGGCCGAACACACGCAGGCCTTTTCCGAAATTGATTTAATCGGACAAAATGCGGAATAAACGGTTGTTCCCTTGCTTCCTCGCCGGAATTTTTCTTATCGCCGGGATGTGCTTCGATAGCGTATCGGCACAATCGGTAGAGGTACATCCGGTGGTTGAAAGCAAGAAACACACGTTCAAAGACCTCAATCTCGACAGTTTGCTGCAAGCGATTCCCGCCGATGCATCGGATTCATTGGTCTTGCGCCGGTTCGAAAGCAAGCTCAACGAAAAATACATTTCCGACAAAGAGCTGAATTACGAACGCAATGCGAGCAAAAGGTTCTTCCAAAAGCTCAAGGAATGGTTGAACGAAATCATCCGCAAGCTGTTGGGTTACGGCGACGAAGCAGACATCAACAAAATCACGAACATTGTCCTCGATATTGTTTACGTTCTTATTTTTCTTGGGGTAACATACATCGCCGTCCGTTTGGTCATGAACCACAAAGGGCGCTGGTTT
Organism: Dysgonamonadaceae bacterium; assembly: GCA_031272205.1. Lineage (GTDB taxonomy): Bacteria > Bacteroidota > Bacteroidia > Bacteroidales > Dysgonomonadaceae > JAISUH01. Next base: position 6,595 of record JAISUH010000039.1, on the reverse strand, counting down.
TTTGAAAAGACGGACGAGAACGTTCCCATCGATTTAAGCAATGTGGAACAGCACATTCACGAAGCCGATTTTCCATCGCTGTTAAAAGAAGCCGAACAGTCGGGCGACACGCGCCAATCCATCCGCCTGCTCTATCTCTGGACACTAAAAACGTTTACCGATCGCAAAATCATCGAATGGAATGCCGACAAAACGAACATCGATTATATAGGGGAAATAGAGGATGACCAGCTGAAATCGGATTTCAACTACCTCTCCTACCTCTACAATTATATCTGGTACGGCGAATTTACGATTGACAGCGCCGATTATCAAAACGCACGCGAGAAGTTCCGCAAGCAGATTCGGTTTTAAATTATGAGCAAAACGCTGAAAATATACCTCTTTTCGTTCGCCGTCCTCATCGTGCTGATGGTTGCGGTTGACTATTCGCGCACCAAACCCGTCGATTGGAGCCCCTCCTATCGCTTGGAAGATAAAATCCCGCTCGGACTGTACGTGCTGGATCACGAAATCGACGGATTGATGAAGTCGCCGGTCAGGCGGTACAACAAAACGTTATACGAACGTTACAGGGAAAGCGACAGCCTGCATTTCAAACCGGAAACCTACCTGTTTATCAACAACTATGTTTACTTCGACGAAAAATCGCTCGAAAAATTGCTTGAGAGCGTTAAGAAAGGAAGTTCGGTTTTCATCAGTTCCGACGGTTTTCAGGCCAATCTTACCGATACCCTGAATACCCGAACGGAATACGTATATAAAAGTGCATCGCAGACGCATTTGGGGTACCTCCAAAATGAGAAAGACAGCCTGAAATTGTCGTTAGCGAACCCGCGATGGGGCGACCGAAGTTACAATCTTACGCCCGTTTACGGCCAAATCCCATTCATCGAAGCCGATAGCGCCACAACCACAGCGACGGGGTACATGATTTATCCCGACGGTACAAAATACATCAATTTTGTGAAAATAAAACTGGGGAAGGGATCCCTTTTCCTCCACAATCAGCCTTCGGCATTCACCAATTATTCGTTGATGGGCAACGATGGTTTGCAGGAATACGTGGAAAACGCCCTGTCTTACCTGCCCGGCGAACAGCCTGTCGTGTGGTTCGTGCAAGGCCAAACCAAATCGGATGCGGCCACTACGCCGTTCAGCGTGATATTCAAATACCCCGCGTTACGGATGGTCTGGCTGATTTTTGTTTACGGGTTGCTGCTCTTTGTTTTCTTCACGGCTAAACGCCGTCAGCGCGTCGTACCCATTATAAAACCGCCACGCAACACCACTGTGGAGTTTACACAAACCATTGGCAACCTCTATTTTCAAGAGGGCGACTCCACAAACATCGCCCGAAAGAAAATCATCTATTTCTTAGACCGCATAAGGCAAACGTATCATATTGATACACAGTTGTTAGACAACTCATTCGTGCAACGGTTGCACTTAAAATCGGGAAAAGATTTGCAACGCATCCGAAACGCGATAACCTTTATCCGGCGGATAAACGAAAGGGGCTACTGCGATGAAAGCGGATTGACCCTGCTGAACGAATACATCGAAAAATTTTGGGACAACCCTCAAAACCTGAACAAATAACAAAAAAAACAAAGATATGGAACAAGAAAAAGACTTAGACAACGGTATCCGGTTCGAATCTCGCATCGATTTGAGCGGACTGCAACGAAACATGGACGCCGTGCGCAAAGAACTGAAAAAGGTCATCGTAGGACAGGATAAGCTGATCAACCACCTGTTAGTGGCGCTGCTCGCCAACGGGCACGTACTGTTGGAAGGCGTTCCCGGCATCGCTAAAACGCTGGCTGTAAAATTATTGGCAAAAGCCATCGACACCTCGTTCAGCCGCGTGCAATTTACGCCCGATTTAATGCCGTCGGACATTCTCGGCACATCGGTTTTCAACCTGAAAACAAGCGGCTTTGAATTTCGCAAAGGCCCGGTTTTCGCCAACCTTATTTTGGTGGACGAGGTGAACCGCGCACCTGCAAAAACGCAAGCCGCCATGTTTGAGGTGATGGAAGAACGGCAGGCGACCATCGACGGCAAAACCTACCCGATGGAGAAGCCCTTCATCGTTTTTGCCACGCAAAACCCCATCGAGCAGGAAGGGACTTACCGCTTGCCCGAAGCGCAATTAGACCGTTTTTTGTTCAAAGTGGTTATCGACTATCCGGGTTTGGCCGAAGAATTTGAGATCATCCGCCGCGAACACGAGACCAAGGGATTCAACAAGACGGCAGAAGTGAATAAAGTGGTATCTGGCAAGGAAATAGAACAGTACCAACTGCTTGTGCGCGAAATCACGGTCGAATCGAACCTCATGACCTACATCGCCAATATAGTGCAGCACACGCGCGAAACGCCCTTCCTCTACCTTGGTGCATCGCCCCGTGCGTCTATCGCCATATTGAACGCGGCAAAAGGTTTCGCCGCGTTGAACGGCCGCGATTTTGTAACGCCCGAAGACATCAAAGAATCGGCGATCCCCGTGTTGCGCCACCGCGTCATTGTCTCGCCCGAAAAAGAGATGGAGGGGCTGAAAGCTGAACAGATTATAGCCGAAATCATTGCCAACATCGAAATTCCAAGATAAACAGCAGAACATTTCACGAATGAAGTTCCTAAAACCGTTATATATCAACCCCTTGTTCTACTGGATGCTACTCGCCACAGCAGGCCTGTTCTTCGTGGCGTTTTTCGTCTCGTGGCTGTATCCGGTTGCGGCGGCTCTGCTCGGCGTGCTTATGCTGGCCTTTTTTATCGACGTGTTCATGCTGTTTTCCACAAAAGAAGGCATCGTAGCCACGCGCAGTTTGCCCGAGATGCTTTCCAACGGCGACGACAACTCCATCATTATCCGCATCAAAAACGACCACCGTATATCGGTTTCATTGCAGATAATCGACGAGATACCCTTCCAATACCAGAAACGCGATTTTTTGGTCAAAAGCCGCCTCGTCCGTTTTTCGGAAGAAGAATACCGATATACGTTGCGTCCGGTGAAACGAGGCGAATACCGATTCGGGAAGCTCAATATCTATGTGTCGAGCCCGGTCGGGTTGGCGATGCGGCGTTACGTTTTTTCGGAACACGCTTCCATAACGGCTTACCCGTCGTTTATCCAGATGAAGAAATACGATATGATGGCTTTTTCGCACAACCCTTTCGAATACGGATTGAAGAAAATACGCCGCATCGGGCATACAATGGAATTTGAACAAATCAAGGAATACGTGCAAGGCGACGATGTGCGCACCATCAATTGGAAGGCGACATCGAAAAAAGCGCAGCTCATGGTGAACCAGTATCAGGAAGAAAAATCGCAGCCGGTTTACATGATTATCGACAAAGGGCGCAGCATGGAGATGCCTTTTGAAGGGATGAGCCTCTTGGATTATGCCATCAACTCTACCCTTGCGTTGGCTAATATTGTGATCAAGAAGCACGACAAGGCAGGAATGTTCACCTTTTCGAAGAAAGTGGAAGACCGCGTCCCTGCCGACCGCAAAGCGGGACAGATGCAGAAAATAATGGATGCGCTCTACCGCATCGATACCAATTTCTACGAAAGCGATTTCAACCGCCTCTATGCAGAACTAAAACAGACTGTTACGCACCGAAGCCTGTTGTTGCTCTACACCAATTTCGAGACGATGGATGCGTTGAAGCGCCAACTGCCCTACCTGAAAGCTATAGCAAGGAATCACCTGCTTATCGTCGTTTTTTTCAAAAACACCGAGTTGAACAGACTCATCGACAAGAAAGCGGAAAGCGTGAACGAGATTTACGACAAGATTATCGCGGAAAAATTCGCGTTCGAAAAACGCCTGATTGTGCAGGAACTCACGCGCTACGGCATACAAAGCGTTCTTACCGAACCCGAAAAACTGACCATCGACAGCATCAACAAATATTTGGAAATGAAAGCGAGAGGGATGATTTAGTTGCTATTCTTACTTGCATTTATCATTCCTCTTTTATCGTATTCAGATATTGCATCGTTTCCGTAAAATCTTTGCTGTTTACGATATGAAGCGTTTTTAGTTTGAGATTTTCATCAACGGTAAACAGAAACGGGACTAATTTTTCTTCAAGAGCTATCCCAAGTTTGCCTTTGGTTAACGTCAATAATCGTTTCCCAAACGTATTTTCTTTCATTCTTGCGGGATATCCGGGCGCAATAAAGATGATTTTATCATCCTGTTCATAGTCGGGAAAAACCTCTTTGATGCAATCCACCGTATTGTAAATACAAGAAGCGCAGGTCTTTTCCGAAAAATAAAAGAAAAACCGATGTTTCTTTACCAGTTTCTTCATACTGAAAAGGTGTAAAGAATCCTTGCCGAAATAGACCTTTTGAGAAATGATTTCCCGGTTGAGATTGGCAAGGGTCAATTTTTCTATTGCCAATTTGTTTCGAACAAAGATGTCATCTATTTGCTGATAATCAATGTGTTCATTTTCTTTTTTTACATCCTTGCGGCAACCGAAGATAACGGTAAACAACAACAACAAACAGCCGTATTTATACAAATTGCCCATCACATGTCATTTTTTCAGGTGATAGATGACCAAAAACGGATTGTCGTCGTCTAAACGGGAGGCGATTATTTTGCGTTGCCTGTCGGATAACAGCTTGTCATCGTAGAGTTTGAAACGTTCGTCGTTCACCAAGACTAATTTGTCTCCGTTCATATTGACAGAGGAAGACACCAATTGTAGTCCTTCTTCAGTCTTAAAAAAAACGTAAGGCTTTTTTGTTTTTTTATCGTAAAATACATATCCGAATTTAAAATCCGGAAGCCCAAGATTTACTGTGAAAAATCGATATCTGGATGTTTCCCAGTTGTGAAATATATCGGAATTCAGCCTTTTTTCCTGAACAAAATTTCTCGAGGCAAATTCCCTGCTGTATCCTCCTTCCATAATCAGTTTCTTTACATTTTTAATCTGATTCTCGGTATTGTTGTATTTACCCAGATTCCATGCAAATATGCTGCTGTCTGCCAAATTGATGGTTTTGTTGGTTACGGGAGGTGTATAAAAGAGCTGCCCCTTATATTCGTAGGTCTTGCGAAAAGGAAAGAAAACATGCCTTCGAACTTGTTCTCCCTCTCTCTTATAGAGGATTTTATTGTCGCTTTTAGACCATGCCGCCAAAAAATAGGCGCTGCTGCTGATAAAAATAAATGTATCCCTGTCCTGCTGATGGATCTCGTTGTAAACGCTTATATCCTTTGGTAGTCGTGTTTTTGAAATAAAATTCCCATTGAAATCCGTAATCGAAAGAAAACCGGAAGGATCCAAAAGCAAAATATTTTTGTTGTATTTGTCGATAATAAAATCTTCCGTATAATAGTATTCTTCCGGCCCCGGCCCTTTACTGAGGACAGTAAACAGATACCTGCCGTTTTTATCGAAACAAAAAAGGTGCTGCAGCTGCAGATCCAGAACAAAAATACGATCTTCAAACAAACGTACTTTATCTATTTCCTTTATCAGGCAGTGTTCGTTTGTTTCCAAGGGTACGATCTCGATTGAATCCACAAATTCCCTGATCGAAACCGTTGAGGTTTTATCCAAATCTATTGAAATTTCCTCTGATATTTTGGGGCTGCCACCCGGTTTCTTTTCAGAACAGCCTCATAATATTGAGTATATTAACAAGCAGGCAATAAGAGATTTATTTTTCATACGTCGTTTTCTTTTTAAAGATAAAGTAATGTTTTGTACCGACAAAATCTTCTTTGCATTTTTTCGATTTTTTTTGTTTACAAATATCATCCCTCAAAAAGTCCTGTCAGGGGGACGACACTTGCATCACCTTTTTTTAAAAAGAGTCTGTCTCAACAGCCCGTCATGGCGTCCCGTGCTGCGACACGGGATCTCTCCGCCATCCCCCGAAGACCGTCAAATGCTAAATGATTGTATATTAATATTTAACGATTAGAAGGGGATTCCGGCTTTCGCCGGAAACAACGTTCGGCGGAGCCAATGACGCGGCTTTTCTACTTTTGAGACAGCCTCCTGTAAAATACCATTTCCAACCCTTAGTAGCCGTGAATTTGTCCTCTCCATTCTTGCCCTTATTCCATTATTTATCAGGAAAATAAGGGTAAGCTGGTGGTGTGTAACCTTGGGCTACTAAGGGAATTTTGAGGAAGGTTCTTGGCCGCAGGCCATTCGTATCAATAGAAACCAAAGGGCTAAATGCCGTTCAACCCCGTACGGGGTTGCATTTGGTGGGGCGCCTTGGTTTCTATTGATATGAAAATCCTACGGATTTTCGATTACCAAACTGCTCTGAAAGAGCAAAATCGACAGCGTAGGGCACCTGTCTGCCGATAGGCAAGCCGCCCTACAAATGGGTTCCCCCCCACCGTCTGCGCCCTGAAAGGGCAAAATCAACCTTGCTTGCGGGCTTTCAGCCCTTTGGGTGAGGGGAACGCCCGTTTACACAGGAGGTTCCCTGCGCTAATGCTACATGGCTTTCAGCCATACAGATACGGCATTGCTAAGGGTTGTTTTCCGGATTGCTTAACCCCGAAGAACTAAGAACTAAAAACTAAAA
>JAISUH010000086.1 GCA_031272205.1 Dysgonamonadaceae bacterium | reverse complement strand
AGTTTGCCCGCGCTTTTTTGGAGTATCATCGAGCCAAGTCCGCCCGCCATACCGCCAATGCCGGTGATGGTGGCTATCGCGCCTTTGGGAAACATATCGCCGATGGTCGAAAAAAGGTTGGCGCTCCACGCCTGATGCGCTGCGCAACCGAGCGAGATCAGGATAACCGGTATCCACGCCGCATTGCGTCCGAGCGAAGCAAATTCCATTCCCAGCGGTTGGGCAAGCAACACAAAGAGTGGGAAAAAGGCGAAGATCAGCATTGCTTTCATACGGGCGGCATAAGGATTTTGTCCGCTGCGATTGATGAAAATGGTCGGCAGTTTTCCGCCGTAAATCGAAAGCACGGTAACGATAGCGTACAGCGTGAAAATCAGCGCCATACCCAGCCCTTCGGATGTTTTGATGCCGAATTGCGTATTGAGGTAGGAAGGCGTCCAGAAGAGGAAAAACCACCAAACGCCGTCGGTCATAAATTTGCCGAAAGCAAACGCCCAAGTCTGACGGAACGAAAAGCATTTCAGGAAAGGAATTTTCTTTATTTTTTCGGCTTGGGCGGCAACTGCTTCGTGTTTGTCTTGTTCGATATATTCCAATTCGGCAGCGTTCACGCGCTTGCTTTTTTCGGGTTTATCGTAAATAAACACCCAAAATCCCATCCAGATAAATCCTAATGCGCCGATGACGATAAACGCCATTTCCCATCCGAAGGCTTTTGCCAAAGGAGGAATAGACAGCGGCGCAAACAAGGCTCCGATAGATGCTCCGGCATTGAAAATGGAGGTGGCGTAAGCGCGGTCTTTTTTAGGGAAATACTCGGCGGTCGCTTTGATAGCGGCGGGGAAATTGCCTGCTTCGCCGAGCGCCAGCACACCGCGTGCAAAAATAAAGCAATACATACTCACCGTTGCGATAACGACTGCTACATCGCCGGCAGCTGCCGTCAGTTCGGCGGCGCTGTGCAAGCCGGTGTACGATTCGGTAACGACGCCGCAAAAAGCGTGCATACAAGCTCCGGCGCTCCACACGCCGATAGCCCACATAAAGCCTTTTTTGGTTCCCAACCATTCGACGAAACGTCCGGCAAACAACATACAAATCGCGTAGAAGATTGAAAAGAACGAAGTGATCGTACCGTAATGATCTTCGTTCCAGTGAAATTCGGGCTTGATAAACTCATCCCAAGTCAGCGACAGCACCTGTCGGTCTAAATAATTGACGGTTGTTGCGAAGAACAACATGGCGCAGATGATCCAGCGGTAGTTGGTTTTTTTGCCTTCGTTTACGTTTAAATTTGTCATGATTTTTCGGGGTGATTATGATTGTTTTATGTTCTGTATTTTTCGATGATGGACAAACTTTGTTTGCAGAGTTCGGTTATTTTGTTCCATTCTTTGTTTTTGAGGACTTCTTTCGGGAAGAGGTTCGATCCCATCCCCACGCAAGCAACGCCTGCCTGAAACCATTTCGAAAGGTTCTCTTCGCTGGGTTCCACGCCGCCCGTTACCATGATTTTCGACCAGGGCATCGGGCCTTTGATATTTTTCACGAACGAGGGGCCGCCCACACTCCCGCCGGGGAATACTTTTACGATTTCTGCACCAAGTTCCTGAGCCAGCCCAATTTCCGAAGGAGTGGCGCAGCCGGGCGAATAAGCGACTTGGCGGCGGTTGCACACTTTAAAAATATCGGGGTTCAGCAGAGGGCTCACCACAAAATTGGCGCCGAGCTGCAAGAAAAGTGCGGCCGTAGGCGCATCGACGATTGAGCCGATGCCGAGCGCGAGTGCGGGACATTCTTTATCCGCCCATTTCACCAATTCGCCGAATACTTCGTGCGCAAAATCGCCGCGGTTGGTAAATTCAAAAGCTCGCACACCGGCTTCGTAGCACGCTTTCACCACCTGTTTGGCCGTTTCTAAGTCGCTGCTGTAAAACACCGGCACCATTCCCGTATTCAGGATGGCCTGATACACTTCTATTCTTGAAAATTTAGCCATAATTTTTATCCGGTTTTTTTTGAGTTGTTATCGAATGACGCGACCCGACCCGTCGCCTTTCATCAGGTTTTCCACTTCGGCAACCGATACGAGATTGAAATCGCCGTAAATGGTGTGTTTCAAAGCCGAGGCGGCAACGGCAAATTCCAGCGCTTTTTGGTCGTCCTGCGGATAGGAGCACAATCCGTAAATCAGACCGCCCATAAACGAGTCGCCGCCGCCTACGCGATCCACAATGTGCGTAATGTTGTAACGTCGCGATTGATACAGTTTGTCGGAGTAGAGACAGCCTCCCCATGTATTGTGGTTGGCATTGATGGAGCCGCGCAATGTAATGATGATTTTTTTCGCACGCGGAAATTTTGCCATCAATTGCTTGCAAACCGATTCAAATTCGGCGGCGTTGACATCCCCGCCGGCGTGTTCGACCGAAAACCCTTCGGGTTTGATGCCGAATACTTTTTCGGCATCTTCTTCGTTGCCGAGGATGATGTCGCAGCCTTCCACAAGCGAGGGGATGATTTCCGCTGCGGTTTTTCCGTATTTCCACAGGTTTTTGCGGTAATTCAGGTCGCAGGATACGGTAACGCCGAGTTTATTGGCCGTTTTGATGGCTTCGAGGCAGGTATCGGCTGCGCCTTGCGACAGCGCTGGAGTGATTCCCGTCCAGTGAAACCATTGGGCGTCTTTCAGGATTTCTTCCCAATCGAACATGCCCTGTTTTACCTCGGCAATTGCCGAACCGGCGCGGTCATATACCACTTTCGAGGGGCGCGATACGGCTCCTGTTTCCAAGAAATAGATGCCGACGCGATTCCCGCCCCGCATGATATGAGCGATGCCCACATCGTGTTTCCGAAGTTCGGAGATGCACCAATCGGCAATATCGTTTTGCGGCAGCCGCGTTACAAATTCTACGGGGATTCCGTAATTGGCCAAGGATACGGCGACGTTTGCCTCGCCACCGCCAAATGAAGCGGTCAGTCGGTCTGTTTGAACGAACCGGAGGTAATCGGGCGTTGCCAATCGCAACATGATTTCACCGAAAGCAACCACTTTTTTCATATCAATAGATGGATTTGTATTTATTCATTATTTTTATTTACAAATTAAAAAGCCTTTTCAGATGGCGGTCGTAGATGTTCTCTTCGACGCATTTTCCGATCATATCGCTGTACTTTTCCAACAGACCGGTATAGGCTTCGCCTTTGTCGGCGGCAATTTTGTATGCGACGTGAATGAGTTGCCGAAAGTTGGGGTTATAATCGGGATGACCGGGGATATGGCGCAAGGTATCGGCGAATTTTTTACCGCTCCATGCCTTCACTTCCTCCACCGAAGGCAGTTTTGCAGGGTCGATATCTATCACGTCGGCGTAAGGTTTGCAGAGGGCTTCTTTTTGCGCAAGCGCTTCGGAGTAAATGCTTTTGGCCATTTCCAATCCGTCATTGCCCGCCAATGCCAATCCGATAACTTCTTCGAGCCAGGTCGTGCCGGCAGTTTTCAAATGGAGCCCTTTGTCGTATTTTTTGATGATCGTATAGATGGCGGGATAGATGGAGAATTTGTCGCTTCCCGAATGGATGCTCAATTTCAGTTCCTCCGGAAGGCCAAATTCTTTGACGGCATAATCGATGACGAGTACGTCCTCTTCAAATTCTTTTGCGAATTGCGCGACGTCTCCCACATAATCGACCCCTTTGTTGAAGCGTCCCGTAAATTTTGGAGCGATGGTTTGCGCGGGTACTTTCCGGTCGGCAAGCATTTTCAGGATGAAAAACAATTCCACAGGCGTTTGCGGAGAGGGGACTTCATCCATCGACACTTCGGTGATGAAACAGCCTTCTCCTTTTTTCTCTGTGATGTAACGATATATTTCGGCAGCTTTTTGAATTGACGCAAGAAATTTATGGGTTATGGACTGCAAAAGCTCGGTTGTTACAACAAAAGGCTGATCTATTTGAGGGATTTTCAACGTACCGGTGTATTTTTTGCAGGAGGCCACGAACGCATCGGCTTCATCCTTCGGACAGGGGATACCGATATAAGCAGCAACATCGAGGGTGAAAAAATCGGAAACGGAAATAAACGAATCCACTGTATCGAGGTTGATGTGGTCGGCATCCACGAAATAAGGCCCGCTGTAGCCCAAAGCTTTTACGGCTTCATCAGCCTCTTTTCTTGTGTCTGCCGGTTGCGAATTTACGTAATGGTGTTCACGGTTCGATTTGTTCCATACGGGATTGATGTTCAATCCGGTTTCATTGGCTTTCAAGAGGCTTTGCAACTGCGCTTTTCCCTGGTGCGAAAACCGATCTCCCGTTCCAATGCTGTATTTTCCTAATTTCATTGCGATAATTTTTTTTGAGGTTATAAAATTAAAATTCAAAGAATTTTTTTGCGTTATAGTAAGAGATATCTTCCACCATTTTTCCGAGGAAATCGATTTCGGAAGCGGGTAAAAGTCCGTTTTCCACATCGTTTCCGATGAGGTTGCAGAGAATGCGGCGAAAATACTCGTGGCGGGGATAGGAGAGAAAACTGCGCGAATCGGTGAGCATTCCCACGAATCGGCTGAGCAGGCCGAGATTCGAGAGGGCGTTCATCTGCGCCTCCATTCCCGTTTTTTGATCGAGGAACCACCATCCCGAACCGAATTGCATTTTTCCGGCGACGGAACCGTCCTGAAAATTTCCTATCATTGTGGCAATAAGGTCGTTGTCGCGAGGATTGAGGTTGTAAATAATCGTTTTCGCTAATTTGTCCTCTTTATCTAACGAGTCAAGGAATCGGCTCATCGACTTGCCCACCGTATAATCGCCGATGGAATCGAAACCCGTATCCGGCCCTAAGAGGTTGAACAAGCGCGTATTGTTGTTTCGCAAGGCGCCGTAGTGAAATTGCTGAGCCCACCCTGATTCATAATCCATTACAGCGACTTCATAGAGCATGGCCGATTTGAATTTTATAATTTCTTCTTTTGTCAACGCTTTTCCGCCGTAAACCTTGTTAAAGATGTTTGTTATTTCTGTGTTCGTAAACACTTCGGCATAAAATTCTTCAATTCCGTGGTCGGATAATTTACATCCGGCGCTTTCAAAGAAATCGTGGCGTTTGCGCAGGGCTGCGATTAAGTCGTTGAAATTCGATATGTTGATACCGGAAACATCCGAGAGTTTTTCGATATATTTGCGGTATTCTGTTGGATTTTCAACGGACATGGCCTTATCGGGGCGCCAGGTCGGCAACACTTTTATTTCGAAACCTTCGTTTTTCAGCGCGATGTGGTGTTCGAGGCTGTCAACCGGATCGTCGGTTGTGCAGACGACTTCGACGTTGTACTTTTTCATCAGCCCTCGTGCCGAATATTCGGGACGGCGAAGTTTCTCGGTACATTCGTCGTATATTTTTTTTGCTGTTTCAGGGTTGAGCAGTTCCGTTATGCCGAAAGCCGTTTTCAACTCTAAATGCGTCCAATGATAGAGGGGGTTACGCATAGTGTAGGGAACGGTTTCCGCCCACTTTTCGAATTTCTCCCAGTCGGAGGCGTCTTTGCCCGTGCAAAAGCGTTCGTGGATGCCGTTTGTGCGCATGGCTCGCCATTTATAGTGGTCGCCTTCGAGCCAAATTTGTCCGAGATTGTCGAATTGGTGGTCTTTGGCGATATAAGCAGGGTTTAAATGGCAATGGTAATCTATAATCGGATGCTTTTTGGCATGTTCGTGATAAAGTTTCCGTGCCGTGTCGGTTTGCAGCAAAAAATTTTTATGGATGAAACTTTTCATAAATTGTATTTTACAAATTAGAATATCGAAAGAATAATGAAGACAATTAGAAGTCCTGTTGGAACACAAATTCGTTTTATCGGCTACTCATCAAACTCCATAATCGGCATGAAATAATCGCTCGGCAAAACGGATTGTTTTCATTGTCAAATGATATTGCTGACAAATGTATCAATTTTTTTATTAACCAGCAATTCTATTTTATTAACCTTGTTTTTTTCACTCCGAATACACTTTCTTTATCCGGTCGATTTTCTTTTGTCGTTTTGCCCGTTTGTAGGCTTGGATGGCGCGGACGGGATCGAGGTCGCCTACCGGAATACTAATGCTGGGGCCTATCGGACGGAGGATTTTGCTTTGCAAACTCGATGGCACGGCGTCGGGCAGCATTTTTTTGTTGGAATAGTCTATTTTGTCGAGCAGAGGTTTTGGTTTGAGGTCGGGCATATCTATTTTGACACGCAAGGTGTCGGGCGGAAGCGGGGCGCTCAGCAAATCGTCGTATTTTGTAGGAAGTTTTGTAGTGGGTGATACTTTTAACACATCGTCGTTGTACTGCTCTACTTGCTGCGGCTGATATTTCAATTCGGGTTTGAATCCGGGAAAATCCGATTTCAGGGACTGGTGCAACTTCCGTTTGAAGTCGTCCCCCGTCTGTTGGCACAGAACCTCTTGCGACGAAAATACGGCGATTGTCATCAGCAAAAAAACGTATGCGGATCTGTGGTTATCCATAAAAGCGCCTGTATGTTTTATCGCGCCGATGCGGAGGCGCGAGAGGATTTCGTTTGGCTTTGCGGGAACTATTCCTGCATCGTGAAGCTGTAACTTCCGATGTGGTTTCCGTCGGCGAAAATATCGGTTTTATAGGTTCCGGCTTTCAGAAACTCCTCGATGTCCCAATAGAGGCTGACGGGTGTTTCTTCGCCGCCGTATTCCACCGTCCGCTTCATCGAGTATTGGATGTTGCGGTTTTCGTAGGGGAAAACGTTCGCGGCATTTTTAGACAGGATGCTGCCGTCGGGACCCATGATGCGGACGAAGATCGTGCGTTCGCCCGGTTCGGCCGTGATATTTTTGGAGATAACAAACGAGACCACAAACTGAGCGCTGCGGCTCAACCGTTTTTGTTCGCGACCGCGGTCGTTCACGGCTTTCACCGATATGTTGGTCGCATCGAGCTTGGCGGCAAGGCTCACTTTTTCGGTAAGTTGTTGTTTCTCCTGCGCCACTTGGGTGAGCGTGCGGCTCGTTTCCCTGTATTGTTGGGTTATTTGTTTGTTTTCGGCTTTCAATTGCTCGTTGAGGCGGTTGAGCGAATCAATTTGCTGGATATACGATTTCAGCACTTTGCGCAAGGTGCTCAATTCGTCCTTCAAACGGCGGATTTCGGCCTGATCGGTGGCTTTTGTTACGCGGAGCTCTTCCATGAGCCGCTGCACCTTCACCCGCTCGTTTTCGAGTTTGTAGAGCAGCGAATCGTTCTGCACGCTGAATTTGAATCCCTCGTATTGCATCGAGATACTTTCGTATTCGTCTTCAAGCTCCTGCTTGTCGATAGCGAACTGCTGCTGCATATCGTTGATTTGCGTGTTTTTGTTGACGATGAATAGGATGGCGCCAACCAGCGTCAACGCCAGCACGGCGATGATGGCTATAAGTTGTGGAGTTCGTTCTTTTAAATTGACTTTCATTTGATAAACCCGTTCTCGTTCAATGTTTCACAAAAGTACGGTTTTTATGCAAAACAGAAAGGCTCGAAGGCGGTTTTTTGGTTAATTTAAGAATCTTTGAATCCCGAAAAACAAATATTAAGAGGATGTTTTGTTTTTAGCTCGACGCAATCGCGGCCGCTACGCCGAGCGGAGATGCCGGAAAAGAATCCTGCCAATTAAATTTTTGAGTTGCGTTTGTGTTTATGAACATCTCTCCCAATGATTGAACATCTGTTCTATACATAAGAGATAAAATGTGTGTAGATTTGTACTCATTGGTCAAGTTTACCATGAATAAAAAAATATAGAGTATGATGAAACGGAATCAATGGATAGCTGTAACAGGAATGGGAATGATAATGTCTCCCTCCCTATTCGCACAACGTGCGCCGGAAAAGCCGAATGTTGTGTTGATCTTGGTTGACGATGTCGGTTATTCGGACTTCGGATGTTATGGGTCTGAAATAGAGACTCCGAATATAGACCGTTTGGCGAACAATGGAATTCGCTTGCGTCATTTTTACAATCAAGCGCGAAGCGCTCCCACTCGTGCTGCTTTGATGACAGGATTGTATCCTCATCAAGTAGGCAATGGAGCTTTGGGGAAAGTGCCCGGATATGCAGCCTATCAAGGATATCCAAATGAAGAAAATGTATTCATTCCGGAAGTTTTGAGTTCTGTCGGCTATTTTAGTGTCATGACCGGAAAATGGCATTTGGGTTATCATCGAGGGGTAACTCCTGTCAATCGGGGTTTCAATCGCTCTTTGAATGCTCCGGTTGGCGGATTTTATTATTCGACAGACAAAAGCAAGGCGAATGGTGAACGGGCGCAACAACTCAAACTCTATTTGAATGACGAAGAGATTGCATTTGACGATTCCCGGCTTCCAAAAAATTGGTATTCTACCCGTTTGTGGACAGAATATGGATTGAAGTTCATAGACGAAGCGATAGATAAGGGTCAGCCTTTCTTTTGGTATCTGGCACACCTTCGGCAATATTTAATTGCTTGAAGCGTACATTGTTGTATTGTATCTGGCTGTTAGCTATTCCAATACAAAAAAAATGAATGGATATGAAAACGATTGTTTTAGCGATATGTTTTTTCATTGTACCTTTATTTTCATCCCAAAGATAAGATGTTTTTTTATTTTTAATATCGTATCATTGTTTAGCAGGTAGCAGATATGTTCAAAATATCGGTTTGACGGATCTTTTTATATATAATTACCCGTATTAAATCTATTTTTTCTGTTGAATATCAAAAAAAAAGAGCATTTTTGTAATTTTAAAACAAGAAATGTGGATATGAAAACCGTATCTTTAATCATGGCAGGAGTGGCCGTTCAAACTCCGAGTATATCGCTATTGGCTCAAACAGACAGACCGAATATTGTTTTAATTATGACCGACCAGCAACGGGCTGATCTGTGTGGACGAGAGGGTTTCCCGTTGGACGTAACCCCTTATGTGGATGAACTTGCCAAACAAAATGTTTGGTTTAATAAGGCCTATACGGTCATGCCTGCAAGTTCTCCGGCTCGATGCTCGATGCTTACAGGACGGTTCCCGTCGGCTACTCATGTACGGACGAACCATAATATTCAGGATGTTTATTTTGAGACCGATTTACTTGCCGTATTGAAAAATAAAGGATATAAAACCGCCTTGGTGGGTAAAAACCATAGCTATCTGAAACCAAAGGATATGGATTATTGGTCGGGTTATGGTCATTGGGGTAAAGATAAAAAAGAGACAGAGGCAGAACAAGAGACAGCGCGTTTCTTGGATCAACAGGCGAGAGGGCAATGGTTAGAGCCATCTCCCATCCCTTTGGAAGAGCAAAATCCGGTTAAGATTGTTACGGATGCATTAACTTGGGTGGACAAACAGGCTCAGGAGGCAAATCCCTTTTTTGTTTGGGTTTCTTTTCCGGAGCCTCACAATCCGTATCAGGTGTGTGAACCGTATTATTCGATGTTTCCTCCCGAAAAACTGCCGGAACTGAAATCTTCGCGAAAAGATTTGATAAAAAAGAGTGAAAAGTACCGGATTCTTGCTGAACTGGAAGATAAATCGTGCCCGGATTTAGAGAACGATTTGCCAAGAATACGCAGCAATTACACAGGGATGCTGCGCTTGATAGACGACCAAATCAAACGTTTGATAGAGACTTTTAAGGAGAAAGGGATGTATGAGAACACACTGTTTGTAGTACTTGCCGACCATGGCGATTATTGTGGGGAGTACGGCCTGATTAGGAAGGGGGCTGGCCTGTCCGAGAGCCTGACTCGTATCCCGATGGTTTGGGCCGGATATAAGATTCTAAGCAGAGAGCATCCAATGAATGCTTGTGTGTCCATCGCAGATCTGTTTCCTACTTTATGTACTGCTATTGGCGCAGACATACCTGTCGGTGTGCAGGGGAGAAGTTTATGGCCGATGCTTACAGGCAAAAGCTATCCTCAAAAGGAGTTTGAGAGTATCGTTGTGCAGTTAGGTTATGGAGGAGAAGATGTGGGATTGGATTCCTCGATAAGTTTTGAACAGGAAGGAGCTTTAACGACCGGCAAGGTTGCTGTTTTTGACTGTCTGAACACTTGGACACAGAGCGGAATGTCGCGGATGATACGAAAAGGAGATTGGAAACTCATCATGGACAGTTACGGGACGGGTGAACTGTACAATCTGAAAGAAGATCCGTCGGAATTAAACAATCTGTTTGGGGAAAATAGATCCGTTGATATTCAAACCGATCTGTTGGTCGGATTAATGGCCTGGGAATTGCGTCTGCAAGACCCGCTTCCATTGCCGTCGAATCGGTATCATTTCAAAAAAAATTTGTTGAATTATCATATTAAATACGGTAGCGCCGATACCGATAACCAAGAACTGCGGATACCAAAGTTCGTACAACCGGCTTTCGATTATTGGATGCGGGATACATGGGTTACTTTAGGTCCGGATGGATATTATTATATGACAGGCACGACTGCCGCACCCAACAGGCAATTTCAAGGAATGGTTCACTGCTGGGACTGGAATGACGGGTTGTATCTGTGGCGTTCGGCCGATTTGAAGACTTGGAAAGCGAAGGGCTTGATTTGGTCGATGGAAAAAGATGCTACGTGGCAAAAGTCCCCGAAAGTATATAAAGAGGGTGAGAAGTATGCAATGAGATCGATTAACGGAGATTTGTTAGATAATTGCTTTCGTGCCGTGTGGGCTCCGGAGATACACTATATAAAGAGTGCAAAAAATTGGTTTATTGTAGCCTGCATGAATCAGTCGGTCGGCGGGAAAGGCTCTTTTATATTGCGGAGTATGACAGGGAAGCCGGAAGGCCCTTATGAAAATATAGAGGGGAATAAGGACAGAGCCATCTTTCCAAATATAGACGGCAGTTTGTTTGAAGACACCGACGGAACAGTCTATTTCGTAGGACACAATCATTATATAGCACGAATGAAGCCGGATATGAGCGGATTGGCAGAAGAGCCAAGAACCTTAAAAGAAACAAACTACAATCCGGAACCCTATATTGAAGGAGCATTCATCTTCAAACACGCAGGGAAGTATCATTTAGTGCAAGCCATCTGGTCTCATCGGACAAAAAAAGGAGATACCTATGTGGAAGAGGAGGGGGTAACGTCGCAAGATACCCGTTATAGTTATGATTGTATCATAGCCTGCGCCGATAATGTGTATGGTCCTTATACGGAACGCTACAATGCAATAACCGGAGGAGGGCATAATAATTTTTTTCAGGACAAAAAGGGTCATTGGTGGGCTACTCTATTTTTTAATCCGCGCGGGGGACAAGCGGCAGAATACGAGGTTACTTGTCGTCCGGGATTAATCCCAATGATTTATGAAAATGGAAAATTTAAACCGAATCACAATAAACAAAAGTAATATGAAAGCATCATTATTAGTAGCAGGAGGATTGGCTCTTGGCAGTATGGCTCATGCACAGGAGAGACCGAATATCATCGTGATATTGGCAGACGATTTAGGATTTTCGGATATCGGATGCTATGGCGGAGAAATTAACACGCCCGTATTGAACAAGATGGCTAATCAGGGTTTGAGGATGACACAGATGTATAATAGCGCACGCAGTTGTCCGTCAAGAGCCAATTTGCTGACCGGACTGTATCCGCACCAAACGGGATTGGGACACATGGACGGACATCCCTCATGGCCGAAAGGCTATGCCGGTTTTCGTTCCAATTCCGACAATGTAACAATTGCAGAGGTGTTGAAAGAAAGTGGTTATTTTACAGCGATGGCCGGCAAATGGCATTTGGGAGACAAGTCAAATCCGGTGCAACGCGGGTTTCAAGAATATTACGGATTGTTGGGGGGCTTCAATTCCTTCTGGAATCCGGATGTATATACCCGTTTACCCAAAGATCGCATACCCCGTAATTATGCGGAGGGTGAGTTCTACGCGACGAATGTAATCACGGATTATGCAATAGATTTTATCAATCAGGCACATCAGGAGAAGAAACCATTGTTCCTGTATCTGGCATATAATGCCGCTCACTTTCCGTTACACGCTCCCAAAGAAGTTACCGATAAATACATGAAAACCTACCTTCAGGGATGGGACAAAATTCGAGATCGGCGTTGGAAGCGGATTGTAAAAATGGGAATCTTACAAGGTCATCCGGAATTGAGTCTTCGGGGAGTGGTGCCCGAAAGCCTGTTTGAAGACGAGACGCATCCGTTACCGGCATGGGATTCCCTGACGAAAGAGCAGCAAACAGACCTCGCTCGCCGTATGGCTATTTTTGCGGCAATGGTGGATATCATGGATACCAATATCGGACGTGTATTGGCTACGCTGAAAAAGAATGGAGCATTGGATAATACCTTCATCCTGTTCATGTCAGACAATGGAGCCTGTGCCGAATGGCATGAGTTCGGGTTCGACAAACAAACGGGAACAGAATATCATACTCATGTTGGGGCTGAATTAGACCGAATGGGCCTTCCGGGTACCTACCACCACTATGGTACCGGTTGGGCGAATGTGGGTTGCACCCCATTTACGCTTTACAAGCATTATGCGCATGAAGGTGGAATATCCACTCCTTGCATTATCCAATGGGGAAAACAGATAAAACACAAGGGGGGCATCGACCACCAACCGGCGCAATTTTCGGATATTATGGCAACTTGCATCGAACTTGCAGGAACGAAATACCCCGAAGAATATGACGGGAGAAAAATCTTACCCACCCCCGGCATATCAATCCTTCCTGTTGTACGCGGCAAAGAAATGCCTGAGCGTTATATTTATGCCGAGCATGAAGGAAACCGTATGGTGCGCAAAGGCGACTGGAAATTGGTTTCTGCAAACTTTCTGGGGGATGAATGGGAACTTTATAACATCAAAGAAGACCGTACCGAGCAATATAATCGGATAAAAGAGTATCCCGAAATGGCAAAAGAATTGGAAAACGCCTATTTTGAGTGGGCTGACCATAGCGATGTGCTTTATTTTCCAAAAGTATGGAATACTTATGATAAAGGACGCAGAAAGGACCTTAAAGAATATAAGGATAAGTAACCCTCCTTGTCGGGCATCAAAAATACAACAGATATAAAGAAAAACAGGGCGGAAATGAAAAAATACATATATGTCTATTACTTACAACATTGCTGTCAGCCTGCGAAAAAGACGAACCGGTATCGGCAGATCCGTCTGTTCCTGAGGCGCCTTCCGGAACGACAGTTAAAGTAAACTTTGCTGATTCCGGATTACCTGTATTGAATATCAAACGAGGATACCTTCTTCGGGATGCAATTAGCAGTTCAAATAACAAAATAAAAAGCGACTTGCAGGCTTATGCCGATATGGTATATGGATATTGTTTTTTCACAGGAGCGCAGAATTACAGTATGATGAATGCCGTCTTTACATTCCTGAATAATATGCCTCAGGCGCGAAAAACCTTGTCCGACGTTCCGGAAGGGCTGAAATATATCGCTTCGGCAGATGAAAACAAGATTTCGATTGTACTTTGGAATCCCGAATACGAACATTATGTTTTTAACTTAGACACTACAAACGGGACAAAAGCCGCAACAAATCTGACTATTGAGAAAGGATCGGAAACAAATCTTGTACGAATTGTATCAACAACATCGGGCGCTGCAAAGAAAATAGATGGATTGCGATTAAACAGCCAAGAATTCTTGCTGATAACGATTGCTTTTTAGGATTAGTGTGATTACATTTGCAAACGCTGATCGTATTTCTTAACGATGAATAGGTATATGCAACAGATAATAGCTCCTTTTGCCCGACCTTTGTATATTATGGCCAAACCCGCAGGTTCAATTTGCAATTTGGCTTGTGATTATTGTTATTATTTGGAAAAATCACATTTATACAAAGAAACGACAAAACATGTCATGAGCGATGCGCTTTTGGAGAAATTCATAAGAGAATATATCAACTCACAAACCATGAACAATGTATTGTTTACATGGCATGGAGGGGAAGCCTTGATGAGGCCGCTTCGTTTCTATAAACGAGTTGTCGAACTGCAAAAACAGTATGCCGGTGGGCGTACTATTGACAATTGTATCCAGACCAATGGAACATTGTTGACCGATGAATGGTGTGATTTTTTTAAAGTAAACAATTGGCTTGTGGGCATTTCGATAGACGGGCCCCAAGATTTTCATGATGAATATCGGAAGAACCGACAAGGACATCCATCGTTCGTCAAGGTTATGCAGGGGATTCGACTTCTTAAAAAACACGCGGTAGAATGGAATGCAATGGCAGTGGTCAACGACTATAATGCCGATTATCCGCTCGATTTTTATCATTTCTTCAAAGAGATGGATTGCCATTACATACAATTTACCCCAATAGTAGAACGTCTTTTTAATCATCCGGATGGACGTCTCTTGGCGACACCTTTACAAAAGAATGAACAATTGGCCGATTTTTCGGTAACGCCGGAACAATGGGGGAATTTTCTCTGTGCAATTTTTGATGAGTGGGTGCGCCATGATGTTGGTCGTTTTTATATTCAATTATTTGATTCCACACTGGCTAATTGGGTGGGTGAGCAACCCGGAATCTGTACGATGGCCAAGACATGCGGGCTCTCAGGTGTAATGGAATTTAATGGAGATGTTTATGCTTGCGACCATTTTGTATTTCCGGAGTATAAGCTTGGGAATATATACGAAAAGAGTTTGATTGAGATGATGTACGGTGAACGGCAACAGCAATTTGGATTGATGAAACAACATTCTCTCCCCACTCAATGTAAGAAATGTAAGTTTTTATTTGCTTGCAATGGCGATTGTCCAAAAAATCGTTTTGTCATTACTGCTTCAGGAGAATACGGATTAAACTATTTATGCCGAGGCTATTATAAATTTTTTAGCCATGTCGCGCCTTACATGGATTATATGAAAAAGGAATTTTTAGCGGAGCGTGCACCGGCTAATGTGATGAAAGCAATAGAACAAAATAGTATTTAGTCAAGTTTGGAATTTAAGGATTGACTATTTAAATTTGATAGGGAGCCGAAAAGACTTTGTCATTACTTTCGCACATTAAAATAAAGCCGACGGTAAAAAATCCTTACCGTCGGCTCCCGTTTAAATCACAGTTAAGATAATGAATGTAGCTATTGCTGGTTGCTACCGGATCTTATTGTTCTTTTGTTCATGATTCTTTCTGTCGAAATTTTATTGTTTTTTTCATTTTTCTATAAATCAGTACGTGATTATTTTTATGTTTCATCCAACATCGTTAATTGTGCTGA
>JAISUH010000077.1 GCA_031272205.1 Dysgonamonadaceae bacterium | reverse complement strand
CGCCCTGTACCGGAGCGCCCCATGAGTTCAGCGCCGTAAACTGCGTGCCGGGCCACCACTGGCGAAACTCGGTGTTGGCGTGTGCATAATCGAAATTGAATGTCCAATTATCAGTGAAGTTCACTAATGCGCCAACATTGAAAGAGGTGTAATTGTTGCGCGTATAGCCGGTATTAGCCTGTTTAAATTCGCTGTAAGGACTGCGCACGTCTATCAAGTCGCCGTTTTTATTCGGCGCTTGTCCCAATGGATATTGCGGACCCCAGCGATAGAGGTAGTACCACTGGTCGATAGCGCCGAAGGTAGTAAAAGGCCATTCTTTTTGACGGGTCGAATACATAGCGCCCGCATTGACGGTCAGATATTTGTTGATTTCGCTCGTTACTTTAACCGTCCCACTGTAACGGACGAACCTGTCCGACTTTGCCACTTTGTTCATACCCGTCTGGTCAAGATAGTTCAAGCCGACTGCATAAGTGGTGTTGCCTGCCTTGCCGGTAATGGATATTTTGTGGTCTTGAGCGGGAGCGTTCTTGCTAATCAGGTATTCGTAGGGGTCGTAAGTGCGGTAGCCGTATTTGGAGGTGCCGTCCCATTCCCAGTCGCGCCCATAGATTGTAGGGTCGTTGGGACCTAATTTGCCGCCGTATTGTTCCTGCCATTCCTTGGCTTTTTTCAACTGGTCTTCCGACACCATATAAAAGGCGCCGGTCTTTACGCTTCCCGGGCTGGTGTTTTGGATAGCCAACCACGAAAATTCCATCGCTTCGTAACCGCCCATCTCATATTTCTCGGCGTTCTGCCACGAATAGGTGCCGTTGTAACTGATGTGCGCACCATCGGTTTTAGCGCCTTTCTTCGTCGTAATAAGCACTACGCCGAAAGCGCCCTTTGCGCCGTAGATAGAAGCCGAAGCAGCGTCTTTCAATACGGAAATACTCTCGATGTCGTCGGAGTTGACAAACGACAAGTTGGGAATTTCCACGTTGTCAAGCAATATCAGCGGGCTGTTGCCACCATTGATAGAGCCTAACTGACCGCGAATTTTGATAATCGGGTCGGAACCGATTTCACCGCTGGGAACCAAGATGGTCAAGCCGGGCGTTGTGCCCTGCAAGCCGCGGGCTGCGTCCGGGATAGCACGCCCTTCCAAGGTCTTCTGCACATCCACTGCCGAAACTGCGCCGGTCAGGTTCTCTTTTTTCTGCATACCGTAACCCACAACCACCACTTCTTCGAGCATTTTTGCATCTTCGGAAAGGGTAACGGATATATAGTCCCTCTCGGTAACCATCACTTCTACCGGCAGATATCCGATATAGGATACTTCTAAGGTAGAACCGGGCGCAGCTTCAATTGAAAAGGCTCCGTTTACGTCGGTGATGGTTCCAACGGTCAGCCCTTTTACTCGAACACTGGCTCCTATGAGCGGTTCACCGCGATTGTCTTTCACGATACCCGAATATTTTTTGGCTTGTGCATCCTTTTGCTGCGGGGATGCGGCTTTTCGGGTAATCAAAACATTTTTCCTCGAAATCTTGAATTGCAGATTCAAGGGCGTAAGCACCTCTTGCAGCAAAGCTTCGATGGGTTCCACACGACCGGAATAGCTGATGCGCTGCAGCTCATCAACGGACAGGTCGCGGTAAGTAAACCTGTACTCCGACTGGGCTTCAATTTTGTTGAAAAATTCCCTGACGGTTACATCTTTCACATTCAATTCTGTTTTCTCGTTCTGACTCCAGACAGTTGTTTGGATGCCAAACAGGAAGACGAGTAGCCATAGAAGCCACCCGACAGTTGGGTTTTTGCAAATTTTACACATACGTTTTTCAGGTTGTTAAGTAAAAAATTAAAAAGACTATTTATCTATTCCCTATTACAGGTAAACAGGAACAAATCGCTATTTTTCCGTTCGTACTTCAATAAATAATGTACGGCAATGATTTTCATGGCATCGTCAATCGTATTGTCTTTGCCGATATGACCTGAGAAAAGGTCATTCAACAAGGCGGGATTGCCTTCATAATGAATGCAAACGCCGTATTTGCGCTCCAATTTTTCCAAAACACGGCTCAATGGTTCCGATTTGAAAACAATTTCTTCTTCTATCCAGGCTGCTTCGTAATTGGCATCGGCTTTTTGCAGGGTGAGTTTGCCCGTAAGGACATCGCAGATCACTTTTTCATTCGGCTTTGCAATTATTTGATATTCGGGGTGTTTGGTTGAGGTGGCTTTGACGCTTCCCGACAGCAAGGTCATTTCCACAAAATCCACACGGTCGTAGGCATACACATTAAACGCAGTACCCAATACTTCAATGTTTAAATGATTGGTGTGAACGATGAAGGGGCGGGTTTCGTCTTTTTTTACGTCGAAGAAGGCTTCTCCCGAAACACTCACAAAACGGTTGGTTTTACCGAAATTGTTGGCATAACGCAGTGTAGAACCTGAATTTAAACGCACAGTTGTGCCGTCGGGCAAGGTAAATCCGGCTTCCTGCCCGTTGCCGATGCTCAAGGTGATTTCGTTGTTTTGATAGACGCTTAAACGGCGGTTGTCCCTGTACAGGTACATGCAAACAGTGGTAAATAATCCGATAACCAGCACGGCTGCTATATGGGAAGAAATGCGGATAAAACGTTTGTGCAGGGGAAGAACGGCTTTTGGGCTTTTCTGTATCGATCGTTCAATACGTTGCATCATGCGCAATTGTTGCTCTTCTGTGGGCAGGTACAAGAGGTACTCGTTGTTTAACCAGAGCGAACGCAACGAAAAATCCAACTCTTCGTCGTTTGATACATTGACAAGCATTTGCAGTTCCGATAATTCATCGGATGCAACAACTCCATGTAAATATTTGACAAATAAGCTGTTTAACCTTTTTATCCGGCTTTTTGATATGTTCACGTTTTTTGTTTATTTATATAAATATACGATTATAAAGGCATTTTATAACACGATTTATATTATGTTATAAAACACTGTTTTTAAACATAAACACAAAAAATTTCGAAAAAGAGGAAATTCTATTGAAAGAGAAACAGGAAAAGCGGAATAAAATTCTTCATTTTCTTGCGCAAAATGCTTAGCGCTGTAGAAAGCTGATTCCGAACCGATTGTTCGGTGATGCCCAAACGGAGGGCTATCGATTGGACGGCTTCTCCGGTTTCTTTATTCAAATGGAATATTTCGGCCTGTCGGGAGGTTAATTTCTTTTTGGCTTTATCGAGTTCCGCCCGGAAATCTTGGAAGTCCAAACGATGTTCGGTGGTGTTTTCCGATATGTTCAGATGGTTGGAATAATTGATGTACTCTGCAAAAACCGGATGGTTGATTTGCCGGCGAAATTCGTCCAACATATAGTTCCGGGCAATCGTAAACAGATAGGATTTGAATGAGGTATCGGATTTAATTGTCGTGCGGTTTTCCCACAATTTGATAAAGGTTTCCTGCACGACTTCTTCAGAGAAATCTTTTAAGCGGGTCATGTTATAGATAAAAGCGTACAGCTTAGGCATATAGAATTTATACAAAACCGTATAGGCTTCGTAAGAATCATCCTTTAACAGATTAACATAATGGGATTCGTTGTTTAACAGGTTAATGTCCGGCATAAATATTAAGATTCCTCACGTTTTTTCGAGATTAATGGTTCGTATTGATTCTTTTAAAAAGATGCAAGGCAGGTTACCTCCCTTTATTGTAAGTAGCCCGGCCGGGAATCGAACCCGGATCAAAAGTTTAGGAAACTTCTATTCTATCCATTGAACTACCGCGCCGCTTGCGAGTGCAAAGATAAAAATTTTTTCCGATTATCGGCAAAGAATCATCGGATATTGCTTCATAACTGTCCGTTTGGAGGAAAACCAAGGTTTATTGCTCAGGCACAAAGGCTCTGCGGTTTTGCTTTTACAGCTTCAAACGGTATGTTTTTTGGCGGATTGGATTTTTAAGGATAAAAAACAAGGTTTTGCCCCGTTCTGTTTTAGCACAGGCGATGTGTGCTTCGTTTTGTTTCTCAAATTCGACATTCGACACAACGTTGCCCGATTCGTCAATGACTTTCAGCGAATAAAGGCTCGTCGGCAAATCGGGATTTTGCAACCGGACGGTATATCCGTCGTCTTGGTGGAAGATAAGGCAGGCGCTGTCCGACACTTGCCCCTGATGTTCGGGCAAGGTGCGGAGCATTTCCGCCATTGCCTTGCGAAAATCGGGGATGCCATATCCGTAAACGGTATCGGGACTTAGATAACGGTCGGATGATCGGCGGATAATATCGATGACTTGCGAGCGGTTCACATCGGGATTGATAGACCACAAAGAGGCTGCCAATCCGGCAAGAAAAGGCGCCGAGAGCGATGTTCCGCTCGCGCTACCCAACAGCCCGTCATCGCCAATGGCCACCGTTTGTTTTCCAACAGAAACCAAATCGGGTTTGATGCGCCGGTCGGCCGTAGGCCCTCGCGAACTGAACGACACAATGGCGCTGTCGAGACGGATGGCGCCAATCGTCAGCACGTTTAGCGCATCACCCGGAGAGGTTATTTTCCCCTGCGGCCCTTCGTTACCCGCACTGCAAACCACAAGGATACCCTTATCGAATGCTTTGTCGGCAGCGAGGCTCATCAGCGACACACGCCCGGTGAGCTGTGAGTGGCTGTAATTGAGCGAGGCGTCGTCGAAGGTATGATAACCCAACGACGTATTCACCAAGTCCACGCCGACGCTGTCGGCATATTCGATAGCCCGTACCCAATAATCTTCCTCGACGGGAAATTCGCTCCGCTCATCCTCCGAACGCAACAACAGGTAAATCGCTTCGGCGGCCGAACCCATCATGATACCCGGATGATTGATGGCCATCGCCGACAATACTTTGGCGCCGTGGTCGCTTGCCGAGAACAGATGTCCGGTAGGAACGAAGCTTTTCGAACCGGAGATATTCGACCCCTTGAAATAAGGAATCACATCGACATTGGTAAATCCGGCGTCGATAACCGCCACACGGATGCCCTTTCCCCGAAAACCCGCCCGAATCATCGTTTGCGCGTTATGCAACTCAAACTGCTTTTCCGTAATCCCAAAAAGATTTCCCGAACTCACCAGTCCGTCGCACTCCGGCATTCCCAAGCGCGGCCGGGTGTCGGTGCTGTTTTTGTGCATTTGGCCTCGCCAAACATATTTCACGGAATCTACAAACGGGAGGGATGCGATAGCGGCAATCTGCAAACTGTCGTTCACCTGTATTGCCAGAGTTTTGAACCATTTGCTGAATGCCACCACCTTGGCATTGTTCAGCTCCATTTGCCGGAAATAATCCGGTGAAATAGGGAAATCCGACGAATCAATACCCACGCATTGCCGTTTCTTACGGTCGATGGCCGTTTGCGACAAAAACTCCAAGGGTTTTTCGACGGAATAATTCACGGAACCTTTATCTTTGAGATACACGCGAAAAATGTATTGGTTCGGCAACGAATGTTGCGCGGATAAAGAGAGTGCATATAGCAAAAGCAGGATGAAAGACAGGTTTTTCATTGAATAAAAATACAAAATGTCTGCAAATATACGTCTTTCATCCGAAACGAAACGACATCTTATTTGTCGTTTTTCAAAAAATCCCTATCTTTGACACAAAATAAAGTCGTATTTTATGAGCCATTTAATTGCACCATCGTTGCTGTCCGCCAATTTTCTGAACCTTGAAAAAGACCTCGAAATGCTTAACAGAAGCGAGGCGGATTGGATTCACTTAGACGTGATGGACGGCGTTTTTGTGCCGAATATATCCTTTGGCTTCCCTGTTATTGATGTGCTGAGAGAGAAAACAAACAAGCCTTTGGACGTGCATCTGATGATTGTGCAACCCGAAAAATTTGTTTCGCAAGTGGCTGCGGCAGGGGCAATGATGATGAACGTGCACGAGGAAGCCTGTCCCCATCTGCACCGCGTAATTCAGCAGATCAAGCAAGCGGGTATGAAGGCGGCCGTAACGCTCAACCCCCACTCGCCGGTCGCGTTGCTCGAAGATATTATCCAAGACTTGGATATGGTGCTGCTCATGTCGGTAAACCCCGGTTTCGGCGGGCAAAAGTTCATCGAACACTCGGTGGAGAAAGTGCGTGCCTTAAAGGAACTGATTTTACGCAAAAACCTTCCCACGCTGATAGAAGTGGATGGCGGCGTGAACCTCGAAACAGGCAAGCGCTTGGTGGATGCCGGTGCGGATGTTTTAGTTGCGGGAAGTTTCGTCTTTTCATCTCCCGACCCGATAGAAACCATTCATCGGCTGAAACATCTTTGAACGATTTTTCTTTTACGAATTACAAAACCTGATTTCACAGTATGTTGCAGAAAACGGCAACACAAAAATACGTTACATATCCATGCGTTCGATTATCGGACAAACGCCTTTTTTTCGCCTGTTGATTCCTGTGATTGCAGGAATTTTGTTCAATCGGTATTTTCCCGATGCCTTGCACCCGCTCTCTGTTTGTGTCGCGGGCTTTTTGGGGATGCTGCTCCCGTTTTGGATCCGCCGCGACAGGCGTTTTGCTTTCCGCTGGCTGTTCGGCGCAGGGCTGATGTGTTTTTTGTTTGGGTTCACACTGATTTCCTACCGTTATCATACGCAGCAGGCCTCGTTTTCTTTTCCCGACAGCGAAGCCGAATATAAGGCGGTCGTTATCGATATTCCGCAGGAAAAACCCCGTTCGGTGGCCTGCAACGTGAGGGTAATTTATCCTGTAAAGAAAAAGGCAGTCGTCTATTTTCAGCAGTCGGAAGCGAGTTTTCGTTTGGCTGCCGGAGATGAAATCGTGTTCCGCGCCACATTCCAGCCCTTCCGCAATATGGGCAACCCCGACGATTTTGATTATGTGCAGTTCATGGAGATGCGGGGATTTGCCGGTTCGGCATACGTTGCAGACGGAAAATGGATGTTGACGGATGGAAAAGCCTCGTCGCTCTTTATCATAGCGCAGCAAATGCGCTCAAAAATCCTCGATTTTTTTCGTTCTTTTCAACTGCCTCCCGACCAGTACGCCTTTCTTTCGGCGTTGATGATTGGCTACAAAGGCTCTTTGAGCAACGACATCCGCGATGCGTTCAGCGCATCGGGCACTTCGCACGTGCTGGCGGTGAGCGGATTTCATGTCGGTGTGATTTATATCATCCTCACCGGTCTGCTGGGCTTTATGGGAGGTTCGCGAAGGCAGCGCATCATCAAGCAAATAGCGGTTATAGCGGCCTTGTGGGTTTACGCATTTATCACGGGACTGCCCCTGTCGGTTATCCGTGCGGCAATCATGCTGACGGTTTTTTGCGTAGGCAATACGGTCAATCAAAACGGATTTACCTACAATACGCTGGCGATTGCCGCCTTCCTCATCCTGCTTTTTAATCCCTGCAATTTTTTCGATATCGGCTTCCAGATGAGCTTCTCTGCGGTTTTTTCGATTCTCTATTTCCAACCGAGGCTCAGCCGCCTTTTCAACCCGAAAAACAAATGCTTGATGTATGTCTGGCAGCTGTTTATTGTTTCGCTCGCCGCACAAATTGCCGTCTTTCCGATTGTGCTGTACTATTTTGGCGTCTTCCCTACTTATTTTTTTATCGCAAACCTGTTGGTGGTGCCGCTGACGGGACTTGTTATGTATGCCTTTTTCCCGCTGTTGCTCTTTGCAGGGCTGAAACTGCTCGGCGGCGGCGTTCTCGATTTTCTTTACGAAGCATCCAAAGGGGTGATTGAGTTCCTGATCGGCCTCGAACTGAAGATTGTTTATTTCATCGAATCGCTCCCCTGTGCGCAACTGACGGGAAATCACATTTCGATATTCCAACTGCTCATTATCTTTGCGTTTCTCTATACGGCAATACGGTTTCTCCAAAACAAAAACGGACGGACACTTTTAGTCTCGCTGGGGCTTGTGTGCATTTTTCTTTTGACATTTATCCATTCGACCTGCAATGCAAAACCGCCCCGGTGGATGGTTTTCAACAAATCGGGATATACCGAAACGGGCGTTTTTTGGAAAGGAAAGCGAATCTTGCGTGCACCTGTAGAAAACGAATTTATTCCCAGTCCGTCGAAAAAGATTCTCCGGCTCTCGGAAAACAGGTATTCGGATGCGGTTTCGAAAACCGATTTGCCGGTTGATATCCTCGTTCTATCGCACGACGGCTCGTTCTCGTTACCTGCCTTGCAAAAATTGTTCCGCCCCGAAGTCGTTGTGTTGGACAGCTCCTTGCCCCGCTCCGCTGCCAATCGGATGAAACGCGAAAGCCTGCGTTTGAACATAAAGATCCATGATGTTTCGCAGATGGGCGCTTTTTCCGTGAATTTTTAGTACTTTTGCGTTTCCGGCAGAAAACAATGTCGGAATTACAGAATGAAATATACAGAATCCATCTCCAATGTCATTGAGCAAGACAAGGCCGAAAAAATCAGCCGTTTGATCGACCAATCGTCTCGCATTCTTATCACCACGCATCTTTCGCCCGACGGCGACGCGCTGGGTTCTTCCCTTGCTTTCGGGCATTATCTGTCGCGAAAAGGGAAGAACGTAAGAATCATAGTACCCAATTCCTTCCCCTATTTCCTGAAATGGATGCCCGGTTCCGACAACATCCTCATATACGAATACAACAAAGGCGCCGGACAAAGCATTATCGAGAATACCGATTTGATTTTTTCGCTCGACTACAACATCCCGAAAAGAGTCGGCGAAATGGCAGGGTTTATCGAAAAATCGCAGGCCAAAAAAGTACTTATCGACCATCATCTCGAACCGGGGAAAATATACGATGCCGTTGTTTCCCATCCCGAAATTGCATCCACCAGCGAAATCATCTTTCGCCTGTTGATGCAATGGGGAGAATATGAAAAAATGACCTTCGAAGAGGCCGAGTGCATCTATTGCGGCATGATGACCGACACAGGCGGCTTCACTTATAACTCCAACGACCCCGAAATTTACGAGATTATCAGCCTCCTGCTGAGGAAAAAAATAGACAAAGACCGCATTTACTCCAAGGTATATAACAATTATACCGAAGATCGCTTCCGCCTGCTGGGTTTCACGCTCTCGCAGCGAATGAAAATTTATCCCGAACTGCACTCAGCCCTGATTTGGCTTTCGAAAGAAGACCAAAGCCAATTCAAATTCAGCAAAGGCGATACGGAAGGGTTCGTGAATTATCCGCTGAGCATCCGAAATATCCTGTTTTCTACCTTCATCCGCGAAGACGATGCGCTCGTGAAAATGTCGTTCCGTTCACAAGGATCCTTCCCCTGCAATCAATTCGCGTCGGAGTTTTTTCACGGCGGGGGGCATCGCAACGCTTCGGGCGGCGAGTTTTACGGATCCTTTGAAGATGCCGTCAAATTGTTTGAAGAAAGCCTCTTTTCTTATGCCGAACAATTGAAAAATAGGGATATTTAAGCGTTTTTTAAGAATAGATAATAGTTTATTTTGGCTCGAAACACCAATTAATTGATACCGAATGTTTAATTTTGTAGCCAACTTTTCAATATGATTGATGATATGAATAAAAAAATAAGCCTTTTGATGCTGTCCATAGTCAGTCTGACAGTCTTAAATTCTTCCTGCAATAAAACAAAAACCTACGCCGAATATTTGGCGGAGGAGAAGGACGCCATTAAAGAATTGCTGAAAGACAGTGATTTTGTAGTCTTGAACCGCTTCCCAACGGACGGGAAATTCAAAGCGAACGAGTTTTTTAAAGACGATGATTCCGGCGTGTATTTCAACATCATAGACCGGGGCGACGTAACCCTTGACTCGGACGGTAACCTCGACGCAGCCAGCGCCGTTGCCATTGGCGAAGAAGTCTATGTCCGGTACAGCGGATTGATTTATTTTAAAAACGATACAACAAAATACAGCAATATGCTTGTATCGTTCCCCGAAGAATTTAAGTATTACGGCACAGCCACCACGTTGAATATGTCCACCTATTACAGCAGCACCTACGGAAATGCCACAACTCCGGGGTGGACAATCCCTCTGAAATACGTGGGACACAATGGACAGGTGAAAATGATCATCCCTTTCAATTTTGGAGATGCCGACTATGCTCAGGCTTACTACGAACCCGCATATTATAATTTGGTCAAATACAGACTGTCAAAACATATAAAATAGATCCTGATTTTTTTTTATGACACTCATCAAATCCATTTCCGGAATTAGAGGAACAATCGGAGGTCGTGTTGGCGACAACCTCACGCCCTTAGATATCGTGAAATTTTCGGCAGCCTACGCTGCGTTTATCAAACAATCGACAGGTAACGAATCACCGCTCATCATAGTGGGGAGGGATGCCCGCATGTCGGGCAATATGGTGCACGCCCTGATTATCGGCACGCTCGTCGGGATGGGCTGCAACGTTACCGATATCGGCATGGCGACGACGCCCACCACCGAAATCGCCGTTGTGAAAGAAAAAGCCCAAGGGGGAATCATCATCACGGCAAGCCACAATCCCAAGCAATGGAACGCTTTGAAGCTGTTGAACAGCCGGGGCGAATTTTTGAGCGGCAAAGAAGGAGAAGAGATCCTGAAAATTGCCGAGACCGAAGATTTTTCGTTTGCGCCGGTCGCCGAATTGGGGAAAGTTACGCAGAAAAATTATTTGCAGGAACACATACGAAGCATCCTCGACCTCGATTGCGTGGATGCTGACGCTATCCGCGCCGCAAATTTCAGGGTGGCGCTCGATGCGGTAAACTCCATTGGAGGCATCGCCATCCCCGAATTGCTGTACGCCTTGGGCGTGAAAGAAATTTTTAAATTGCACTGCTCGCCACACGGCAATTTTTCGCACAATCCCGAACCGCTGCCGCAGAACCTCAACGAACTCTCTTCGCTGATGAAGAGCTCGCATGCCGACGTGGGCTTCGCCGTAGATCCCGATGTGGACAGGTTGGCCATCTATTGCGAAAACGGAGAACCTTTTGGCGAAGAATATACCTTGGTTGCCGTTGCCGATTGGGTCTTGCAGCACACGCCGGGCAACACCGTTTCGAACCTGAGTTCGAGCCGCGCCTTGCGCGACGTTACCCGCTCGCGAGGCGGAAATTACGAAGCTGCCGCCGTAGGCGAAGTAAACGTGGTTGCGAAAATGAAGGAAACCCATGCCGTTATCGGCGGAGAAGGAAACGGCGGCGTGATCTATCCAATCTCCCATTACGGTCGCGACGCGCTGGTGGGCATCGCCCTGTTTTTGACTTACATAGCCAAATCGGGGAAATCCGTGAGCGAGATCCGCGCCTCGTATCCGCCCTATTTCATGGCAAAACAAAAAGTGGAATTGACCCCCGAAATCGATACCGATGCCGTATTGCAAGCCCTGAAAGAAAAATTCAAAAACGAAAAAATCACCGCTATCGACGGCGTGAAAATCGATTTTCCCGATAAATGGGTGCATTTGCGGAAGTCGAATACCGAACCCATCATCCGCATCTATTCCGAAGCGCACACGCAGGAAGAAGCCGAAACCATCGGAAAAGAACTTATTGATGTGATTGCATCCATGCTATGAAAAATGAAAGAGAAACTGATAAGTAAAGATCAAGTACGGGACTTCCATCCCGTTTTTCGTGGAAAATACGGCGATACCTTCATCAAGTGGGGAATGAAGATTTCGGGCTTGGATATCGTCAATGAAGTTTACGACAAATCGAAACACCTTACAGGCCCCGCGTTTTGCAAAGACCTGCTTGACAAGCTCGGCCTGAAACGGACGGTTGTGAACGCCGAAATTTTGGAATCTTTCAAAGACAAACCTTTTATCACGGTCTCTAACCACGCTTACGGACATGTGGACGGTATAGCGGCCATCGAAACCGTCGGGTCGCGCGTAGCGCATTACAGAATGATGGTCAATGCCGTTTTGGGGCTTGTCGATACCATGGCCGATAATTTTATTACGGTCAATCCTTTCCTCGAAGATAAAATGAGCAGCGTTGCCGGCGTGAAAAAAGCCTTGCAACACGTGAAAAACGGCTACCCTCTCGGATTCTTCCCCGCAGGGGCCATCTCCGATTTTGTGTGGAAAAGCGGGTTGCCCGCCATTGAAGACCGCGAATGGCAAGCGTCGGTCATCCGCATCATACAGAAATCCAAAGTACCCGTTATCCCGATGCACTTTTCGGGCGGAAACTCCGCACGGTATTATCTGCGCCGCATTTTGGGGAGAAACATTCGCACCTTGGGTCTTTGCCGCGAACTGGCCAATAAAAGAGGCAAAGAGATGGTCATCACTATAGGCGAACCCATCATGCCCGACGAGATTACCCAATATCCCGACGTGAAGGATTTGGGAAATTTTTTGAAAAGTAAAACCTACGCATTGGCGAAAAAGAAATAAAATAATTACCTTTGGTGAAATTTCGGACGTCGAAAATCCGGAAAGATATTCCTGAATCCGGAAACATTGCCCGAAATGCGATTTTTTTGTACAAACGAATACGGTAATAAATGGCAAAAAACAACATACAGCAGGTTAAGCAGCGGTTTGGAATCATCGGACAAACGCCCGAATTGGAACGCGCCATCGATGTTGCCTTGCAGGTAGCCCCCACCGACCTCTCCGTTTTGATAACGGGCGAAAGCGGCGTGGGCAAGGAAAATTTTCCGCAAATCATCCACCAGTACAGCCGAAGAAAACACGGCTCTTATTTTGCCGTCAACTGCGGCTCAATTCCCGAAGGCACCATCGATTCGGAACTTTTCGGACACGAAAAAGGGTCGTTCACCGGCGCCACCGGCGAGCGAAAAGGTTATTTCGAAGCCGCCAACGGAGGCACGCTCTTCCTCGACGAAGTCGGAGAACTCCCCTTATCAACTCAGGCTCGCTTGTTGCGCGTGTTGGAAACGGGCGAATTTATCAAAGTGGGCTCGTCGAAAGTGGAGAAAAGCGACGTGCGCGTGGTGGCCGCCACCAACCTCAACATGGTGAACGCCGTTGAAAAAGGACGCTTTCGCGAAGATTTGTATTATCGCCTCAACTCCGTTCCCATCCGCATACCCGCTTTGCGCGACCGCAAAGACGATATACCGCTCCTGTTTCGCAAATTCGCGGGCGACTGCGCCGAAAAATACATGATGCCTCCCATTTCGTTGACCGAAGGGGCAAAAGAACTGTTGAAAAATTACCGCTGGCCGGGTAACATCCGTCAGTTGAAAAACATTACCGAGCAAATCTCCATCATTGAGCAGGAACGTGTCATCTCACCCGAAATATTGAGTAAATACCTGCCTAACAACGAAGTAGGAATGATGGTGCTGCTTTCGCCCAATCAGACGGCCGAGCAAAAATCTTTCGCTAACGAACGGGAAATCCTCTATCAGGTGCTGTTCGATATGAAGAAAGACATTAACGATCTGAAACACGTGGTGAATAACTTGGTGGATGACGCTCAAACCACCGTCAAAGGAAACGTCCCTCCGGTAATAAAAGCCGACGCCCTGCCCATTTTGCAGGCTAACGAACATCCTGCGCCACCGCTCCCCGTAAAATACGAGGAAACACCCTCAGCGACAAAGCATTTCGAAGAAATACAGGATGCCACCGAATACGTGGAAACATCCCTCTCGCTGACGGATGTAGAGAAGGATATGATAAAAAAAGCATTGGATCGGCACAACGGCAAAAGAAAATTAGCCGCCGCCGATCTGGGCATTTCGGAACGCACACTCTACCGAAAACTCAAAGAATATAATCTCGAAAGTTTATGAAATACCGTCATTTTTTGTTTCTGACTGCCTTTGCCGCACTTGCCGCTTGCAGTATTTCCTACAAATTCAACGGGGCTTCCATCGATTACGAGAAAACGAAGACCATCCAGATAGACCGCTTCATCAATCAAGCCCCTTTGGTTTATCCTCCTTTGGAACAGGCTTTTAATGACGCCTTGCAAGACAAATTCATACAGAATACCCGCTTGCAATTGGTGAAAAACAACGGCGACATGGAACTTGCCGGCGAAATCACGGGCTACCAGCTCACGCCCATGGCCGTGCAGGAAGATGCCTTTGCTTCGGAAACCCGCTTGACGATGACCGTGCGCATACGTTTCAAAAACAACAAGGTGGAGGGGAAAGATCAGGAATCGACATTTTCGGCTTATCGGAATTTCGATAGCAGCCAGATGCTGACCGATGTTCAGGATCAGCTCATCTCGGAGATGAACAAAGATATTGTCGATCAAATTTTTAACGCTACAATGGCCGACTGGTAGAATATGGATAAAACAACCTTATACGATTTTTTGAAGCGTGAAGAGCCTTTGAGCGCCACGGAAATAGACGAGGTGAACGCCTTGATGGAAACATATCCCTATTTTCAAACGGCAAGGCTGTTGGAATTGAAAAACCTGAAACCCGAATCCGACTCCGCCGATTTTGCGGCAAAACTTGCAAAAACCTCGTTACTCTGCGCCGACAGACAAAAACTTTTTTACCTGATTAAGGACAAACGTTATGCCCGGTTTCTTGAAGATGCCCGTGTCGCTGAAAGCAGCGCAAAAGACCGCACGGAAGAATTGCTCGATACCTTTTTGGAGACCGTCGCCGAGGAAGAAGAAAAAAACGTGTTCCCACAAACCGAGCAGGACATCGTCCTGACGGATTACCTGTCGTACATCGGCTTGGGAGATGCGCCGTCAGAAAATTTACCGGAAGATGCGCAGCCGCTGAAACATCATGATATTATCGACGATTTTATTGAAAAAGCCGAAACAAGCGATATTTTTACGCCGCTGGGTATTTATGTGGCAACTCATTCGCCTGATTCATCGGAAAATGCTGATAAAGAGAGCAAAAGCGATGTGTTTCTGACCGAAACACTGGCTCATATTTACATCAAACAGCAAAAATATGAGCAGGCTCTCTCAATTATTAAACAATTAAGTTTGAATTTTCCAAAAAAAAGTGTTTACTTTGCCGACCAAATTCGTTTTTTGGAATATTTGATTATCAACGAAAAGAACAAAAAATTATAGAATATGTATATTTTCATCACTATCCTAATTCTGATCGCAGCATTGCTGATGATCCTTATTGTTTTGGTTCAGAACTCAAAAGGAGGAGGGCTGGCCGCCGGATTTTCGTCGTCGAACCAGATTATGGGCGTACGCAAAACAACCGATTTCCTCGAAAAAGCAACTTGGGGACTTGCCATATTTATTATCGTATTGAGCATCTTTACTGCAAAATACACCGTATCGAGTTCCGCTCTGCCCCAGTCGGAAGTTACTGTTCAGCAGCCCGCGCCGCTGAACCAGAATACGGCTCCCGACGTTACGCCTACATTACCCGTAGTGCCGTCGGCCTCGCTTCCTGTCGAAACGACAACCCCCGAATAGGAGAGATACACGAAACAACTGATTGTTCATAGAGAGGACATTTAGGGGAAAAGCCGGAGGTTTTTAAAACGCTCCGGCTTTTCTTGGATATATACGGGTGTTGAGCCCCAAATACAACATCAGGTCTCAAACTGCAACAGTTTCACATCAGCGCCGTCGAAAACGGCATACGAAAAATACCGTATCCAATCGCCCAGAATGATGATGCGCGATCGGGCGGCGACGGGCAGATCAAGCATGATGTGACGATGCCCGAAAATGAAATAATTGATGCTCGGCGTAAGCTCCAATTGCTTTTTGGCAAACAGCACCAAATGTTCGCGATCATCGCCCAAGTAATCGGCTACGCCGCCGCTGAGTCGGCTGTGGCTCGACCATGCATGCGCCAGCGGAACCGTCCATCGCGGATGAATGCCCGAAAACGCTTTTCGCAGGAAACGGTTGTGGAAAATGCCGCGCAAGAAACTGAACGACATAGAGTTATCGCCCAACCCGTCTCCGTGCGCCAAGAAGAACTTTTTTCCGTTGTAATCTTTCACGAGCGGCTGCCGGAAAACCTTTACTCCACATTCGGTTTGCAGGTAATCGGTAATCCAGATATCGTGATTGCCGATAAAAAAATTCACTTCGATACCCGCATCGGTCAGTTCGCTCAGCTTGCCGAGAAAGCGGGTAAAACCGCGCGGCACAACATATCGGTATTCAAACCAGTAATCGAACATGTCGCCCAGCAGATATACCGTTTTTGCGTCGGCTTTTACGAAATCAAGCCAACGGCACAGTTTCCGTTCGGTTTCGCGACTGTCGGCATGAAATTTTGAGCCGAGGTGCGCGTCGGAAATGAAATAGATTTTATCGCGATTCATCGCTTGCAGATTACATCAGTCCTAATTCCAATAAGGCTTCTTCGCTCATCATCGACTTGTCCCATTGCGGGTCGAAAACAAGGTCGATGCGCACCGATTTCACCTCTTTGATGGATTCGATTTTCATCTGTACATCCATCAATATAAAATCGGCGGCAGGGCAACTCGGCGAGGTGAGCGTCATTTCGATGGTAACATTGCAATCGTCGTCCACATCCACGTCGTAAACCAATCCCAAATCGTAAATGTTCACGGGAATTTCCGGGTCATATACCGTGCGCAGCAGCACAACGATGCTGTCCTGTATTTTTTGAAGTTCTTCGGGCGTCATCTTCCTCTCTTTGTTTTCTATCTTAAACCGTTTTCTCGGTTTTTTGTTTGATTTGCGCCTATTTTTACCTTATCACCGGACAAATGTACGAAAGTTACCGTAGGTATGCAAGGACTTGGCAATGAGATCGCCCTTTGTTTATCAGGAATTGATAAAAACAAACGGGTATAAAAAGAATCTATCGGATGTGTTTTTTGTTATTTATATAATTGAAAATCAGCAGCAAATGATTTTCAGAAGATTCTCGGAAAATCGCTTAAAGGCCAAGTGGTCTTTTCGGCGGCGAACAATATCCGGTTCGGCATCGTTATGAATCTTGAAATATTTTACAACAATAAAAAACAGAAACATTATGAAATTCGAAAAAGTTGCGTTACCTTACGCTTCCGACGCTTTGGAACCGGTCATCAGCAAAACGACCACGGAATACCATTA
This sequence comes from Dysgonamonadaceae bacterium, assembly GCA_031272205.1. GTDB lineage: Bacteria > Bacteroidota > Bacteroidia > Bacteroidales > Dysgonomonadaceae > JAISUH01. The sequence continues at coordinate 4,317 of JAISUH010000077.1, read as the reverse complement.
CGGTAAACATTATCAGGCATATATCGATAATTTGAATAAACTTATCGCAGGAACAAAATTTGAAAACGCCGACCTCGAAACCATTGTGAAAGAGAGTGAGGGGGGCGTCTTCAACAATGCCGGACAAGCGCTGAACCATGCTTTGTACTTTACTTCCTTCAAACCGAATGGCGGAGGTCTGCCGACAGGCCAATTGGCCGAGGCCATTGATCGCAGCTTCGGTTCATTCGATAAATTTAAAGAAGAATTTAGCGCCGCCGGAGCGACTTTATTCGGTTCGGGATGGGTTTGGCTGGCTAAGGATGCCGACGGAAATCTTTCCATCGAAAAAGAAAGCAACGCCGGAAATCCTCTGACCAAAGGTCTGACCCCGATTTTTGCCTTCGACGTATGGGAACATGCCTATTACCTCGATTATCAGAACCGCCGAGCCGACCACCTGAAAGAAGTGTGGAATATTATTGATTGGGACGCCGTTGGCAGCCGCTATTAAAATCGACGTTCGCACAAGCATAAAAACCACGGGATTTCCTGTGGTTTTTTTGATTTTCCGCTGCTAATACTCGTCTTCGTTGAAGAAAAAATCCTCTTTGCTGGGATAGTCGGGCCAAATATCTTCTATCGATTCAAAAATTTCGCCGTCTTCTTCTATTTCCTGCAAATTTTCGATAACCTCAAGTGGCGCTCCCGAACGTTGGGCATAGTCGATTAATTCGTCTTTGGTTGCCGGCCATGGAGCATCTTCCAATTTAGAAGCCAATTCTAAAGTCCAATACATAAAGCTATATTTTTATTTAAATTGGTTGTTAGGTTGTTGTTTTTTATATTTCGCGCAAAGATAATAAAATCCTTACATATTCTCTTGTTCCCAAAATATTTCTTCGCCTGTTTTCTGACATTCTTTGCGGGCAAGCACAAAAAAATAGTCGGATAAACGGTTCAAAAAAACGAGAACTTGCTCGTTTACAGCATATTCATCATTCACTCGATAGGCGCATCGTTCTGTCCGGCGGCACACTGTGCGGCAAATATGCGCCCTTGCAGCGGCTTCGTTTCCGCCGGGAAGCACAAAACGGTTCAGGCGGGGAAGATCGGCGTCGGTTGCGTCTATTTGCTCTTCGATTCGCCGAATATCGCCTTCCGAAATGATGCTGGCCGCCTTTGGCGGCACGACCTCGGTTTCGGTGGCGAGATAGGAGCCCACAGAAAACAGTTTGTGTTGGATAAACGACAGAAATTGTCGCGTATCGTCGTCGCTGATCCCGCAAACAAGCCAGCCGATAAAGCTGTTCAGTTCGTCCACACTGCCGTAAGCTTCGAGGCGGACGTGGGTCTTCGGCACACGTGTTCCGCCCACCAAAGAGGTTTTGCCTTTGTCGCCGCTTTTTGTATATACGCCACTTTTTTTCGCCATGCTATCTTTAAGATGAAAGTCAAATTAAAAAGTTTAATTTATAATACGAAGATTTCAGGAAAACAATCCCCGAATGTCTCATATCGAACGTGAATCGTGTTCTTTCATCATTAACGATATTCTTCCAAAATTGTTTTGCATTTCGGCTTTTTCTCCCGTCTATGACCCAAAAGGTATCTTCGTGGCTTTTGCTAAACAGTTGGTCGATAGTGATATTATCGGTTTCGGACAAATGCAGGCAGATGGCGTCGTATTTTTTCGCCGATTGCAATTCTTCCTCGCCGGCGAAAGCAACCCTGTCGATATCGGGGTCGCCGATAAGCGTTTCTGCCGCGGAACAGTCTGTCTCGTTTGTCTCGATGCAGGTGCAGCGCGTATGTTTGTCCGGGGCGAGGATGAATAGCGTGCCGACTCCTTTTCCGGAATGAATTTCGAGAACATTCTCCGGTCTGAAACGCTGTATCAATCTAAAAACGAGCCTGTTGAACGAATCGTCGGAAGCTGTGTAATTCAAGCCGTTCTTACCTGCCTTGCTTTTGAGGTCGGCGAATGCGTAAAACTGATGGTCGTCGCGTATTGTATTGGTGATGAGGTCGAAAGCAAATGGAGAGTGTACACCGAATCCGCCGGAATGTCTTTTTCGTTGGATGAAATCGAACAGGGGAAAACTCTTTCGCGCCATTTTCAGAAGAGAGAATCGTTAGACAGTCCGGATAAGCGCTACCGTATATGCAGCGATACCTTCTTCGCGGCCGACAAAGCCCATTTTTTCGGAAGTGGTCGCCTTGATGGATATGCAATCGATACCGATACCCATCACGCCGCTCAAGGTTTCCTGCATCTTGGGAATGTGCGGGTTTATCTTGGGTTGCTCCGCACAGACGGTGGCATCGATATTTTCGACGGAATACCCTTTTGCGGCTATTAATTTCACGGTTTCTTTCAACAAAATTTTACTGTCAATGCCGTGAAATTCATCCGCGTTATCGGGAAAATGAAAGCCGATATCGCGCAGATTCGCCGCACCGAGCAAGGCGTCGCATATAGCGTGAATAAGCACGTCGGCGTCGGAATGGCCTTGCAGCCCCATCCGGTAATCGAGTTTTATTCCTCCTATCCATAAATCGAGGCCTTCCTGCAAGCGGTGCATGTCGTAGCCGAACCCCACACGAATTTTCATATTGTTCGTTTTTTTTGAGAAACTGTTATTTTATCCTGAAATCGAGCAACTTTTGCCCCTTCAAATAGCCTTGCAACCGATCGTTTATCGCTACGGGACCAATTCCGGCGGGCGTCCCCGTAAAAATTAAATCGCCGATTTTCAACGTGAAAAAGCGGCTGATATATGCAATGATTTTGTCCACGGAATAAATCATGTCGCGCGTATTGCCCTGCTGCACCGTTTTATCGTTAATGTCGAGGCGGATATCGACGTCTTGGATGTCGCCGATTACCGTTTTCGAAATGAAATCACCCACAGCCGCCGAGTTATCAAAGCCTTTGGCGATTTCCCAGGGCAAGCCCAACGCTTTCTGCCGCCGCTGCAAGTCGCGTGCCGTAAAGTCGATGCCGACGGTAATTTCATCGTAATATCGGTGAGCGAACCGTTCGGCGATATTTTTCCCGAGGCGGTTGATTTTTACCACCAGTTCGGTTTCGTAATGAATTTCGTCAGAAAAATCGGGGATGAAGAAAGGGTTGCCGTTTCTCAGCAATGCGGTGTCGGGCTTCATAAAGATGACCGGCGCACTGCTTTCGAAGGTGCGTTTCATCTCCTTGTTGTGAGAATCGTAATTAAGCCCGATAGCGAAAATTTTCATTTTGCGACGCTGATTGTTTTTGAGGGTTTATTTGTCTTTTAACCGATTGAACATCACAGCCAAATGTGCATACAGCGAGGTGTTCTGCAACACAATGTTATCGGGTACCAAGATGCGGAAGGGGGTAAAATTCCATATTCCGCGGACTCCGCCCTCAATGATGCGGTCGGCGACCTGTTGGGCAAAATCGGGCGGAACAGTCAGTATTCCGATATTGGCTTTCAGACTTTTGTTCAACTCCACAAAATCATCGGAATGATACACCGGGATACCGCTTATTTTTGTGTTTACAATGGAGGCTTCCACATCGAAACCTGCGATGATCTTCAACCCGAACTGCTCCAATCCCGAGTCCGAGAGCAAGGCTGCACCCAAGCTCCCCACGCCGAAGAGCACGGCGCGGTGCATCGAACGGAAACCGAGAAACGACTCCAGCACCTCAATGAGGTGGTCGATGTCGTAACCCACGCGCGTCTTTCCGTGAATGTCCACATAAGACAAATCCTTGGCAATCTGCGAAGCCAAAACGTTTATTTTTTTCGCTATCTGCGTGGACGAAACCTGCGATTCACCCTTTTTTTTCAACAGTTTCACATACGCCAAATACCACGGAAGCCTTCGCAGTGCCGGCTCGGGGATATATGATCGCTTTTCGATGGATTCGGGCATGATCTTTTGGGGTTTATTGACGAGTACAAAGATAGTGAAAGCCAAAAGCAAAAAACAAATTTATTTGATTTTTTGCCGAGGCGCATCCTATCTTATACAAAGGTACATTTTTTTGCAAAACAAACCTTCGTTTGGCGAACATTTAAAGATTTTTTTCTTTAATTCTTTGCCACGAAGGCACGAAAGTGCGAAGTTAAGAATTGAAAATTAAGAATTAAGAATTGAGAATGGGGAGGTTCTAGTTTAGAGTTCTTAGTTCTTAGTTCTTAGTTCTTCGGGGGGTCAGCTAAGGGGCTGTCTCAAAAGTAGAAAACTGCGTCATTCCGGCGAAAGCCGGAATCCCCTTCTAATTGTTAAAGATTAATATACAATTATTTAGTATTACAGATTTTATGAGATTGCGGGTCATGCCCG
>JAISUH010000070.1 GCA_031272205.1 Dysgonamonadaceae bacterium | reverse complement strand
TCGTGGATCAAACCCACAAAATACGTTGGCGTTTGGTGGGAAATGATCACCGGAGCCAAAGATTGGGCTTATACAGCCGACCTGCCGAGCGTGCAAATAGACAAAACCGACTACTCAAAGGTCAAACCCAGCGGCCGTCACGGTGCAACTACCGAGCATGTCAAAAAATATATAGATTTCGCTGCACAACACGGTTTCGACGCCGTTTTGGTCGAAGGATGGAATATCGGATGGGAAGACTGGTTCGGCAATTCCAAAGATTATGTCTTTGATTTTCAAACGCCTTATCCCGATTTCAAAGTGAAAGAAATTGAGACTTACGCCAAATCGAAAGGCGTGAAGATGATTATGCACCACGAAACTTCTTCATCTGTACGCAATTACGAACGTCATCTCGATGCTGCATACAAATTTATGAAAGACAACGGCTACGATGCCGTCAAAAGCGGCTATGTGGGCGATATTATCCCGCGTGGGGAATACCATTACGGTCAGTGGATGGACAACCATTATCTCTATGCGATAAAAAAAGCCGCCGATTACAAAATAATGGTCAATGCGCACGAAGCCGTGCGCCCAACGGGGATTTGCCGCACCTATCCCAACCTTATCGGCAACGAATCGGCTCGCGGAACCGAATATCAGGCTTTTGGCGGAAATAAACCGAATCACGTTACCATCCTGCCTTTCACGCGGCTTGTGGGAGGTCCGATGGACTATACTCCGGGCATTTTCGAGATGGATATAGAAAAAATCAATCCGGGCAATACATCGCATGTTAACGCCACTATTGCCAATCAGTTGGCGCTTTACGTAACAATGCCCGGCCCGCTTCAAATGGCTGCCGACCTGCCCGAAAATTACAACCGTTGCTTAGACGCTTTCCAATTTATCAAAGACGTGGCTGTTGACTGGGACGAAAGTCGCTACTTGGAAGCCGAACCGGGAGAATACATCACCGTAGCCCGCAAAGCAAAAGGCAGCGGACAATGGTTCGTGGGCAATGTGAGCGGAGAAAAAGGGCATACGTCGCAAATCACTTTCGATTTCTTGGAAGCGGGCAAAAAATACGTCGCAACCATTTACGCCGATGCTCCCACAGCGCATTACAAGACAAATCCGCAAGCATATACAATAAAAACCGTAAAACTCACAAATAAATCGAAACTGACACAAAAATCCGCTCCGGGAGGAGGTTTTGCGATTAGCATCAAAGAACAGTAGCAGTCGAAAGTTTTTATTGCAATTCAAGCCCCGATCGACATAATTTTTTCTTCGAGATTGTTGGGAAACAGCGATTTTCGCTTTAGTTTGGAGCGATAGGTGTAAATTGTTGTGATCGAGCAGCGCAGAAAGACGGCAATCTTCGAACTGTCACTTATTCCGAGACGAATAAGGGCATAAATCCGCAACTCGGTGTTCAAAACCTCGTTTTGCTTTGGCGATTGCCGCTCTTCTTCGGGAAATAGTGCATTGAAATCGTCTATAAATGAAGGATATATGCGAAGGAATGTCTCATCAAAATTGGTATAAAAATCGCTTAACTCGTCATTGATAAAATCCGTCGATTTGAGCGCCTTCAACAAATCTTCGATTTTTCCGCGATTGGCGATGCGATTGAGGTTACGCCGGTAGTCGTCCAGTTTCTCTATGTATCTGGAACATAGGTCTATAAACTTTCCTAAATAGGCTTCCTTCACTTTGTTAATCTCGGTCAAGCGAATATTGACTGTAGACAATTGGCCGTTGGAGTATTTCAACTCTTCGTTCAACTGATTCAATTGCAGGTTTGTTTGATATAATTCCTTTCTTATCAATGCGATACGTTTCATTTGACGGTATACATAAATGATTGCTCCGATAAGAAATACCGATAAAATGCTGACCAAAGTCAGGTAATTTTTCAGTTGGAATTGCTGTTTGCCCATTTTTTCCTGATAGGCGGCGTCGATAATCGGAAAAATTTTGGAAAGTTCGTAAACACGGAAACGCGCATTGCAGAAAATCGCGTCGTCCATCGACGAACGGATAAAGGTGTATGCTTTGTCGATATCGCCTTCTTCGTAGAGTAAGAGCGCCAGAGCCATCATCGAGGCATTTTCTTTTACGGCGCTCTGGATGTCGTAGATTGCCGACATTGCATAAAAATATTTCTGCATTTCTAAGTTTTGTTCTTTACCGTAAATCTGTGCGGTAATATTGGCGATAATTGCTTTTTCATGCCCGTCGGACTGGATTTGCGATAACACCCTGCCGGTGAAGTAGCCGGTTTCGTCATCGTCGGCAATCGGTTTCGCCATTGCATTTGCCAAAATAGCGATCGCTTCGGTGTTTTGACCGCTTTCGAACAGTTTTTCGGCTTGCAGAACTAAAAATGACTGCGAATCGTGGGGTACGATGGAGAGCAGCGAATCGCGATAGAGAGCGATTTTCCGATAATACGGATTGTTTGAGTCTTTTTCCCAAGAAGAATAATAGAGATAGATCCGTTTGTACGATTCGTAGTAATTGATAAGCAACCAGTCAGGCATTTCATCAAAGCGGTTTCTATCGAGGCTTTCAAGCGTATTGAGCGATTCGAAAAACTGTCCGCGAATCCAGTATGAATAACTCAAATTTAGTTTTGTATCGTATAGAAATTCAATATTTTGCAGTTTATTTGCAATTTCGAGGTTGAGTTCCAGGTAATACACAGACGAATCGACGCGATAGGCGCTGTATTCCCGTTGCAGACGGTTATATATCTCATAACGTTGCAAATCGGTGATTCCGGGTAGCTGCAGCACTTTTTTTACGTCGGCAATCCTGCTTTCTTTTTTATCCTGATAAATATCTTTCTGTTTGATGGCTTGGAGAAGCGCTGAAAATACAGAATCAGTATTATGTGCGGAAGCATTGGAACATAATACAAATATAAGTAGCGATACTATCCATGCCGATTTTCTCAATTGATACTTGTTTTTGTTGTTAAAATATAAATTGTTGGTACCTGATCGTGCAAAGTTATTGAAAAAAATTAAATTAGTTAAAAGATTTATTCATTATTGCACGACTTTGTGTGTAAACCGCATGGATGCTTTTCGAAAGGAAAAAATCGCTGCAAATACTGCTTCATAATTCAATTAGCCGATTAATATTTTTCTATTTTCAAAATAAAACTATAATTTTGTCCGTCGCTTTTAATCAGTATGGATAAAGATAAAATCAAGGACATAGTTAAACAGAAGTTTACGGAGTATCTTTCGGCCAAACGATGCAGGAAAACCCCGGAAAGGTATGCCATTTTGGATTCCATTTATTCCCATTCCGGACATTTCAGCATGGATGCCTTGTATGAATACCTGAATACGTATCATTTCAGGGTGAGCCGTGCAACGATATACAACACCATACAGCTGCTGATAGATTGCAAACTCGTGATCAAGCACCAGTTAGGGAATAATTCTTCGTATTACGAAAAAGCCTACAACAACGATCTTCATCATCACTTGGTTTGTACCCATTGCGGAAATATCCGTGATTACAAAAGCAACGAGCTGGAAATTCCGGTTCTAAATAAGAAAATCAAACAGTTTATTCCTTCTTTTTATAAGCTGTACATCTTCGGCACTTGTAAAAAATGCAATACTGCCTTGAAGAAAGAGACAGCCAAGAGTTTGGAAAAAACGAAAAAAAAATAATTGACGTATGAAACGAGCATGATTTCCAAACATCCAAGTTGAGGACAATCACGACATGCGAGTTCCATACGACCTTTTAGAAACAAATTATTGACGTATGAAAGTTGATGTATTATTAGGTTTACAGTGGGGAGACGAAGGCAAAGGAAAAGTGGTCGACGTGTTAAGTCCCGGATACGACATTATCGCCCGCTTCCAGGGAGGCCCGAATGCCGGGCATACCCTCGAATTTGAAGGACAGAAATACGTGCTGCGATCCATTCCTTCCGGAATCTTCCAAGACGGGAAACTCAATGTCATAGGCAATGGTGTAGTGCTAGATCCCGCTCTTTTCAAAGAGGAAGTCGATGCTTTGGAAGCATCGGGGCATGACCTTACAGATCGTTTGCTCATCTCCAAGAAAGCGCATTTGATTCTTCCTACACACCGGCTGCTGGATGCGGCCTACGAACGCAAGAAGGGAAACGGGAAAATCGGGACTACCGGCAAAGGGATCGGTCCGGCATATACCGACAAAATCAGCCGTAATGGACTGCGGGTTGGTGACATCTTCCATTCGTTTTCGGAAAAATACAATGCAGCGATTGCTCGCCATCGCGGTCTGCTGCAACAAATGGATTATGAATACGATCTGGAATCGCTTGAACAGCAATGGTTTGCCGGACTTGATTGTATTAAACGCTTCCGCGTGATCGACAGCGATTATTTCATCAATAAAAGTCTGGACGAAGGCAAAAGCATATTGGCGGAAGGCGCGCAGGGCACGATGTTGGATATAGATTTCGGTTCTTATCCTTTCGTCACTTCTTCCAATACCGTTTGCGCCGGGGCATGTACGGGCTTGGGCATCCCTCCCGTAAAGATCGGAAATGTTTACGGCATTTTCAAAGCCTACTGCACGCGTGTCGGCAGTGGCCCTTTCCCTACCGAACTGATGGATGAAACCGGAGAACAAATCCGCAACAACGGATTTGAGTATGGGTCAGTGACCGGTCGTCCGCGTCGTTGCGGTTGGATCGACCTGGTGGCTTTGCGTTATGCCATCATGATTAACGGGGTGACCCGATTGATTATGATGAAAAGTGATGTAATGGACGATTTTGACGTGATCAAAGCATGCACCGCATATAAAATCCACGGTGTTGAGACAACGGAATTTCCTTTTGAAACGGAAGCGAACCCTGAACCGGTATACGTTGAATTGCCGGGTTGGAAGAGCGACATGACCAAGATACACGATAAACGGGAATTTCCTAAAGAATTCAGCGATTATGCAGCGTTTCTGGAAAAAATGTTGAAGGTGAAAATCGGCATTGTTTCTGTCGGTCCGGATAGAGCACAAACCATCCTGCTGGATTCATTGCGTTAATCCATAATAAAATGAAAGAGCAAAAGATCAAATTGGAAGTTTTGGGAATCACCTTTAGCCAAGTTCAGGCGGGCGCGTATGCGTTGGTGCTTTCCGAGGAAAACGGTTCTCGGAGAATCCCAATCATCATCGGCACTCCGGAGGCGCAATCCATAGCTATTTTTTTGGAAGACCTGCATCCGCCGCGTCCTTTGACCCACGAATTGTTTCTCAAATTTGCCGAGGCATTGCATGTGAGCTTAAGAGAGATCTTCATCTACAAATTTGAAGAAGGCATCTTTTATTCCAAACTGTTTTTTCTACAGGGAGAAAAAGAGATTATCCTCGACTCCCGCACTTCAGATGCTATCGCGTTGGCTGTGAGGACTAAATCGCCGATTTATACCACAGAAAGCATCGTAAAAGAAGCCGGCATTGTCATGGAAGACGACGATGAAGAGATGGAAGATTCGGAAACAGCAAACAAAGAACGGTCTTTTTCGTACGGCTCTATGGGATTGGAAGAACTTGAAAGCTCGCTCAAAGAAGCCATTGATATGGAAGACTATGAAAAAGCCTCGTTGTTGCGGGATCTGATCAAGAAGAAGAAAGAGAAATCCTGATTAGCAGGTTGATTTACAGTGTATTGTTATTTTCTGCTAATCCAGTTTCAGGACTGCGAGGAATGCTTTTTGCGGGATTTCCACATTGCCTACCTGCTTCATCCGCTTTTTTCCTTCTTTCTGCTTTTCAAGCAATTTGCGCTTGCGGGTGATGTCTCCTCCATAACATTTCGCGGTGACGTCTTTGCGGACAGCCTTGACCGTCTCTCGTGCGATGATTTTGGCGCCGATGGCGGCTTGTATGGCCACATCAAACTGTTGACGGGGTATCAATTCCTTGAGTTTTTCACACATTCGCCGTCCGAAAGCCGCGGCATTATCGACATGCGTCAGGGTGGAAAGGGCATCGACCTGTTCGCCGTTTAACAAGATATCCAGTTTGATCAGTCGCGAAGGACGGAAATCGTGCATGTGGTAATCAAACGACGCATACCCTTTCGAGATGCTTTTTAACTTGTCGTAAAAATCGATAACGATCTCGCCCAGCGGCAAGTCGTAGATGATTTCAATTCGGTCGCCGGAAATATAATCCTGGCGAACCAGCACCCCGCGTTTTCCGAGGCAAAGCGTCATGATCGGGCCGATATAGAGCGTTCGGGTAATGACAGACGCGCGGATAAAGGGTTCTTCGATATGATCGATCAATGTGGGATCAGGCAATCCTGCCGGATTGTGCACTTCTTTGCAATTCCCATGTTTGTCAAAAACTTTATACGACACATTGGGGACGGTGGTGATGACGTCCATGTTAAATTCCCTGTCCAGCCGTTCTTGCACGATTTCCATGTGTAACAACCCCAGGAATCCACAACGGAATCCAAAGCCCAATGCGACGGACGACTCCGGCTGGAAAGTCAGCGAAGCATCATTCAACTGCAATTTTTCGAGTGAAGAGCGCAGGTTCTCAAAATCTTCACTGTCGATTGGATACACTCCGGCAAAAACCATCGGTTTGACTTCTTCAAATCCTGCAATGGCTTTAATGCAAGGACGTTTGACATGTGTGATGGTATCCCCAACTTTCACTTCTTTGGAGGTTTTAATTCCGGAAATAATGTATCCGACATTGCCGCAGGTCACTTGTTCTTTCGGAACCATCTCCAGTTTCAGAATACCGACTTCATCGGCATTGTATTCTTTGCCGGTAGCGACAAACTTTACCAAATCTCCTTTGCTGACTATGCCGTTGACAATTTTGAAATACGAAATAATGCCCCTGAAAGGATTGAACACAGAATCAAAAATCAAGGCCTGCAATGGCGCATCCGGATCGCCCTGCGGTGCGGGGATCTTCTCGATGATGGTGTCCAAAATTTCATAGACGCCTTCACCGGTCTTTCCGCTGGCACGGATGATCTCACTACGCGAACAGCCAAGCAATTCCACGATTTGGTCTTCCACTTCTTCGGGCATCGCGCTCGGCAAATCAATCTTGTTCAGGATCGGGATGATCTCCAGATTGTGTTCGATTGCCATGTATAAATTGGAAATAGTCTGGGCTTGTATCCCTTGTGCTGCGTCAACGATCAACAAAACCCCTTCACATGCGGCAATCGAGCGGGATACTTCGTACGAAAAATCAACATGCCCCGGAGTGTCAATCAGGTTGAGCGTATAATTTTCTCCTTTATATATATATTCCATTTGGATGGCATGGCTTTTTATCGTAATGCCACGCTCACGTTCCAGATCCATATTGTCCAACACTTGTGCCTGCAAGTCTTTCCCTTCCACAGTGCGGGTATATTCCAATAAGCGATCGGCCAATGTACTTTTGCCATGATCAATATGAGCGATAATACAAAAGTTACGGATATACTTCATATAAGGATAATTTGAATTATATTTACAGGTTCTTACAAGTAAAATTTTTGAGATCTTGTGTTGCAAAGATACGGCATTTCTTTTAAATGACAAAAAGACCTACTTCCCAATAGGCCTTTCTATCCAGTTTTTAATAGGCATTAGTCTCTTAAGGCAAAAAGATTGTTTTAGGTTATCGCTACAAATGTCAACGTATTTTTACAATTTTCCAAATAAAAAAACATGTTATACAACATATTTTTCATTATTTCCCCATTCTTTCGTATTTTTTTTTATAATTCGGGTCATAATTTATGAAGAATTGCATCAATTTTAACAAATCGCACCCCCTCGCACTCCGTTTTTTGCGGTTGGGATGGATGATCATTGAACGGGAAAAATTGCTGCTAAATATTCCATCGCCGTTACTCATCACCCAATTTCCCCCATCACCTTTTCCAGATACTGATTACTGAAATCAATTTTCAGTTCCACCCAAAGCGGCAGATGGTCGGACATTTGGAACGTACGCCAGGTTTTGAGATAATATTTCTTTATCTCATCGGCGTTTTTAGCCTCGACATTTTTCTGTGGAAAATACGGATTATAGGTATCCACATCATTTTCAGTATAAACTGTTTCTTCAAAATGAAACGCGCCTGCCTTTTGTTCTTTTTCGGAAAAGACAGTCATCGTCTTGTCTAATTTCAGGTTGAAAGCAATCTGGTCGTAATGATTGGTATTTCCCAAATCCGAAGGATGCTGTTTAATTGCATCAGGAACTGTAAAGTCGTTTTTTTCCAACGCTTTCATCGTATCGTCTTCGATATTCGGAATATTGAAATCACCCAGCAGGATGTAACTCGTCACTTCGTTTTTCGCCCTTTTAGACAAAAGCGATGTGAGCGTGTCTATTTCCTGTGCACGCTTTTTCTTGTCGGCAGACGAGTTTGAACCATAATAAATATGCACTGTCGTCAGCACAAACTTGAACCAGCCCGCCTGAAACGAGATACAGTAAGGCGTCCGCGCAAACTGCGACTGTCCGTCAATCAGTTTTTCTTTCGGCAGGACAATTTCGCTTACCATTTTTGTCATCGAAACCTTGCTTTTATCGAACAGGAACGCCATTCGCTCATAGCCGCCTGCACTGCCGTCAGTCGAATCGGTAACAAAATAGTCCCAATTCAGATTCAGCAACGAAACGAGGTCTTTCAAGCCCTGCAAATTGGATGACACCTCCTGCACAGCAACCAAATCGAAACGACTAATGATTTCCGCGATATAATAAAGGCTTTCTTTGCGGCGATTGTCTCCAAATTCGCGGATATTCCAAGTGGCAAGCAACAGCGTATCGGTAGCCGTTTTTTGCGGAATGTCACGGTCTAACTGACTGCGCAGTTTCAGCAGGTTTGCAGTTGTCCGAAGGCGTTCCGCCTTATTTAAGTACTTTAATTGATGGTAATATGGCATAGATTTATGATTTATTTCACAAAAGTAGTATATTTTTCTTTAACCTTAAATCCGCAAATATATTTTAAAATAACTGCGATGCTTGGTATGGATGGGACGATGAAAAATAAGAAATCAGAGAGCCGAGATTTATCATCGTAACTCTCTGATTTCCAGCCGTCGGGGTAGCGGGATTCGAACCCACGACCCTCGCGTCCCAAACGCGATGCGCTAACCGGACTGCGCTACACCCCGATTTTTTTTTAGACTGCAAAGCTACGTTATTTTTTTACTTTCTCAAAGTGTTTTAGCATTAAATTTTCGGGATGCAGTTGCCGATGAGTGGGAGACTTCGTTAATCAAAATCATGTTTTTTAGCGGGTTGTAAAAGAATTTCCATTACCTTTGCATAACAAATGATAACATTTCACGGTGTGAATGTGTTTTTTTATAAATAAACTTTTTATGTACAGGAATAAAACTTGTGGTGAATTACGTATTGAAGACCTCAACCGGGAGGTGACTTTAGCGGGATGGGTTCAGAAAATACGGAGAATGGGCGGAATGATTTTTGTCGATCTGCGTGATCGTTATGGAATTACGCAGTTGATTTTTAATCAGGAAATAAATCCGGAATTGTGTGATAAAGCGTCTAAGCTGGGGCGTGAATGGGTGATTCAGGTGAAAGGAAAAGTCATGGAACGCTCCAATAAAAACAAAAATTTACCTTCGGGGGATATCGAAATCAATGTTTTGGATTTTACGGTATTAAATAGTGCCGATACGCCTCCGTTTACGATTGAAGATGATACGGATGGTGGCGACGATTTGCGGATGAAATATCGTTATCTGGATTTGCGTCGCAACATCGTTCGCCAAAACCTTGAACTGCGTCATCAATTGGCTTTTGAGACGCGTCGCTACTTGGATTCTCATCATTTCATGGAAGTTGAAACTCCGGTGTTGATCGGTTCTACACCTGAGGGAGCGCGCGATTTCCTGGTTCCTTCGCGGATGAATCCCGGCGAATTTTATGCCTTGCCTCAATCTCCGCAAACATTGAAGCAATTATTGATGGTTTCCGGATTTGACAGGTATTTCCAGATTGTGAAATGCTTCCGTGATGAGGATTTAAGAGCCGACCGGCAACCGGAATTTACGCAGATCGATTGTGAGATGTCGTTTATCGAACAAGAAGACATTCTCCTGATGTTTGAAGGATTGATCAAACATTTGTTTAAGGCGGTCAAAGGCATAGATTTACCGGATTTTCCCAGAATGACGTATGCCGATGCCATGAGTCGATATGGTTCGGATAAACCCGACACGCGGTTCGCGATGCAATTGACCGAGATAAAGGATCTTACCGTAGGCAAAGGATTCGGAGTTTTTGATTCGAGTGAATACATCGGTGCGATCTGTGCTGCAGGTTGTGCCGCTTATACCCGGAAGCAACTGGATGAATTGACGGAATTTGTGAAACGTCCGCAAATAGGTGCCAAAGGATTGATTTATGTCCGTTGCGAATCGGATGGAAATTATAAATCTTCCGTTGACAAGTTTTATGCTCCGGATGACCTGGGTCGATGGGCCGCACGTTGTCAGGCGAAGCCGGGCGATTTGTTGCTCATCCTTTGCGGAGAAACGGAAAAGACGCAAAAACAGCTTTGCGAGCTTCGTTTGGAGATGGCTTCCAGACTTGAATTGAAAGATAAAAACACATTTAATTGCCTCTGGGTTATTGATTTCCCATTATTGGAAAAAGACGAGGAATTGGGACGTTATTTTGCCAAACATCATCCTTTCACAAGTCCGAAACCGGAAGATATTCCATTGTTGACCACCGATCCGGGGCTTGTCCGCGCCAATGCTTATGATATTGTCATCAACGGCGTGGAAATAGGCGGCGGATCTATCCGTATACACAATAGCGATTTGCAGAAAAAAATGTTTCAGGTGCTTGGATTCACAGAAGAAAAAGCGCAGTCGCAGTTCGGATTTCTTATGAATGCTTTCAAGTTTGGCGCTCCGCCTCATGGAGGGATTGCGTTCGGACTTGACCGGTTGGTCGCAATTTTCGCAGGACTGGATTCCATCCGCGATTGTATCGCATTTCCAAAGAACAATTCGGGTCGCGATGTGATGTTCGGAGCTCCCTCAGTGGTTGAGCAGGCTCAATTGGACGAGTTGCATTTGTTGTCGACTTACAAAAAATAAACGCAGAATGTGAGGGTGAGGGTAGGGGATAGTGGCTGATTGTAAAGAATACGCTGTGAACTGTGCTGGACTCGAACCAGCGACCCCTACCCTGTCAAGGTAATGCTCTGAACCAACTGAGCTAACAGTCCATGTAATTTTTATTCTACAAAGGTAGTGTTTTTTTCGAAATAATCACATTTAATTCGATAAAAATTCGTATATTTGTTAGCTTTTTAAATAGGCATGATAATAGAATAAACTAATGTAAATTATTTAATAAAAAAGGCTTAAACTGTGATGAGTGAAGAAACAAAAAATTTGCAAAACGAATACTCGGCAGACAGTATTCAGGTTCTCGAAGGTTTGGAAGCGGTGCGAAAACGCCCGGCTATGTATATCGGCGACCTCAGCGAAAAAGGATTGCATCATCTGGTGTATGAGGTGGTAGACAATTCGATTGACGAAGCCCTCGCCGGATACTGTACGCATATCGAAGTCGCAATCAATGAAGATAATTCAATCACCGTAACAGACGATGGACGCGGTATTCCGGTTGATTTTCACGAAAAGGAACAGAAATCGGCACTCGAAGTGGTGCTGACTGTACTCCACGCCGGCGGAAAATTCGACAAAGATTCATACAAAGTATCGGGCGGACTACACGGCGTTGGTGTATCGTGTGTCAACGCGCTCTCGACTTACCTCAAAGCTGAGGTGCACCGCAATGGCAAGATCTACGTTCAGGAATATTCCGAAGGCAAACCGCTTGCCGATATTCACGAAACAGGCATTGCCGAAAAAACAGGCACAATCATTACTTTCCGTCCAGATGCAAGTATCTTTATCACAACAGAATACAAATACGAAATCCTTGCCAAGCGCCTCCGCGAACTCGCATATCTCAACGCCGGCGTGCGCCTGCAACTGACTGACAAACGTGTTTTGAAGGAAGACGGCACGTTTAAATCGGAAATTTTCTTTTCGAAAGAAGGATTGAACGAATTTGTAAAATTCATCGACAGCAACAAAGAGCCGCTTATCCCCGACGTCATCCATATCAATACCGAGAAAAAAGGCGTGCCGGTGGAAGTGGCGATGACCTACAACACCTCATACAACGAAAACGTTTACTCTTATGTCAACAATATCAACACGATAGAAGGCGGAACGCACGTAACCGGTTTCCGCACGGGACTCACGCGCACACTCAAAAAATACGCCGACGACAACAAACTGCTCGAAAAAGCAAAAGTTGAAATCTTAGGCGACGACTTCCGCGAAGGCTTGACGGCCGTTATCTCGGTGATGGTGGCAGAGCCTCAGTTTGAAGGGCAAACCAAAACCAAACTCGGCAACGACGACATTAAAGGAACTGTCGAAATGGCTGTCAGTGAAGCCCTCGGATACTACTTGGAAGAACACCCCAAAGAAGCAAAAGTTATCGTCGAAAAAGTGGTCTTGGCTGCCACCGCCCGCCATGCCGCCCGCAAAGCCCGCGAAATGGTGCAGCGCAAATCGCCCCTCTCCGGCGGAGGACTTCCGGGTAAACTGGCCGACTGTTCCGACCGCGACCCCGAAAAATGCGAACTCTTCCTCGTCGAGGGTGATTCGGCAGGCGGTACCGCCAAACAGGGGCGCGACCGCCAGTTTCAGGCTATCCTTCCCCTGCGCGGTAAAATCCTCAACGTCGAAAAAGCAATGCACCACAAAGTACTCGAATCGGAAGAAATCCGCAATATCTATACGGCGCTCGGCGTTACAATAGGTACCGAAGAAGACAGTAAAGAGCTGAATATGACTAAATTGCGCTACCACAAAGTGGTCATCATGACCGATGCCGATGTTGATGGCAGCCACATCGCTACGCTTATCCTCACCTTCTTCTTCCGCCACATGCGCCCGATGATTGAAAACGGCTACGTATATATCGCCACACCTCCGCTCTACCTCTGTAAAAAAGGGAAAATTGAGGAATATTGCTGGGACGACCGCCAAAGGCAGGCTTTTATCGACAAATATGCCGAAGGGAACGAAAACGCTATCCATTCGCAACGCTATAAAGGTCTCGGCGAAATGAATGCCGAACAGTTGTGGGACACCACGATGAATCCCGCAAACCGCACGCTGCGCCAAGTAACCATCGAGAATGCGGCCGACGCCGACATGATTTTCTCGATGCTCATGGGCGAAGAAGTTGCGCCGCGCCGCGAATTTATCGAGGAAAACGCCACTTATGCCAATATCGACGCATAATAAATTCTTAGCCCAAATGACACGTCCCCCAGCGCTCCGGCAAGGCGATAAAGCGATGATCATCTCGCCCGCCGGCAAAATAGACGAAACAATCGTCCGCGGAGCGGAGTCCATCCTCTCCGCCTGGGGATTGAATGTGTGCATAGGGGAGAATGCGCTGTGCCAAACGGGACGTTTCAGCGGGTTTATCGAACAGCGCCTCTCCGATTTGCAACGGGCGATGGACGATCCGGAAATCAAACTCATCTTCTGTTCGCGCGGAGGATACGGCGTGGTGCATCTGTTGGGCAAACTCAGCTTCGAAGGCATCCGCAAACATCCGAAATGGGTTGTGGGTTTTAGCGACATCACCGCTCTGCACGCCGCTTTGCAGTGCCACGGGATAGAATCCGTACACGGGCCTATGGCCAAACATTTTGTCGATGAAGGCGCCGATGACGTTTCGGTGCGCTACCTGAAAAGCGTGCTTGCCGGACAACCTGTCAAATATGACATCCCCGTTGGCAAATACGACTATATGAATCGCACGGGAAGAGCGTCGGGAAGACTTTTCGGGGGAAACCTTTCGGTTTTCTGCGGCTTGATGGGAACAAAATGCCTGTCAATTCCCCGAAAAGGTATTCTCTTTATCGAAGATGTCGGCGAAGCGCCCTACCGCGTCGATCGGATGATGTACCAACTGAAGCTCGCCGGGATTTTCGACCGGATAAGCGCTCTGATTGTCGGTCAATTTACCGATTTCGAGGAAGATAACAGCATG
Organism: Dysgonamonadaceae bacterium; assembly: GCA_031272205.1. Classification (GTDB taxonomy): domain Bacteria; phylum Bacteroidota; class Bacteroidia; order Bacteroidales; family Dysgonomonadaceae; genus JAISUH01. Next base: position 10,521 of record JAISUH010000070.1, on the reverse strand, counting down.
TTCACTTCACTGTACGAATCCATTATGGCTACTGTCGGCGAATATTCCTTCCCGGTTTGTTTCGATTTCCCCGTAGGACACGTGAAGCTCAACTTCCCCCTGACAATGGGAAAAAGATCGACGCTTGCCGTTTACGAAAAGAATATAGTATTCAAACAATAAACGATACCCACTCATGGTTACCGAATTTTCCACCGAAACGTTCTTACTGATCGGCTCCATCCTGTTTTTTACCAGCATGTTCATAGGAAATGCGGGGCATCGGTTTGGGGTACCCGTACTGTTGCTCTTCCTTGGCGTGGGGATGCTGTTCGGTAGCGACGGCTTCGGATTGAGATTCGAAAACGTGCAGTTGGCCGAAGCCATCGGGGTGATTTGCCTTTGCATCATCCTCTTTTCTGGAGGATTGGACACCAAGTTCACCGAAATCAAACGAATCATCGCCCCCGGCATCGTGCTCGCCACCGTGGGGGTGCTCCTGACCTGTTTCATCACCGGATATTTCACGTGGTGGCTTTCAAACAATTTCTTCGGCGGAGCCGCCGTATCGCTCCTTACGGCGCTCCTGTTGGCCGCGACCTGCTCGTCCACCGATTCGGCATCGGTATTCGGAATTCTCCGCTCAAAGGGACTTTCTTTGAAAAACAATCTCCGCTCCTTACTCGAACTCGAAAGCGGCAGCAATGATCCGGTGGCCTACATCCTCACCGTCATGTTCATCTCCCTCATCAAATCGGGTACCGCGCCAAACATCCCAATGGCGGTAAGTATGACGGTGGTGCAACTGATCATCGGCGGCCTGTTGGGTTACTTCTTTGGACGATTGGCCGTTATCGTCATCAACAAAGCCCGGATAGAAAACGAATCACTCTACGCCGTATTGGTACTGACCGTTTGCGTGTTTGTCTTTTCAGGCACTTCTTTTCTGAAAGGCAACGGCTATTTGGCGGTTTACATTGCGGGCTTGGTGATCGGTAACCATAAGTTTGTGCACAAACGGTCGGTGATGAAGTTTATGGACGGTTTCGCATGGCTGAGCCAAATCCTGCTCTTCCTTACGCTCGGCCTGCTGGTAAACCCCGGCGAATTGCTCGACGTGCTCTGGATTGGTATCATCATCGGGCTGTTTATGATTTTTATCGCCCGTCCGCTGACGGTTTTCATAACGCTCATCCCTTTCAGAAAAATACAATTTAAAGATCAAGGATTCATCTCATGGGTCGGATTGCGGGGGGCGGTGCCTATTATTTTCGCCATCATGCCTTTAGCCGCCGGAGTACCTGGCGCCCGCTGGATATTCAACATTGTATTTGTTATCACCATTGTTTCGCTGCTTGTACAGGGAACAACTCTCCCTTTGGTGGCGAAACTGTTGGGTTTAGTTAATAAACCAAACGTATTCAAACAGATAGAAGATTTCGATATGGAATTTTCGGAAGAAATAAAATCGGCTATGACGGAAATTCTCATCACCGAAGAAACGCTCACGCACGGCCGCAACCTGATGGAGATGCCATTGCCCGACAAGACTTTGGCGGTTATGGTAAAACGCGGCGATAAATTCTTCATTCCCACCGGAAAAACCGAACTGATGGCCAAAGATAAACTGTTGGTTATCTCCGACGATGAAGACGCTTTGCGGGAAACCTACAAAAACATGGGCATACAAAACTATTCATACAAGAAAAACCGATGAATACAATCCGAGACTTCTCTTTTCTCTGCATTATAGCCTTCTCCGCCCTGTCGGCATCCTGCAGTTCGTGCCAATCGCAGAAGCCCGTATCGGAGCCTTACCAACAGGTTTCACCCGATTTCGACGCAGATAGCGCCTTCTCTTATATCGAAAAACAGGTAAGTTTCGGCCCTCGCGTTCCCATGACGCCGGCACATGCGGATTGTGGCGACTATTTGGCGGCAAAATTGTCGTCATTCGGGGCAAAAGTCATCGAGCAGAAAGCAACTGTCAAGCACTACAACGGCAAAAATATCGAGATACGTAACATCATCGGCAGCTTCCAAGGCGAAAAAGAAAAGCGGCTGCTGCTGTTCGCACATTGGGATTCGCGTCCGTTTGCCGATCAGGAAAACGACCCTGTAAAAAGAAACCGTCCCATCCTCGGCGCAGACGACGGCGCAAGCGGCGTGGGCGTTTTATTGGAAGTGGCGCGGCAATTGCAGCACAATACCCCGGAATGCGGCGTCGATATCCTCTTTTTTGATTTGGAAGATTGGGGACAGGCCGAGTTCGACGACCATTACATTCCCGGCAACTGGTGGTGCATGGGGTCGCAACATTGGGCAAAAGCGCCGCATACGCCGGATTACAAAGCCAAATTCGGCATTCTCTTGGATATGGTTGGCGCACCCGACGCCACGTTTATGCGGGAAAGCGAATCGATGCGCTACGCCGCCAATATCGTGGAGAAAGTGTGGCGAACGGCCTCGAAAATGGGATTCGGCCAATTGTTCATCGATAAAAAAACCGGAAGTATTTACGACGACCATATCCCCGTAAACCAAATCAGGAATATCCCCTGCATCGACATCATCAACTTGAAAAGCAAGTCTTCTTCGGGTTTCGCATCACATTGGCACACGCTCGACGATACGATGCAAAACATCAATAAAAGTACATTGAAAAGCGTTGGTCAAACCGTTTTGGAAGTGATTTTTTTAGAAAAATAATACATTGGCACTAACATACAAACAGATGAAATCTATCGACGAAGTTCAACAGGAAATTATAGACGAATTTAGCGTTTTCGACGATTGGATGGACAAATATGCCCTGATTATCGAACAGGGGAACGCCCTCGGAAAATTGGACGAAAAATACAAAAGCCCCGAAAACATTATCCAAGGCTGTCAAAGTCGCGTGTGGCTCAACTCGGAACTCCGCGACGGGAAACTCTATTTCGAAGCCGACAGCGATGCGGTTATCGTGAAAGGGCTGCTCGCTTTGGTTCTGCGCGTTTTTTCGGGTCGGACGCCCGACGAGATTATCGGAACCGATTTGCGGTTCATGAAAGAGATCGGCCTCACGGAACACCTCTCGCCCACCCGATCCAACGGCTTGTTGTCGGTTATCAAGCAAATCCGTTTCTATGCAATGGCTTACAAGGCAAAATCGACTGATAATAAATAGTTTATCCGCGCATTTCCACCGATCGGTTTTTCGCCGCTTCCAAAACGCCTTCAAACAGAAGCCCTAAGCAGTGTTCGCTGAAATAGTCCAATCCGGCTTGGGTGGTGCCTCCTTTGCTGGTGATGTTGCGAATAAGCTGTTCTATGCTGTATTGCTTTTGGTTTTCGGAGAAATAGCTGACCGTCCCCTGTGCAAGCATCAGTAACAGTTCATCGGACAGTTCGCCGGGGAGGTTAAATTCGCGCATTTTGTCCTTAAAAATCTGAATGAACGTGAGGATAAAAGCAGGCCCGCTTCCGAAAACCGACGTAAAAAGGTCGAAATCGCTTTCGGGCAATTCCACAGCCTTCCCCAGCTTCGTCAGCCGAAGGTAAATATCGGATGCGGCCTTATCTTCGGGATGATTCGTGGCAAACGACGTAACGGATTTCTTGTAAGCAATCGCCAAGTTGGGCATGATGCGGACGATGGTTGTGCCACCACCGATATAGCTTTCGATAAAAGCGATGCTTTTTCCCGCAACAGGGGAAACAATTGCCTTTCCGGTCAAATCGAAGGTTCTCAATTGATCTAAAATTTCAGCCAAATCCTGTGGCTTAATGCCGAGCCAAATCACGTCCGCAAAGGATACGAGACTGCCCATATCATCGAAAAAAGGGATGTCCATCTCTTTTTTATGCCGCGAAAAATAGGCAAAAGACAAATCGGGATGCTCTTTCAAACCCTGATAAACGGCGTTCGACAAATTTCCAAAACCTATAAATCCGTAGTTCATACCGGCAGTGTTGTTTAATTTCGTTTGAATTTCGTGAAAGGAATGGCGTTGTTCAAGGCCTGCACAACATAATTAGCCCGTTGGCCGTTCACAATCCACATTTCCACATTGTTGCGCATGCAAATTTCAGCGGCATGGATTTTTGAAGACATCCCCCCCGTTCCAAGCTCAGAGCGCTTCTCCTCGGCATACAGAAGCGCTTCTTCGGGATCGGACACAAGCGGAATCAGCCGGGCTTCCCGATGCAAGTGCGGATTTTTATCGAAGATACCATCGACATCGGACACCAACACCAGCAAATCGGCTTCGATAATGGCAGCAACCAAGGCCGAAAGTTTGTCGTTGTCCCCCAGCACGATCTCTTCTATGGCCACGGTATCGTTTTCATTGACAACAGGGATGTAATCCATCGCCCAAAGCCTCTTTATCGTGTTGCGCGTATTCTCGTTCGCCGTCGGGTTCTCAAAATCGCGGTAAGTCATCAGGATCTGCGCAATTTTCAGGCCGAAACTGCCGAAAACAACGTCGTAAATCTCCATCAATTTGGTTTGTCCGATGGCCGCCATCGCCTGTTTGGATTCCACCTGTGCATAACCCCCGTCTATTTCGACAAACTGCCGCGCCGTAGCAATCGCGCCCGACGAGACAATCACCACATCGTAGTCATCGCGCAGCGCCAAAATTTGCCGCGCAAGACTTTCTACCACGGCATAAGAAATGCGGCTTGTGCCGGCCGTGAGCGTGGACGTGCCTATTTTTATGATCAGTTTCTTCTTCATCCTGTTCTATAAGCTGCAAATATCTAAAAATGAAGTATTTCAATCTTATTTTTTCAACAAAATACATTTATTCCCGGATGTGTCCATCCCCAAAAACGTACCATTTGTTCGTAACCAACTGTGCCGCACCAATCGGCCCGCGAAAATGAAGTTTCTGCGTGCTGATGGCGATTTCCGCGCCCGCTCCGAATTGTCCTCCGTCGGTGAACCGGGTGGACGCATTGTGATAGACCGCAGCGCAATCTACTTCCTGCATGAAAAAGGCGGCTTTTTGAGCATTGTGCGTAACAATAACGGCCGAATGTCCGCCGGAATAAGCGTTTATCTTTTCGATGGCTTCCTGTACTCCGGATACCAGTGTGAAAAACACCTTTGCCGAAAGAAACTCCTCAAACAGAATATCTTCGCTATCGTCTTCCGTTATCCGGCCGTCGAAGGCCACAACCGATTTATCGCCGAATGAGGAAATATCCCTTCCGGCAAGGGCTGCCACCAAACATTTCGTTTTTAACCCGATATCCGGCAAATTTTCATTGATCAGCACCTTATCCAAAGCATTGCAAACGCTCAATCGGCTCTTCCCGTTGAGGATGATGCGGACGGCCATATCGAAATCGCAGTCGTCGTCCACATACAAAAAATTATTCCCTCTGCCACTGATAATCAACGGAATGGATGTATTTTCTGTTACAAAACGAATCAGATTGTCCCCGCCGCGCGGAATGATTAAATCCACCTTCCGGATGTTATTGCGAATAAGGCGCTGTGTTTCTTCGCGCGAAAGGTTCAGATATTCTACAAACGAAACATCCACACCGTTCTCCGACAAAGCCTGTCTCCAAAGTTCCGTAAGGAACATATTGGTGTGCGACGATTCTTTTCCGCCTTTCAGCAAAATACGGTTACCGGCTTTGAAAGCTGTTGCCGCTGCTTCGATGGTTACATCGGGGCGCGATTCATAAATGATGAGGATTGTACCGAACGGAACGCTGCGGTTTTCGATTGTCAAACCGTCGGGACGGGTGTATTCGTACAGGATTTTCCCTTCGGGATCTTCGAGTTCGGCCACCTTGATAAGGGATTCCGACATCGCGGCTATTTTCTTACCATCCACTTTCAGGCGGTCTCTCAATGCATCGTCCATATCGGGATGCGCCTCCGCATCGAGCCTGTTTGCTTCAATTATCGCATTCGCCTGCTCCTGCAAAATTTCGGATAACCTGAGTAATATCTTGTTTTTAATGACGGTCTCAATCATGATCCTGCCGACAAATATCAATTTTTATTTTTCCGTTCCGCAAAGATAATAAAATGAAACGTATTACCGCCGTTTTGCAACAAAAAGGATTTCGCCCCTTAGCGCTCCGGCTAATCAGCCGATTTTTTTGCCATCCGTTTGCGGTCATTCTCGTCGAGCAAAATTTTACGGATGCGCATCGCTTTCGGGGTTATTTCCACGTATTCATCTTCTTTGATGTATTCGAGGGCTTCTTCGAGGCTGAAAACCACGGGAGGAGCCAGCTGCGCCTTGTCGTCGCTGCCCGATGCACGCACATTGGTCAGTTTCTTCGATTTGGTTACGTTCACCACCAAATCGCCCTCTTTGCTGTGCTCGCCGACCACTTGACCGGCATACACATCGGTTTGAGGTTCAATAAAGAATTTGCCGCGATCCTGCAGTTTGTCGAGCGCATAAGCAAAGGCATTCCCCGATTCTCCCGCGATGATGGAGCCGTTTTGCCTCTTCTCGATAACGCCTTTCCACGGTTGAAATTCAAGAAACCGATGCGCCATGATGGCCTCTCCGGCCGAAAGCGTCAGCGCAATATTATTCAGCCCGATGATTCCGCGCGACGGAATGGTAAATTCGATGTGCATACGGTCGTTCTTGCTCTCCATCGACTGCATCTCGCCTTTGCGGCGCGTAATGACATCGATGATTTTGCTGGCGTATTCTTCCGGCAAGTTTACCGTGAGTTGCTCGACCGGCTCGTGTTTTTCGCCGTCTATCTCTTTGATAATCACCTGTGGCTGACCTACTTGCAATTCATATCCTTCGCGACGCATGGTTTCAATCAGCACCGAGAGGTGCAACACCCCGCGTCCGTAAACAATCCACGAGTCGGCGCTGTCGGTCGGCTCGACACGCAATGCGAGGTTTTTATCCAATTCACGCATCAAGCGTTCGTAAATATGGCGCGAGGTGATGTATTTCCCGTCCTGCCCAAAAAAGGGCGAATTGTTGATGGTAAAGAGCATCGACATGGTGGGCTCGTCCACCGCAATCGGGTCGAGCGGATCGGGATTATCAATATCGGTGATCGTGTCGCCAATTTCGAAATTCTCAATACCGACAAGCGCACAAATATCGCCCGAAGCCACACTATCGACCTTGGTGCGCCCCAGCCCTTCGAAAATATCCACTTCCTTGATGCGCGTCTTGACGATGCTGCCGTCGCGCTTCGACAGCGCATAATCTTTATTGGCCTGTATCGTTCCGCGATGAACGCGCCCGACGGCAATACGTCCAACATAATTCGAATAATCGAGCGACGAAATCAGCATTTGCGGAGCCCCTTCGAGCATTTGCGGAGCCGGAATGTATTTGATGATGGCGTCGAGCAGCGGCAATATGTTGTCCGACGGTTTGTGCCAGTCGTCCGACATCCAGCCTTGCTTGGCCGAACCATAGATGGTCGGGAAATCCAATTGCTCTTCGGTCGCATCGAGAGTGAACATCAAATCGAAAACAGCCTCCTGCACTTCTTCGGGACGGCAGTTGGGTTTGTCCACCTTATTGACAACCAATATCGGCTTCAAGCCTATTTCTAACGCTTTTTGCAACACAAAACGGGTTTGAGGCATCGGTCCTTCAAAAGCATCGACAACCAACAGGCAACCATCGGCCATATTGAGCACACGCTCCACTTCACCGCCGAAATCGGCGTGACCCGGAGTATCTATAATGTTTATTTTTACATCGTTGTAACGGATGGATACGTTTTTGGAAAGTATGGTGATGCCGCGTTCGCGTTCCAAGTCGTTGCTGTCGAGAATTAAGTCTTCAGTTTGTTGATTATCACGGAAAAGATGCCCGGCAAGAAGCATTTTATCCACAAGTGTAGTTTTGCCATGATCGACATGGGCAATAATGGCGATATTCCTAATTTTTTGCATTTCAATCTTTTTTGAGGCTGCAAAGATAAGGCTTTTTTGCGAGAAATGAATCGTATTGTTGTTTCGAGATGAAGAATATTAACATAAGACCTCGAATCTGCCCCCCATATTTTGCAGAAACAAACAAAGATTTTCTCATTATTTTTATATCTTTGTAGGGTAAAAAAATATAAACGTCGCATAAACAGGCCGATCGACGGGTAGATTGTATCCCCTTTACGCTCAATGACCTCTATGCGGAAACTGATTAAGTACTGTTTTATATGAAAAAAATCGGCGTAACTGCAACGGCTGCTTATTTATTTATTGCCGGATTTCTGTTGTTGCAAGCTTTTGTTTCTTCCTCGGCATCAGCACAAAAAAAGAAAGACACTGCCGCAACGGGAGGAAAAGTCATCGAAAATCCCGATATCGACCCTTTTTTTACAGGAGGTTCGGGCGAGATGAACCGTTTTATCTCCCGCTCGCTGAAATACCCGCCCGAAGCGGCTAAAAACGACAAACAGGGGCTGGTGGTCTATAACTTCATCGTTGAAAAAGACGGTACGTTGACGAATTTTGAGTTGATGCATCGGGCTGACTCCTTGCTCAACGAAGAAGCTTTGCGCATTATCAAGTCCATGCCGCCGTGGCAACCGGCCAAATACAAAGGCGAAATCGTGCGTGCCAGAGCATACGTACCCATGTACTTCAAACTCAACAAAAATGCAAAAGCGCAACGCTCGACCTATCAAGCCGCGATAGCAAAAACCGACGTTCAGTTTATCGAAAACAACGAGATTTACACCATTGTTGACCAAATGCCGCAATATCCGGCAGGCGAAGCCGCGTTAGCCGGTTTCATCTCCGAAAAAATTGCGTATCCCCGCGACGCCTTACAGGAAGGAATTCAAGGCAGCATCCTCTGCTCTTTCATCGTGGCGCAAGACGGACGCATCTCCAACATCGAAGTGGTGAAAGGACTCTACCCTTCGCTCGACAATGAGGCCATCCGCGTGTTGAGCGTCATGCCTCGGTGGACACCCGGCACCAACAACGGAGAAAAGGTGAACGTTAAATGCTTGTTACCCATCAATTTCACTATCGATGAAGACCCGATACCTCCGGTATCGCCTAAAGAGGATTGAGGGGGGAGAGATTTCTTCTGAATTTTTGTTTAGAAAATCGGGCGAGGCTATTTTCCGTAAATAAACGACTGTAACAAATCGGATAAATCCAACATGTTTTTTGTAAAGGATTTACTGATTTGTTTTATCATTCAGGCGATCAGAATTGCTCCAAAATTTTTCCCACAAATGAAGAATTTTTATTTCAATAATTTCCGAAATTTTCTCCAACCTCAACAATTCAACTATTTTTATTCGGACTTTATCTATAAAAATACAAACAAAGAAAACCGCCAAAGCATAAGTAATTAAAGAACAGGCAAATACAAAACCCGATTGCGTTTCATACCAAATTTTTAACGGCGCGTAAACATATTTATTCGTACACGGATTTTCGTGCAACAAATAAATAGCCAAAGCCGAAGTAGCTGCATAATTGATTATTTGACTCTGTATCTTGATATTGCGAAAAATATTAAAAACCAAAACCGCCATTATGATCAATACCGGGCTGTTGTATGGAAATGAAAGGCGTGTTATAATTTTCGATATGATATTTGGCGCAAATGCAATGCTCAAAAATACACCGATTGCAACAACCAAATAGCATAATAACGATTTTTTTAGATTTTCTTTTCTTTCCGCTTCTTTGACGTTCTTGTACAATCGTAAATATCTGCCAATAAGATATATAAATATGAAATTTGCTAAATTGTGCCCGTTTACAAAAGTACTGTCTTTCATTATTAAACCTAAATAAAAAGAGAAATAAGCAAATACTAATATTATGATTATAAATTCTTTATGGCTTAATTTGTCAATTATTTTGTTCAAAAAGGGCGCAATCAGGTATAGTTGAAAATACACAATAATGAACCAATAAAAACCTTTTCCGAAAGGTAATATTGCTTTTATTCCATAAAAATCGAATTTCCCGCTTATAAAAACACTTACCAAATAAAGCACAACACCATAAAACGCAACCAAACAATACAGATTTATGATACTTTTTATCTTTGTATGAATGCCAAAATATCCGGAAATCAAAACAAAACAAATGACTCCTATGTGTATAATTGTTACTATTGCCTGATAAATATTGATTTGCATACCTAAATCTCCATGCAAAAAGAAGTGATACACTAAAATGTTAAACATGCTCACTAACCTCAATAACTCAATATTTGATTCTCTCCGTCTTGCAATAATCTGATTATCACCAATTTTATGGGGGGGGGTAAATTTCATATCTTTTTTCATATTTCTTTTTATTTCTGCATATTATGTTTAAAACTCAGGTGTAAAATTTTACTGTTAGGTTGTATTACCGGTTGGTGAAATGGTCTAACCCGCGATTTTCAATTGCAAAATTAATCATTTTTTCCACATTTAAACTTAGAGATGCGATAAAGGCACTTTTGCAGCGAAAAATAATTTCATTTTTTTATTATGAAAATCGTAGGCAGACAAAAAGAACAAGCGCTATTTCAGGAGTTTATGACTTCTGACGAGTCGGAATTTGTAGTTGTGTATGGA
>JAISUH010000020.1 GCA_031272205.1 Dysgonamonadaceae bacterium | reverse complement strand
ATAGACGAGAGCGACGCCTCCTATACGGTCGATCCACAATATGACTATCTCTATTTTGTGTCGGATCCCATCGACTTGACAGATACTTCTCCGGAAGCGAATATCGTTTTTAAACGCGGAACCACACGCATACAGACCGAAGTTCGGGTTTATCATTATGGATACGGTACAGCGCCCGATCCCGACCCTGATGTCGCTCCACCGGAGTATATATACGGGTTATCCGATGACTTTACATATACGATTAGTCCCAATAACGCTGTACAACAAACCTTTGCCACTGCTTCGCCGCCCATAGCGACAAGCACTCCGGCCAATGCTGTAACTCCTCCTACATGGAATATTGATTATAGAACAAATGCAAATTATCGTGACTATAGTGTATGTTCTGATGACGGGCACACCGTATTTACGGGCAGCAGTTCCCCGCTTTCTATCTCTTTATCCGGTAAAATTCAACTATACGATGGCAATACTGTATATAACCACTACGAAGGTATTTATTACACCGACGGCTATGTACCTATCAAAACCAACACGACATCCTTCACAGGGGCATTGTCAGCCGGTTATAACTATAAATTGAAGATAAATATATCAGGTTATGATGCGACTTCCTTATGATTCGACTTCCTAACGAACAGAGTTCGCCTGCGGCGAGAAAATTATTAAAACTCATAACCTTGCTAAGTTTCAAAAACTTAGCAAGGTTTAAAAGAAAACAAAAATATCCATAATTTTTTAGCTGACGTAATTTTACTTCAAAGCTCCAAGTCCCTGTCGGTTGTGAAACCGGTGGGGATTTTTTCGTAATGGATATTGTGTGGGATAAAATCATTTCCCTATCCGCCACCGCTCAAGGATTGTTTTTCGTTTCGGAAAGATACCGTTTCGTTTGGTACGCACGTCTTCCACCACATAAAAAATATGAGGGTCGAAATCGGTGAGCGTTTTTTCGAGCGTTTTCATTTGCTTGCGGTCTATCACCGTTTCAATGATATCGACCTCGTCCACCGAACCCTGTCCGCGCGTCATTGTTACTCCGAAACGCTGCCCGTGAAGTATCCGAACCAAATCCGAACCATTTTCGCGGGTGTAGATCCGGCAGAGTACAATCCCGTATGCAATCCGGTTCTCAAGGAGGATTCCCACATAATTTCCCGATGCGTATCCTGCTGCATAAGAGATGTATGCGAGCAGATCGTTGGCGCGTGAAAAGATTTGCGAGATAATCAAAATCCAGATGAATACTTCAAAAAAGCCAATAAACGGGGCTTTGTAACGTTCTCCTTTCGAAACAAAAATAATGCGCAGCGTACCCAAGGTTACGTCGCAGATTCTTCCGAAGAAAATAATTACGGGCAGTAAATACGGATAATAGTCGAGAAAATCAAACATAGTAGAAATTAGAAGTTAGAAATTAGAAGTTAGAAGATAAATTGTTGAGGCAATCGATAAATTCGCGGACGTCTTTTTCGGAGGTGTCCCATGAGCAGACGAGGCGGGATTCGCCGATGGATTCGTCCCAGTCGTAGAAAAAATACTGTTCCTTCAATTTGGCCGTTAATAGAGGGGGCAAAATAAAAAATACGGCGTTGGACTCGACTTCCCTTGTGATTTGCACAAGGTTGTTTTTAGCCAATTCTTCCGCCAGCAGTTTGGCCATTCTGTTCGCATTGTCGGCGTTGTCCAACCAGATGTTTTCTTCGATATACGGAATCATTTGTGCCGAAATAAAGCGCATTTTGGAGTAGAGCTGTGTGGCTTGTTTCCGGTAGTACCTCAGGTTTTCGGACAGTTCTTTGCGCAGGGGAATTACGGCTTCGCCCATCATCAGTCCGTTTTTTGTTCCGCCGAAGGTGAAAATGTCAACGCCGCAATCGACAGTCATCTCTTTCAGGGAAACGTGGAGGGCGGCGCAGGCATTGGCAATGCGTGTGCCGTCGATGAAAAGATACATGCCGTGTTGATGCGCCAAGTCGGCCAAAGCTTTTATTTCTTTTGTTGAATAGACGGTACCCGTTTCGGTGGTTTGCGAAAGTGCGATGACTTTTGGTTGGGGATGGTGTTCAACTCCGAATCCGTGGAGCAGTGGATGAATCAATTCCGGGGTCAATTTTCCGTCGGGCGTTTCGATTTCTTTCAGCATGCAACCGGTAAATTTAGAGGGCGCCCCACATTCGTCCACTGCGATATGTGCCGTTGAGGGGCAGATGATGCTACTGAAAGGCATAATGCAGGTTTGCAATGCAATCACGTTCGCCCCCGTGCCGTTGAAAGTGAAAAGAGCTTGGAGTTCGTTGTTTCCGAGCAGCTTCCGCAGAGCCTTTGTTGCGTCGTGTGTCCACACATCGTCGCCGTAGCCGATGGCATGATTCACGTTGGCGTCCGCAATGGCTTGCAGGATTCGCGGGTGCACGCCCGAATTGTTGTCGCTTCCGAAACTTCGCATATTGAATTGCAAAAAACAGTGTAAATAAATACCAATCAGATATTTCATTCTTCGCCGCCGCCGAGCGCACGGTAAAGATTTACCACGCATTGCAGCTGTTCGAGTTTGTCGTTCACCTCATTCAATCGGGCGGAGAGGTAATTTTGTTGCGCGGAAAGGACTTCGGTGTAGATGGCTTCGTCGGCTTTCAGCAATTCTTCGGTATCTTCCGCCGCTTTTTTCGTAGAAACTATTTGAGCGCTGCGCAGAACGGCTTTTTCTTCCAAAGATTCAAACCGATACATGATGTTTGAGACCTCGCTGCCGGCGTTCAGCACCGTATTTTGAAATTCGAGCAGGGCTTGCAGCTGGTTTTCCCGGGCAATTTTCAAATTGGCACGCAATTGGCCTTGTGCGAAAAGGGGTTGAGTCAGTCCTCCGATGACGTTAGCCACCAAATTTTCCACGCTGAACAGGTTGGAGAATCCCGTTTTTGTATAACCGATAAAAGAACCGGCATTTAACGTGATGGACGGATAGAAACCGGCCTGTGCCGCGTTGGTCAGTTCGAAAGCGGAACGGAAAGCGAGTTCGGCTTGCCGCACGTCGGGACGGCGCACGAGCATCTGCATGGGCACGCCTGTGCGGATTTCCATTGGTGCGGGTTGCACATCCAAAGAGCCGCGTTCGATAGCGCCCGGCTTGCGTCCGAGCAGTACGCAGAGGGAATTTTCCAATTCTCTGATGGCGTATTCAATGTCAAAGACACTGATTTTGGCGCTTAGCATCAGTGAGCGGCTCTGTTCCACTGCCGCCGAGTTTTGCCGTCCGGCATCTTTCAGCGCCTGCATGGTCTCTACGTTTTTTTCGAGCAGAGCGGCGGTTTCCCGCGTGATGTTCAATTTTTCGTCGAGCGCCAGCAGCGAATAATAAGAGGTGGCAACGTTTGCGATAAGCGAAGCGCGGATTAAGTCCCTGTATGATTTGCTGCGCAAAAACTGTGCGTATTGAGCGCGTGATCTGCGGTTGAGCTTGCCCCAGATGTCAGCTTCCCAGGTCGCTCCGATTCCGATGCGCGGTGTAACGGAACTGTGATTGAGCGCGGCATTGGCGTCGCTTGTGGAGACATGGGTCAGCGTCCCTGTCAGCGAAATGCCGGGGAAATAGGCGAGTTGAGCCTGCTTCAAATTGGCTTCCGCCTGACGGATGCCGCTTTCGGCAATCAGCATATCGACATTGTTTTTCAGCGCCTCGTCTATCAGGTTCGCGAGAAAGGGCTCGGAATAATATTCGCGCCACGGAATATCGGCGATGGTTGTCGTGTCGGTTGCCGTAATGTCACGATACAAGTTTTCGGCATCGATGTCCGGCGATTTGTATTTGTTCGTTACCTGACAGGAGGAAACGAATACGGATGTAATTATAATGCTGAATATAAAGTTGTTATTTCTTTTCATCGTTTTCGGACTGATTAATAAATTCGTCGTTTGTATTTATAAGTCCCGATTTGCTGAATTTATCCTGCATGGTTTGGAAGATGATGTAGAGCGAGGGGATGACCAGCAATCCAAAAACCGTGCCGATAAGCATTCCGCCGATAGCTCCGATACCGATGGATCGGTTGCCCACAGCGCCTGCGCCTGTGGCGAGCATCAACGGCGTGAGTCCTGCGATAAAGGCAAAAGAGGTCATGAGGATGGGTCGGAACCGCGCCACAGCGCCTTTTATCGCCGCTTCAACAATATTCATCCCTTGTTGCCTTCGTTGGATGGCGTACTCCACAATGAGAATAGCATTTTTGGCCAACAACCCGATGAGCATGATCAGCGAAATCTGTATATAGATATTGTTTGTAATGCCTTGTGTAACGCCAAACAATTCGAGGAAAATGAATACTCCGGCCAATCCGACGGGCAAGGACAGGATAACCGAAAGCGGGAGGATGTAGCTCTCGTATAATGCGGCCAACAGCAGGTAAACGAAGATCAGGCAGAGCATGAAGATGAGCATTGTCTGGCTGCCGCTTTTCACTTCTTCGAGCGAGAATCCCGTGTATTCGTAGGTATAACCCACGGGTAATTCTTGGGCTTTCACCTCGTCGATGGCGCGTATGACATCGCCGGTGCTGAATCCGGGACGCGGGATGACGGTTACGTCCATTGAGGTGTACATGTTGTAACGCGAGATGGTTTGCGGCCCTGTTACGTCCTTGATGGTCAGAAATTCGGTGATTGGTGTCATTTCACCCGATCCTGTGCGGACATACATCCGGTTGAGGTCTTCCATTCGCCTTCGGTATTCGGGCGTTGCCTGAATCATGACGCGGTAAGGTTTTCCAAACAGGGTTATGTTTGATGCGTACAGACTGCCGATGTTCATTTGCAGGGTGGTCAGCACGTCGGAGAGCGAGAGTCCTGCTTCTTTCACGCGGGCGATATTGACGTCGATTTGTTTTTGCGGAAAATTGGGGTTGAAGGTGGTGGATGCCGAAAGGATTTCGGATCTCGCCTCCAATTTGGAGAGAAAATCCTGTGTTACGTCATAGAAATCGTAGATGTTTCCGCCCGTTTTGTCCTGCATCTTCAAGCTCACGCCGCTGGCCATGCCAAAGCCGGAAATCGTGGGCGCATTGAAGATCATGAATGTGGCGTCGATAATCGAATCGGTGCGTTGCTTCATCAACCCGACAATTTTGTCGGCGGTGCGTTTCCGTTTTGTCCACGGTTTCAATTTTACCATGACCGTACCGTAGGGACTGCCCATCCCACTCATGAAATTCACGCCGGTTATGGTGGATGTACCTGCTACTTCGGGAAAACTTCTTGCGATAGCTTCGGTGCGTTTCACCACCGAGCCGGTACGATCTAACGAAGCGCCGGGAGGTAATGTAACCATCATGAAAATGCGCCCACTGTCTTCCTGAGGAACAAATCCGGAGGGGATAATTTTCATCAGGATCAACAAGGTGATCGAGAAAACGATAATCATGGTTACCGTTATCCAGCGGTGTTTCTTCTTCCCAAGGAAGTGCAAGGTGCGTTCGTACAAAAGGGTTATTTTATTGAAGTATTTATTAAAAAGGGCATAGAATCGTTCCAAAAGATTTTTTCCCTTTTTCGTTTTGTTTTCGGAGTGCGGTTGCAGGAAAAGTGCGCTTAGAGCCGGGCTCAACGTCAAGGCGTTGATTGCCGAAATAAAGATGGCCACCGCTAAGGTCAGCCCGAATTGCTTATAAAATACGCCGCTTGTCCCGCCGATAAAACTCACCGGGATAAACACCGAAGCCATGACTAATGTGATGGATACGATGGCGGGCGCAATCTCTTTCATCGTTTTTATGGTGGCGTCCTTGGCATTTTTTGCTCCCTGCTCCAAATGCGCGTGCACAGCCTCTACCACCACGATGGCGTCGTCCACCACGATACCGATGGCCAAAACCAGCGCAAACAGCGTGAGCAGGTTGATGGAGAACCCCATCACCTCAAGGGCAAAGAAGGTGCCGATAATCGCCACCGGCACGGCTATGGCGGGGATGAGTGTCGATCGGAAATTTTGCAAAAAGATGAGAACTACAAGGAACACCAGAATGAAGGCCTCGATGAGCGTGTGGATTACTTTTTCGATGGATGCGTCCAAAAATTCGCTCACATCGGAAACGTAAGTGATGGAGAAGCCCGGAGGAAAGGATTTTGAGGCTTCGTCCAAGATCTTTTTTATGTTGATAATCAATTCGCGGGCATTGGAGTTTGAGGTTTGGCTGATGTCCATCATAACCGACGGGTCTCCGTTATTGGTGGAAAAAACGCTGTAGTTCAACGAGCCGAGTTCCACATCGGCAACATCGCCCAAGCGTAATATTTGCCCGTCTTGCGAACGAATGATGATGGCTTTAAATTCATCCGCAGAGGTAAATCTTCCCGAATATTTCATCGAGTACTCAAAGGCTTCGTTGCTGTTTTGTCCGATGGATCCCGGCGCAGCGTCCACGTTCTGTTCGTTGATGGCGGCGCGTATTTCCGTCGGGGTTACTTTGTAGGTCGCCATCGCATCGGGTTTCAGCCATATACGCATCGAATAGGTCTTTGGCCCCATTACGCTGGCCTCGCCCACGCCCTGCACCCGTTTTATCTGCGGCAGGATGTTTATATCGGTATAGTTCTGAATAAACTGCTGGTCGTGATCGGGGTTCGACGACGAAATGGACAGGCGCAGGATGTTGTCGTTTTGTCGTTTGGCCACCGTAACGCCCGATTGCGTAACCTCGGCGGGCAATAGAGATGTCGCTTGATTCACGCGGTTCTGCACATTTACGGCGGCAATATCGGGATCGATGTTCTGATTGAAAAAGACATTGATGGATGCCGACCCCGAATTGGACGCCGACGAGGTCATGTAGGTCATGCCCTCCACTCCGTTGATGGACTCTTCGAGGGGGACGACCACACTGCTCATCACTACATCGGCGTTGGCGCCGCTATAAGCAGCGGAAACGCGGACGGTAGGGGGGGCAATGTTCGGATATTGCTCGATAGGGAGCATATTGAGCCCGATAATTCCAAGAATAACAATAAGAATCGATATTACGGTGGAAAGAACAGGGCGTTCTATAAATGTTTTCAGCATAATTCTCAGCGAGTTTTAATTAAGCTTCCGTTACGGAGGGTGGCCACGCCGTCGGTAATGATTCGGTCGCCGTCGGTCAAGCCGGATGTTACCACATAATTTTGCCCGTCGGGCAGGGGCAGTACCGTAATCATGGACTGAACCGTGGAATCCATACCGGCTTCATCGGTTCGTTTGGCTTTATAGATGATGGTTTTATCCTGCAACGAAAACGTGGCTTTTTGCGGAATTACGATTACGTCGGCCACCTTGCGCGGGATGGAGATATTGCCGCTGGCGCCGCTTTTCAACATCCCCTGAGGGTTAGGAAATTCGGCGCGAAGCGTTGCTGCTCCCGTTACGGTGTTGATAACGCCCGAAATGGCGGAAATTTTCCCTTTTTCGGGATAAGCGCTTTTGTTGGAAAGCAGCAAGGTAACGTCG
Source organism: Dysgonamonadaceae bacterium (assembly GCA_031272205.1). GTDB lineage: Bacteria > Bacteroidota > Bacteroidia > Bacteroidales > Dysgonomonadaceae > JAISUH01. The sequence goes on along the minus strand of JAISUH010000020.1, from coordinate 22,133 downwards.
TCGATGTTCGCAATCTTCTCGGCCTGCGAATTGCCGGGAATGGCGCTCAACAATTCGGCCAAGGTTTTTTCGTTGATGGAAAAATAGGCATAAATCGTTTTTGTATTGGAAATGGTGGTCAGCGATGTGGCGCTGGTTACCATGTTTCCCTTGCGGTAAGGAATGGCGCCCACCACCCCGTCGATGGGACTGGGCACAATGGTCCACCCTACGGTGGCTCTTGCTGCGGTTAACGCAGCTTCTGCTTTCAGTTTGTTAGCTTCCGCCGTTTTACAGGCATTCTCGTAACTCTGTAACTGTACGTTGCTTACAATATTTTTCTCGGCCAGCCCTCGGATGCGTTCTACATCCAATTTTGCGGTGTTGAGCTGAGCTTTCGCGCTTTCTAACGCCGCTTCGGCCGCTGTGAAATCCTGTTCGGAAGACGGCGAGTTGATGGAAAACAACCGCTGCCCTTTTTTTACGACATCGCCTTCGTTCACATACACTTGGTCGATGTAACCGCTTACGCGCGGCCTGATGTCTGCATCGTCTTCACCCCGCAAGGTTACGGGATAAACCGATTCGAGGACGGCATCGCCCTTTTTTACCTCTTGCACGGGGTATATTCTGGATGATGCAGCTCCGGCGCTTCTTCTGTCTCCACCGCCTCTCCCGCAGGAATACGCGAGTGCGGAGACGCCGATGATACCATAAATAACTGTTTTTCTAAAAGAATCCATGTCTTATTGTATAATGTAAATAACTGTTCTTTATTGTACAGGAAATTACCTGATCTTAGCTAATCCGAAGACGATAAAGGACATATTAACCGACAAAATTAATCAAATGAATTGACAAAAAACAAAATAGTAGATAAACGAATGATGCGTTTTTTGTTTTTTTTTGATTTCCTAAGAATTTTTGCTTGATAAATAAGAAAACAGCCGTTTTTTTCAACTTTTGTTCTCTGCAAAAAATGAAACAGGTGATGGATTGAATTTATAAAAACAGTTAAATAAACAATAAATATCGAAAAATCAGGGAGTAATATTTGGAAAAAAAGAAAGAAAAAGTTTACTTTGAAACCGTTTATGGAAAAAAATCAGTATTTCCGACTGTTTTTGGAGGGAATATAGACAGAATAAAAGATGGAAAAAACCTTGGTTATTCTAAAACCCTCGGCAGTCCAAAGAGGCTTAATCGGAAAAATAATCACTCGATTTGAAGACAAAGGACTGCAAATTGTCGGCATGAAGATGATTTTTTTGACCGATAACGTTTTAGAAGTTCATTACGCTCATTTAAAAGAAAAACCGTTCTTTAAACGCATCAAAGAATCCATGCAGGTCAGTCCGGTGGTAGCCATGTGTTTAAAGGGGGTGAGTGTTGTGGATGTGGTGCGGGCAATGACGGGTCCTACAAACGGACGCAGCGCCCAAGCCGGAACGATTAGAGGTGATTTTAGTGTTAGCGTACAGGAGAACATTATCCATGCTTCCGATTCGGTGGAAGCGGCGAAGATAGAGGTGAAACGATTTTTTAAAGAGGAAGAATTATTCGATTATCCCCAATTAATGCTTCCCAACATCTACGCCAACGATGAATATTAAATAAATAACAGAACAAGGACAAAGTCAAGAAAAATAAAATTCATGCAAAGAATGAACCTTTTTGATCCGAAAATTTGCGTTACCGCATCATTGATGTTTGTTGCCTTAGCGGCATCCCCTCAAGCGACGGCGCCCGAAAAAAACATATCGACATCCTCCCGTTCGGATGTAACGTACAAGCAAGAGCACAGTTCCGGTTTAACCAAGCAATCCGGGTTGTTTGCCGACGGATTGAAGCTTAAAATGGATTTGTCTATTTTGGAAGAAGTCAAGGCCGAAAGAGAATTGAGTCCCTTAGAATTAGACCCCAAATCCATACCGGCGGAAGATGTGTATGGCGGCTTGTGGCCGACGTCCCATGTGGCTGCATACGGCGCTCTGACCGAAGTGCCGGACTCGTTTGTAGTAGATCTGTCTAATTTTTCGATACCCTGCAAAGGATACATGACCTCCAATTTCGGTCGCAGAGGCAGCCGCCGTTACCACTACGGAGTCGATTTGAAAGCTCAGACCGGCGATACCATTTATGCCGCATTCGACGGCAAGGTGAGGGTGAAAGATTTTGAACGCCGCGGATACGGGAATTATATTGTGCTGCGCCATCCTAATGGCCTTGAGACGGTTTATGGCCATCTGTCCGCATTTTTGATCAAAGAAAACGATGTTGTGAGGTCGGGAGAACCCATCGGCCTTGCCGGAAATACCGGCCGTTCGTTTGGTTCGCACCTGCATTTCGAGTTCCGTTTCTGCGGGAAGCCCATCAATCCCAATTTTATTGTCGATTTCGAAAACAAAGTTTGTCACCGCGACGAGTATCTGGTAACAGATTCGAGCTACAAGAAAACGACTGCCAGCAGTTCGGTTCGCTATAAATCCGCATCAACATCCGTTCAATCTACTAAAAATGCTAACAACAAATACGTTTCGGGTTCGGTTAAATACCATCGTGTAAAAAAAGGCGACACCCTCGGAACGATCGCTTCGCGATACGGTGTATCGGTGAGCAAACTGTGCTCGCTCAACAATATTACTTCCCGCGCCACATTGCATGTGGGTAAATCGCTGCGTATTTCCTGATAATGGAAACGATAAATCATATTTCGAGGCACGGTCTCTTTGGACTTGTGCCTTTTTCTTTTTACCTTTGTCTCGATAAATTCAGAAATTTGAGGAGCAATGGAAGCAACCAAAAGGCAATTTGACGAAGTGATCGGGATATGCCGGGATTTGTACCGGAAAAAACTGACAGACTATGGCGCGGCGTGGCGCATCATGCGACCCGAATCGGTTACCGACCAGATATTCATCAAGGCAAACCGGATCCGCTCGCTCGAAATTAAAAAATCGAGCAAGGTGGACGAGGGCATTTTTTCGGAGTTTATCGGTATTGTCAACTACGGCGTGATTGCGCTTATCCAACTCGATAAAGGCTTTTCCGACACAATCGATATGTCGCCCGAAGAGGCTTTGAAGCTTTACGACAGGCATATAACCGAAACCAAGGAGTTGATGTATGCCAAAAACCACGATTATGATGAGGCCTGGCGGAAGATGCGCATCAGTTCGTTCACCGACCTGATCCTGATGAAAATTTTCCGCACAAAAGAAATAGAGGCCAACCTTGGCAAGACATTAGCCTCGGAAGGCGTCGATGCCAACTATCGGGACATGATTAATTACGCGCTTTTCGGATTGATAAAACTGCATTTCGGAGAAAAATAGCATGAAGCCAACCGAGTCTTTGATGAAAACAGGAGTCGAATTTTCCCGCATAATTGTCGGCGCGGTTTTTGTGTTTTCCGGATTTGTAAAAATGGTGGATCCGTTAGGATTCACCTACAAAATTCAGGATTATCTGACGGCGTGGGCGCTACAAGGGTTTTCTACCTTGGCCTTACCTGTCGCTGTCGGCCTTTCGATGTTGGAATTTCTGCTTGGCGCCTTTATCCTGCTCGGTATTTACAGGCGATGGGCGGCCATGCTGATTTTCGTGCTGATGTTGTTTATGACGCCTTTCACACTGTGGATCGCGATCAAAAATCCGGTAAAAGATTGCGGCTGTTTTGGCGACGCACTGATCATCACCAATTGGGAAACGTTTTATAAAAATAGTGTTCTCGTTGTTTTATCGGCCGTCCTTTGTTTCAGATGGAAACGTGTTTATCCGCTGTTCTCAGGCCGGTTTCAATGGGCTCCGGCGGTCTTTTCGATGGTGTTTGCCCTGTTGTTCTCGCTGTATAATGTTTTCCGGATGCAGGTTTTTGATTTCCGCCCCTACAAAACAGGAGCATCCATTTCGGAACAGATGCGTGTTGATCCCGACAAAGCCGATGTTTATCGGAATCTGTTCATTTACGAGAAGGACGGAAAAAAGCAGGAGTTTACCGAAGAAAATTATCCGTGGAACGATTCTACATGGACATTTGTGGAGATGAAAACCGATTTGGTAAAAAAAGGGGAGAATCCCAAAATCGAAGATTTTCAAATTTTCCGTTTGTCGCGCGATCCGGCTTCGGGACAATACGTGGAGGAAGACGATCTCACGCACGAAATCTTATCGGACTCGAGCTATACTTTTTTGATGACCTCATACTCGCTCGGCGAGGCGGATAAGAGCTCGGCGAAGTCGTTGAACCGCATTGCAGGTTTAGCGAAAAAGCACGGCATCCCGTTTTATTGCCTGACATCCTCTGTTCCTGACGCTATTTCGAAATGGGCAGAAGCAACCGCTGCCGAATACACGTTTTGCAATGCCGACGAACGGGTGTTGAAAACCATAAACCGGTCGAATCCGGGGCTGATGCTGCTGAAAAACGGCAGAGTCATCAACAAATGGGATCGCTTTTCCATCCCCGGCGATAAAAAGTTAGAGAAACAACTTTCGCGGCAAGATGAAGCATCAAAACCAAACAATACTTTGGTGTTATTGTTGATAATGGCAATTTTTTTGCTACCTTTGGGCTTTCTAAAATGGCTCGAAGGCCGATTGATTAAGGATAAATAATTATACATAAAGAATATATGAGAAAAAACATTGTGGCAGGGAATTGGAAAATGAATAAGAACCTGCAAGAAGGATTGACATTGGCAAAAGAATTGGATGCCGCGCTGAAAGGCAAAACTTTGAATTGCGATGTAGTTATCGGAACGCCGTTTATCCATTTGGCAAGTGTTGCGACGGCAATAGACCTTAGCAAGATAGGCGTTGCCGCGCAAAATTGCGCCGACAAAGTATCGGGAGCTTACACCGGCGAGGTTTCGGCCGAGATGGTGGCTTCCACAGGAGCGAAATACGTGATTCTTGGGCACAGCGAACGCCGTGCATACTATCACGAAACGCCCGAAATATTGAAAGAAAAAGTACTCCTTGCCTTGGCAAACGGTTTGACCCCGATTTTCTGTATTGGCGAGGTGCTATCCGAACGCGAAGCCGGAAAACATTTCGAAGTGGTTAAATCGCAGATAGAGGCTTCGCTCTTTAACCTTTCGGCCGAAGATTTCGGCAAGATTGTACTCGCTTACGAGCCTGTTTGGGCTATCGGAACCGGAAAAACGGCCACTGCGGCTCAGGCTCAGGAGATGCACGCCTTCATCCGCAAAACGCTGGCTGGAAAATACGGAGAGACGGTCGCCAACGATACGTCTATCTTATACGGAGGAAGCGCCAATGCTTCAAATGCAAAAGAATTGTTCTCTAATCCCGATGTGGACGGAGGCCTTATCGGAGGAGCTTCGCTTGGCGTGGATAAATTTTTGCCGATTATTGAAGCGTTCTGAAATACAATGATATAGAGATGAAACCTGTTGTTTGTTTTTGGACTTTTTTCTTTTTTCTGTTTGCTTTTGCTCCTTTGCAGGCGCAAGAAGTTTCGGATATTATCAAAGAGTTGAACAGAAATGACCCGTCTAAGGGTAAAGTGGTTGTCTATCAGGATGAAAGCATTAAAGATGTCGTAGGCAAACCCGTCGCTTCATTGCGGTCGGGCGACGGTTCGTCCACCGTGCGCGTAACGGGATATAAGATACAGGCTTTCTCAGGGAATGATCCTCGGACTTCCAAAAACGAAGCATACAGCAAACAATCCATGATAAACGGCGCTTTCCCCGGATTGGAAACCAAAATCATTTTCGACTCTCCGTTTTGGCGATTGAGGGTGGGAAATTTCAAATCGCGTGAAGACGCTGAAGCCGTGATGTCTCAGATGAGCCAGAAATTCCCTTCCTTCGGGAAAGAGATGTATATCGTCAGAGATGAAGTGAGAATCGCTGTTGATGATTGATGTTGCGGCGAAACGGAATGGATGAGAGTAAAAAACCGATTTTAATTATAGTTTCATGTCTTCGGAAGAATTAGAGAACAGAAAGATGCAATTGTCGGCTCACGTCAGGGATGTAATATCGCTTTTGGGAGAAGACGTTGGGCGCGAAGGGTTGATGAAAACGCCCGACAGGGTAGCCAAAGCGTGGCAGTATCTGACGAAGGGCTACAACCAAGATCCGGAGGCGGTGCTCCGCTCTGCTTTGTTCAAAGAGAATTACCGACAGATGGTCATTGTGAAAGACATTGATTTTTTTTCGTTGTGTGAGCACCACATTCTGCCGTTTTTTGGAAAGGCGCATGTAGCATATATTCCCAACGGATACATTACAGGTTTGAGCAAGATTGCCCGCGTTGTCGATATCTATGCTCGCCGCTTGCAAGTGCAGGAGCGCTTGACCACCCAGATAAAAGAGTGCATACAGAATACCCTGAATCCCTTGGGCGTGATGGTGGTTATCGAAGCACAGCACATGTGTATGCAGATGCGGGGAGTGGAGAAGCAAAATTCCATAACTGCTACATCCGATTTTACCGGCGCGTTTAATCAGCAAAAGACCCGCGAAGAATTTATCGCATTGATAAATAAAAAGGGATAGATCGTGAAAATCTTCCGAAAATACGCATTGACAACGGGCTTGTTATCGCTCTCGGCGTTACTGTATTCACAGCAGGGCTTTGTTCACCAATCATCCGAAGAATACCTTTGGCCAACCGACAAGCAGGTTTTGGAAAAACTCGACAAATGGCAAGACCTCAAGTTCGGGGTGCTTTTCCATTGGGGCTTGTATGCTGTGCCCGGAATTGTGGAATCGTGGTCGATTTGCTCGGAAGATGAGGGCTGGATTCCCCGCGACAGCACAATAGCTTACGACGAATACAAAAAATGGTATTGGGGTTTGATCGATCAATTTAATCCTATCGGTTTCGATCCCGAACAATGGGCGCGTGTAACGGAAAAAGCAGGGATGAAATACATGATTTTCACTACCAAGCATCACGACGGGTTTAATATGTTCGATACCAAACAAACCGACTTCTCCATCATGCACGGCGCCTTTAAAAACAATCCGAAAGCTAACGTCGCGAAATACGTATTGGAGGCCTTCCGCAAGCGAAAATTCATGGTAGGAACGTATTTTTCCAAACCCGACTGGCATTCGGAATATTATTGGTGGCCACGCTATGCCACTTCAAACAGAAACGTGAACTATAAGATTGAGCGCCATCCGCAACGATGGGAAAAGTTTCAACAATTCACTTACAGGCAGATCGAAGAATTGATGTCGGAATATGGAGATGTGGACATCCTTTGGCTCGATGGAGGCTGGGTTGCAGCTCCTAAACAGGATATAAAAATGGATGAAATTGCGGATATGGCACGCCGTCATCAATCGGGATTGTTGATTGTTGACCGCACAATTCATGGGAAAAATGAAAATTACCTGACGCCCGAACGTTCGATTCCCGACAGACAACTCCCGTTTCCGTGGGAAAGCTGCATCACATTGAGTAACGATTGGGGTTGGGTTCCCAATGCCCCGTTTAAAAATCCCGACGAAGTTATTGCCCTGTTGGCAGAAGTTGTTGCGAAAGGCGGAAATTTATTGCTGGGTGTGGGGCCAACGCCCGAAGGCCTGATACAGCCCGAAGTGGTCGATCGCCTCGATGAAACAGGTAAATGGCTTGAAATGAACGGCAAGAGTATCTATAACACCCGCATCACGCCGATTTACAACAGCGGTAACGTTTGGTTTACTGCCGATAAGGACGGGGAGACGCTTTATGCAATTCATGTTCCGAAAAAAGATTCGAAAGAAACAGCAATAGAGTGGGAAGGAAATATTCCCCGTAAAAATTCAAAAATAACCTTTTTGCAAACCGGAAAAACCGTGAAATGGTCGGTGAAAGAAGGGAAGGTGAAAATCATACTGCCCGACAAGTTTGCGAAAGACAAAAGCATCAAAGCGTTTTCTTTCAAAAAAGATAAATAAGCCCCTCTTCATCCCTCCCTTTCCCGCAAACAAAATGCGTTTTATATTGTTATCTATATGAATTGAGAATATAGATGACAATGAGTTTTTTAGGAGTACTGAAGAAACAATTGAGAAATCCGGCGCTCGGATTATTGCCTTTGTTCCTTTTTTCGATAGGAATGGAAGCAATGAGCATAAATAGTGCCGTTTTATTGGCTTTGGGACTTTCGGTCGCCGGATTCTTATTGGTCAAGAAATACAGTCGGCTCATCTACGACATATCAGTCATCTCATTTTCGCTCGCTTTTTTGTTGTCATTCCTGTTTTTTCCCCGGCTCAACAAATTTTTGTTTTTTTGTTTGATCGAGGTATTCTTCATTTTATCGCTGATTGCTTTACGCCTGTTCCGCTCGCAAATCATCCTTTGGTTGGGAAAAGACGGCAAAAATCGCCGCGTGAAAAACTACCTCGGAGAGTCGTTCAGAGTAGCGATACAAACCCAGTACGGATTATCGATACACCTTATAATCATTCTGTTGTATTTTGTGTTTTATTCCATCAACAAGCCTTTTATTCCGACATGGGCCATGACGGTCGTTCTTCAAGTTATCGTTGTGTGGCTTATCCTGAAAGAAACCCTGCGGATATGGATGCTCGAAAAGACACTGCATCGGGAAGAATGGCTGCCGGTTGTCAATCAGGAAGGGACGGTTGTGGGGCGCGTAGCCAAATCGGTAACGAAAGGTCTGAAAAACAAATTTATGCACCCGGTAATAAGGGTGGCGCTTATTTTCAATGGGAAAATTTATCTCAAAAAACGCGACGCTTTTTGCGTTTTAAACCCCGGCCTGTTGGATTATCCGTTTGAAAAATACATGCAATTCGATCATAATCTCGACGAGACCGTCCATAACAGTGTCAAATTGGGATGTGGAAGCGACGATGTGCCTCTCCGCTTTCTACTGAAATATACGTTCGAAAATGCAAGTACCAAACGACTGATATTTTTGTATGTATCCGTTCTGGAAGACGAAACCGTTTTCAACAAGCTGCAATTGAAAGCCGGAAAACTGTGGACAATGAAGCAAATAGAAGATAATCTGGGACTGAACGTTTTTTCCGAATGTTTCGAAATGGAATACGAATATTTGAAAAATACGGTGCTGCTGGCCTATCGGATGAAAGAAAAAGAACTGAGCGTTTGAACGAATCTGTCGGAGTAGAGTTTCTTCTTTAAGGCTCCGAATCAAAGACTTATTCTACCGTTTCAACACTTTTGCATTGTTTTCCCAATCTGCATGCAAGCAAAAACGATAAAAATCATTACTTTTGTACCCGATTGAGAAAAGAAATAGAAAACTCATGGGAAAAATATGTTTGAAAGGGCTGGGGGTTGCCCTTATCACCCCATTCAGGAAAGATAAATCGATAGATTTTAATGCGCTGTCCCGATTAATTGATTTTCAAATTGAAAACGGGGCAGATTATCTTGTTACGCTGGGCACAACGGCCGAAACGGCAACTTTGGACGAGGATGAAAAAGCCCAAATAATGCGCACTGTCGTTGAGAAAGTGAAAGGCCGCGTACCGATCGTTGTTGGCATGGGCGGGAACAATACGGCAAAGGTGCAGCAGACCATCCTCCGTTCCGATTTTTCGGGAGTCAGCGCAATTCTTTCGGTTGTGCCGTATTACAATAAACCCTCGCAGGAAGGTATCTATCAACATTTCAAGGCTGTAACCGATGTCTCTCCACTGCCCGTCATCCTCTACAACGTGCCGGGGCGCACGGGTGTGAATATGACCGCCGAAACCACCTTGCGCATCGCGAGAACCTGTCCGAAGGCCGTTGCCATTAAAGAGGCTTCGGGGAATATGGAACAAATAAAAACCATTATCGCCGGAGCGCCCGAAGGATTCAGCGTCATATCGGGAGATGACGCGATAACCACCGCCGTGATTCAGGCCGGAGGGGTCGGGGTGATTTCGGTTTTCGCAAACGGTTTCCCGAAAGAAATGGCATGGTTAGTCGATAGCGCCTTAAGAGGAACCCCCGAAGCTGCCCGTGATAAAATGAACGAGTCTTACGATAAACTGTTCCGTTTGTTGATGGTCGATGGAAATCCGGCCGGCGTGAAGTGCATGCTCGAAATGATGGGCTTTGTGGAAAACGAGTTGAGGCTTCCTTTGGTTCCGGTCTGCGAAGAAACGCGAAAGGGTATTCGCGAAGAACTCAATAAGTTCGCGAAAAAATAAAACCATTCTCCTCAAAATATTACTATCTTTGCACGAAAATATAAACATATTATTATGAAATACTTATTACTTTTAGCGATCGCTTTTGCAATGATGACAGCATGTAACAATCAAAAGACCGTAATCCCTGCACAGGACTTGGATGCGGCAAATCTCGATACGACTGTCGTTCCGGGAAACGACTTCTACCAGTATGCCACAGGCGGATGGCAAAAAGCAAATCCCATTCCCGATGAATATTCGCGTTACGGTTCTTTCGACAAACTTCGCGAAGAGAATCAGAAACAGATTCAGGGATTGATTGAGGATTTGGGTAAAACCACACACAAGAAAGGAACAAATGCCCAGAAAGTGGGCGATTTGTACAAAATAGCCATGGATAGCGTGAAGTTGAATGTCGATGGCGCCGCGCCCCTCAAATCGTATTTGGAAAAGGTTGCTTCGGTGGCTGACAAAAAAGATGTTGTTCGCGCCATGGCAAGCATCAGCAAGTATGCCGGAAATCCGTTTTTCGGATTTTATGTGGCTGCCGACGATAAAAACAGCTCCATGAACATTGCCCACCTCGTTCAAGGAGGATTGGGATTGGGCGACCGCGATTATTATATCGAACAGGATGACCGCGCCAAAACGATTCGCGAAGAATACACCAAATTGATTGTGAAACAGTTCGAAAACACGGGATTCTCCGGCGAGGAAGCCGCCAAAGCCGCCAAAGCCATTCTCGAAATTGAAACCGAAATTGCCCAAGCGCATGTGGCAAAAGAGATGCGCCGTATCCCCGAACTGAATTACCACATCATAAAAACAGCCGATTTAAACGCAAAGGTTGCCGTATTCGAATGGGATACCTATTTCGGCGAATTGGGCGCACAGATGGATTCACTCGATGTTTCGCAGATAGAGCCAATAACGAAAGCCGCCGAACTCATTGCCAACAAACCGCTTGAAGATTTGAAGGCCTATTTGAATTGGAACATTATCAATCCCGCGGCAAGCTATTTGAGTGATGATTTCGTCAACGCCAACTTCGATTTTTACGGTAAGGTATTGAGCGGCAGTAAACAGCTTCGCCCGCGGTGGAAAAGAGCCGTTGACGCAGTTGGAGGCTCGCTCGGCGAAGTTGTGGGACAATTGTACGTGGAAAAATATTTCCCCTCCGAAGCCAAGGAACGGATGCTGCAATTGGTTAAAAACCTGCGGGTATCTTTAGGCGAACGGATTCAAAATCTCGAATGGATGAGCGATAGTACAAAGGTGAAAGCGCAGGAAAAACTCGCCACCTTCTATGTGAAAATTGGCTATCCCGACAAATGGAAAGATTATTCCTCACTCGAAATACAAGACGACTCTTACCTGCAAAACATGTTCCGCGCCTCGGAATTTGAATACGAAGACATGCTCAAAGACTTGGGTAAACCTGTCGATAAGGATAAATGGTACATGAACCCTCAAACGGTGAACGCCTATTACAACCCGACGACAAACGAAATTTGCTTTCCGGCCGGCATCTTGCAACCGCCGTTTTTCTATATGCACGGCGACGATGCCATCAACTACGGCGGCATAGGCGTGGTTATCGGACACGAAATGACGCACGGCTTCGACGATCAGGGTCGTAAATACGACAAAGAAGGAAACATGGCCGATTGGTGGGCTGCCGAGGACGCTCCTAAATTTGAAGAACGCGCCAATGTATTGGTCAATCATTTCAACAATATCGTCGTTGTGGATACCGTTCATGCCAATGGGAAATTCACCCTCGGCGAAAATATTGCCGATTACGGCGGCCTGCAAGTTTCTTACAACGCTTTCCTGAAAACGGAAGAAGGACAAAACAAGGACGAGCAAATCGATGGGTTCACGCCCGCACAGCGTTTCTTCCTGTCTTATGCCACCTTGTGGGCGGGCAACATTCGCGATGCCGAAATTCTGCGCCTGACAAAAATGGATTCGCACTCGCTCGGCCGTTGGCGCGTGAACGGCATGTTGCCGCACATCGATGCATGGTACGAAGCCTTTGATGTGCAATCCGACAATGCGCTTTATCTCCCCAAGGAAAAAAGAGCGGTTATCTGGTAAATTTTTAGTGAGCTTGCCGGATTTGAAAAAAGGAATCCGGCAGGCCAATTTTTATTTTTCATCGAAATTAAACAGGAAGGTCATGTTCTCCGGAATAGTAGAAGAAGCCGCAACTGTGGTTGCGTTGCAAAAAAACAAGGGTAATTTGAATATTACGTTGCGCTGTTCGTTCACGCACGAGTTGAAAATCGATCAAAGCGTGGCGCACAATGGCGTTTGTTTGACGGTCGTAAACATCGAAGGCGACACCTACACCGTAACGGCAATCAAAGAAACGCTCGACCGTTCCAATCTCGGCTTGCTCAAAACGGGCAGCAAGGTGAATCTTGAGCGCAGCATGCTTATGAACGGACGTTTAGACGGACATATTGTGCAAGGACATGTCGATCAGACCGCCGTTTGCACCGACGTCGTCGAAACCGACGGCAGTTGGTATTATACGTTTGAATACACTTTCGACCGCGAAATGGCGAAGAAAGGTTATTTGACCGTCGATAAGGGTTCGGTTACGGTGAATGGCGTCAGCCTGACCGTAGTAAATCCCACGGATAATACCTTCAGGGTGGCCATTATTCCCTATACGCACGAAATGACAAATTTCCACCAAATAAAGAAAGGCTCGGTGGTAAATATAGAATTTGATATTATTGGCAAATATATCAGCCGAATAATAAGACAGTGAACAGTAAATAAATGGTAAACAATGAACAGTAAATTAAATAACTTAAAGCCTCATGAAAAAAATTGCACTCATCTTCACAGCAATATTCTGTTTGATGGGAATTTCGTTGCATGCCCAAAACAGAAGAGTATTGAATAAAGAATTGCTTGCCCGTTATATGCAAGACCAGCAGGTGCGTAAAGCGTATAAACAGGTTTCGGATCAGATAAAAACATCCGAAGACCCCGTTTTAATTTTAAAAAAAGATAGTCTCTACGGGACAATGTGTAAGGTTGATGAAAGCAATCAAAAATTCATATCGAGTTTGCTCGATTCTTTGAATCATTGGCCGAAGCGGCTCACTTCGTCTGCGAATTTGGCGCTCTTTTTCCTTATCCAGCACGCGGGATACGATTTTATGAATAAATATACCCTTTTAGTGGATCAGGCCCATCAGAATAAACTGCTGAATCCCAGACAGTACGCTATATACAAAGATCGCTTGCTGATGTACAATAGAAAGCCGCAAATCTATGGCACTCAAACAATGAACGGCTATGTATGGCCGATTGAGGATGTTTACGAGGTCAATTCGCGAAGGGCAACTGTTGGTTTTTTGCCGATGGAATCTTATGTGAAATCGTTTGAAAGAAATGGACTTGACCTTATTTGGGATAAAGAGCTGACGGTAAAACAGCTTATGGATTTAATTCTGGTAAAAGAAAATTGAATGACCGATTTCCTGAAATTCATTTCCGACAGGCAAAGCGATCGCTCGTTCGACCCCGATCGGCCGATAGAGCAAGAGAAAATAAGTCGCATTGTGGAAGCCGTCCGCTTAGCCCCTTCGGCTTGCAATTCCCAGCCATGGCATCTGATTGTGGTGGACGAACCGGAATTGAAGAACAAAGTGGCCGATGCGACTTCCTCGCGCCTGCTGGGGATGAACCATTTTACGAAACAGGCGCCCGTACACATCGTATTGGTGGAGGAAAAAGTGAACCTTTCGTCGGGTATAGGCGGCTGGATCAAGAAAAAAGATTACGCACAGTTGGATTTGGGTATCGCTGCGGCGCACATCGTCCTCGCCGCACACGCCGAAGGGCTGGGCTCGTGCATTGTGGGCTGGTTTGATGAAAAGAGGATCAGACAGTTGCTCAACATCCCCGAGTCGAAACGGGTATGGCTCGATATCGTTATCGGGTACAGCACACAAGTCCTGAGACCCAAGAAACGGAAAAGTCGGCAGGAAATCGTTTCATTCAACAAATACGTTTAAGGATTATAGATTATTAATACTGAACTTTAATCTTTTTAACACGAAGTTTATTTTAATCTGTTGCTTGCGACCTAAAAATGTAGCATCTTTGCACTCTAAATCGTATTAATAGAAACAAATGATTATAGAAAAAAAGAGTTTCTTATCGTTAGTGGCTTTATTGACGGTTGCTGCAACCGTTTTCGGACAAAATGTGGGCTCGGATTCGCCATACGGGCGATACGGCTACGGCTCACTGTCAAATCCCGCGATAGGCGCAGCCGAATCGATGGGAGGCATCGGCTACGGATTGAGGCGCAGCCAGCAGGTAAATCCCGCCAATCCGGCATCGTATTCGCGCCTCGATACGTTGACTTTTATCTTCGATATGGGTATTTCGGCGCAAATGGCACAGCTTAATGACGGCACAACCGCGCAGAACTTCAAAAACGGCAACCTCGATTATTTGGCCATGCAGTTTCCCATCATCCGCAAAGTGGGCGCCAGCATAGGCCTCTTGCCCTTTTCGAAAGTGGGCTACAATTACGGGAAAAATTATTACAAGGAAGACGTCAGGTACAACGAGACCTATCGGGGAACCGGCGGCCTGAGCCGCATATACGGCGGTATCGCTTACGCCCCCTTCAAAAATATTTCCCTTGGAGTCAATGTTTCGTATCTTTTCGGCGATGTCTCTTACAGCAAGACGCTGACCCCGGTTTCCATGTCGGGTTACTCTGCCTATATCTCGCAGCGGAAAGACGATTACACCATCAATACCCTCATGCAGGAATGGGGATTGCAATACAGCATCCCGATAACCCGCGAACGGACATTGACTTTGGGTGTGGTTTATACGCCCAAAGTATCGACGAAAGCCACCATCTATCCCTTGGAAGCGATGTATTCGAGCGACCCCTATACCTATCCCACTTACAACGTGCCCGTGGAAATTATCCCTACCGATACCTTAGCTGCGCAAAATTTTCAGTTACCCCAGAGTATCGGAGCCGGATTTACTTATGCGGCGCGTAAATTTTTGATGGGCGTTGACGGTACCTACCAGCAGTGGAAAAACATCGAATATCCTTCCGCCTTAGATGGCATGACGACCGAAAATCGCTTCAACAACGTTTACCGCATCAATGCCGGTATGGAATACACGATAGAGCCGTTGAGCCGCAACTATCTGAACCGCATTCGTTTTCGGGGCGGACTTTCCTATACAAACTCATACGCCAACGTATTGGCAACCGACCCGGCCACAGGAAATTCCGTTATCGGCGGATTTAAAGAATACGGCGCCAATATCGGTATTGGATTCCCGATAAGGGACAACCTTACAGGACACGTTTCCATGATCAATGTAGGCTTCAACTATTCGTTGCGTCAGCCTGACAAGAGTTTCATGATAAAGGAAGAAACCTACAGGATATTCGTGAATATGAACATCAACGAATTTTGGTTCTTCAAACGGCGTTTCGATTAACGAACACAGCCTTTTATTTTTAATCCGTTGGGAAAAAAGAAAAATATAGGGGGAAATGGCATGACAACCGTTCTTGTATCGGTTGTTATGTCGCTTTTTATCGTTTCCTGCGGAGATAAGAAAGATCAATTGCTCGATATAACGGTCGATTCGGAAAAAATACCCTCTATGATTACCGAAGATGTATCCACGCTTATCTCCGATTCGGGTATTACACGGTATAAGTTAGTGGCCGATTTGTGGGAGGTTTACGACAAAGCCAAAGAGCCTTACTGGTATTTTCCGAAAGGATTTTATCTTGAACGGTTCAACGAAGATTATTTTATTGAGGCTACGGTTTTGTCGGATACGGCCTGGTATTTCACCATAAAAAAGCTGTGGAAACTAAGGGGACACGTCGATGTTAAAAACATCGTGGGGGATGAGTTCAAAAGCGATGAATTGTTTTGGGATCAGAACGCAAAAAAAGTATATTCCGATAAGTTTGTGGAGATAACAAAAGCGAATGGAGCATACGTGGAGGGTTATAACTTTACTTCCAATCAGGAAATGACAGCCTATTCTATACAGGATCCGCGCAACAGTCTCTACCCGTTGAAAGACGAGGATATCAACGTCGAACCGGCGGATACGGTTCAAACGAAACCGGACAACCCTTAAGTCGTGTCGAACAGATAAAAATACCTCATAAACAAATCGCTTATGGCTGTAACAACCCAAATAACAGGACTGCTTGTTTTTCTCTTACTTTCCGCGTTCTTTTCGGGGATGGAGGTGGCCTTTGTTTATGCCGATAAATTGCGCTACGCGCTCGATAAAAAAACGAAAGGCGGTTACAATTACATGCTCGACACGATTTACGGTCATCCGCGCCAGTTTATGGCGACGCTCGCTGTGGGGAATTTAGTTGTTTTGGTCCTGTTTATCCGGTTCGGCGTCAATGTTCTGTATCCCATTATTTTACGCGACATCACAACGAACCCTTTGTCGGGGTATCTGCTCATTGTACTGTTTGTTTCCGCAGCGATTCTTTTCACGGGCGAATTTATCCCGCGTTTGATTTTCAGGATAAACCCAAACCTCTGGGTGAAAATTCTGGTGGCGCCCGCCTTTGTTTTCTACGTCTTGCTTTATCCCGTTAGCGCATTTTTCATCTCCGTCTCGAAAGGATTCCTGTGGCTGTTCGGCATTAAATCGGGAGCGATAGAACATGAGGCGTTGGGGCGTGTGGATTTGGATTCCTATCTGAAACAGGGCATCGACGGGATTCCCGACGAAACAGAGATGGAGTCCGAAGTAAAGATTTTTCGCAATGCCCTCGATTTTTCGACCGTGAAAATCCGCGATTGCATGATTCCGCGTGCCGAACTCGTCGCCGTGAGCGAAGAAACCGACTATGAGACACTGAAGGAGAAATTTATCGAAACCGGCCTGTCACGCATCCTTGTGTATAAAGGCAATATCGATAACATCGTAGGTTATATTCACGTTTGGGAGATATTCGGCAACCCTCAGGACTGGACAAAAAATATAGCGACCATCTCTTTCGTACCCGAAAGCATGCAGGCCAACAAACTGATGAGCGAATTGATGCAGCAGCACAAAAGCATCACCGTGGTGGTGGATGAGTTTGGGGGCACGTCAGGCATCGTTACGATGGAAGACCTTGTGGAAGAGATTTTCGGCGATATCGAAGACGAATACGACGTGAAAGCCAAATTCGCGAAACAGGAATCCGAAAACGAATACGTGCTTTCGGGGCGCATCGAAATCGATAAGTTGAACGAGATGTTCGACCTCGACCTGCCCGAATCGGACGATTACAGCACCGTCGCCGGATTACTGTTGCACCACACACAACGCTTCCCCAAAACCTACGAGACCGTTGTCATCGGGAAATACACCTTTAAAGTGCTGAAAGTTACCGCCCGAAAGATAGAGGTGGTCAGGTTGGAGACAGGGCAGTGAACAAAACGCCGCACCGCCGCCTATTCTTTATACGAAACCGGCAGGTTCAACATTGGAATTTGGGAATCGCTTAATTGGAGCAATTCTTTGATTTTCGGCTTGTTCATCATTGCGCGAGGGCGCGTCAATAATCCCACCGAAG
This sequence comes from Dysgonamonadaceae bacterium, assembly GCA_031272205.1. Taxonomy (GTDB): domain Bacteria; phylum Bacteroidota; class Bacteroidia; order Bacteroidales; family Dysgonomonadaceae; genus JAISUH01. The sequence goes on along the minus strand of JAISUH010000020.1, from coordinate 4,391 downwards.
CACAAAAAACGGCTATATTTTGCGAAACGATTCCGGCATCCATCGCTGCCATTTCCCTCTTTTGCGCATCATCGCCCATGCGAAAGCGCGAGATGTCGGAAACAAGCAGACAGATGAGCGCGGGTAATGTTTCGTTTTCGTTCCTCGAAAAAATAGAGCGGTTGTCGCCCTCCGCAACAAGAACAAGTTGATGTGCCGATGCGTCGTAAAGGTAGGTCCCCGATTGCATAAATGTGTAAACATCAATATCTTGTGCGTTTACAGCCGACGCAGCAGTGCGTTTCTTCTCATCGGGACGGTTGATGCCGTTGGCAGCCCATAGCAAATCGGATAAATCCTGCAATTTGAGTTGCGTGGAGGTAAATACACGGGCTGAAGCTCGTTGAGACAGCGCTTTCATCACGGGTTCGCCCCGATTGATGTCGGGAGCGTTCAGTACAATAACGTTATCGGTTTTCTGAGCATTTGCAACAACAGCCGATAACACGATGCAAAGAGATAAAAATTTAATTTTCATAAGTAAAATGTTATGTGGTTAGTAAAAAATCTGCCCCGCAAGTTAATCAAAAAATCGATACGAAAAAAATCCCGTTTGTATTATTCAACACAAACGGGATTTTTTTAGGACAGGAACCGAATTATTTAGTCTCTTTATCGGTAACTATTTCTGATTCAATAACGTTTAGTTTTACTTTGTCAAAAGCTTTCCGGAGTTTCAGCGTGTCGGTTTTGTCGGCACGGTAAGTAACCTGCACCGAATTGCCGTCTTTGCCGTAAACGATGTTGGTAACGCCCTTTTCAAACGCGATATTGTTATCGATTTTGCGTTTGCAATTCGAACAAATTTCTTCATCCAATCGAAATTCTACCGTCTCTTTCAGTTTCAATTTTTTCGAATCTTTTTTCTGGGCAAAGCCCAAGCCTGTGGTTAAGGCGATAATTGTGAATAATGCAATAATTTTTTTCATTTTCTTGAATCGTTTATTTGTGTGATTTATTGTTGTTTATTTTAATACCTTGGAAGGTTCCACCGCATTCCCGCATACAGTTTTCTTCCGTGTACCGGCCCCCAAACCATCGTGGCGTCGAAATCTTCGCCTCTTGGATTCGCGGCGTCAATAATCGGGTTTTTCTGACGGAAATCAAACAGGTTTTCGACGCCCGCGTAAACCGACCAGTTGTGGAAAAACTTGGTAATTTGACCGTTGACAACCGTAAAAGGTTTAAAGCGCTCGTTCCACAAAGGATTGGCGGCATCGGGAGTCGGCATTCGTCCTCCGCCGTTGAATTGCGAGGTCAGGTCGAACTGCCATTTTCTCAGCGGCGTTTGATAGGAAGCTGTCAACAGGGCCTTATAGTCGTTTAGCAGAGGTTTCGACAGTAATTGGGTCTTACCCGTCCCGATGTTCCGATATTCCGTTTTTGATTGCGTCCGCCGGTATGCGGCGGTGAACGTGAATCCTTCGAAAAACGGGTAGCTCGCTTCTATTTGGGCGCTGTTGGAATACGATTTGCCTCCGTTGAGGTTGTAAAACCGTATTGCGTGGGGATCGTTGTCCACATCCACCACCACCTGTTTCAGAAACTTTGTATAATACCATTCGCCCGAAAGGATCAGTTCTTTGTCGCCAACGGGTATGTGGAGCGTGGCATTTATGCCGCTGTTCACCGCTTCTTCCTGATCGAGTTTCACGTCGGCGTATCCATTTAGCGTACCGCCGGGGTAGAGCAGCTTGTCGCCGATGTAAATCTTCCGCGAACTGGCCAACAGGTAATTGTTTTCGGCCAAGATGTTGGCGCTGCGGTAACCTTTTCCTACCGATGCGCGGATGGCGAGCCATTCCACCGGATTGTACTTAATATGCAAGCGCGGCGTAACGAAAAAGGTGTACTGCGAGCTGTAATCACCGCGGATGCCGCCTTGAAGAATCAATTGATCGTTCAGATTGAAGGCGTATTGCAGGTATCCGCCCGTAACTGTTTCGCTGCGGTTGAACGAATGGCTTTGCAGCGATTCGTCAAACCCGTCGTGATTGAGGCTTAATCCCGTGCTCAGGCTGTGCCTTTTCGAAAAACTTTTTTCATACAACAACGTGATATATAGGTTTTTCTGTGTAACGTCGTAGGGCGTGGCATCGTATATCGCTTTTTGACGGTGCAGCGAACCGGAAGCAATCAGGGCAAGGCTTTCGGGCAATTCGTCCTCGTCGAAAACATAAGCCTGCTTGGTGTAAAATTCGCCCCGGTTGGTATTCAACGAAATCATATACGGGTTGGCTTCGGCCGTGTGGTGATCTTGCCCGCCGTCGCGTTCCTCGCGGACAAAACGCAGTCCGTATTGCGCAACGTATTTGCCCACTTCGTGATTCCATCGGTTCATGATGTTAAACTGTTCGGTTTTCGGGTAATCGAGAAAGCCGTCGTCGTTGCTGTCGTGCGATTCCTTGTCGCGCGAATAGTGCAGGAAGAGCATCGACGAAAGATTTTTGTTCATGAGCCAGCTGGCGTCGGCATTGGCCTCCATGCGCATCGCATCGTTAGCGAATAGGTTGAGCGAGAAAATGTCGGCGGCTTGCGGTTTTTTGTACTCCACATTTATTTGTCCGGTAATGGCTTCATAGCCGTTTTTCACTGACGACGTGCCTTTTGAAATGTAAATGCCGTCCAACCACGCGCCCGGAATGTAATCCATGCCGAAAGGGGCGGAAACGCCGCGGAAATTGGGGTAATTTTCCGTGAGCATCTGCACGTAGGTGCCCGACAAACCGAGCAGTTTGATTTGTTTAGCTCCCGTAGCGGCATCGCTGTATGCCACATCCACCGAGGGATTGGTCTCGAAACTTTCGCCCAAGTTGCAGCAGGCCGCCCGATGAATTTCGCCGACCGTTACCTTCTGCGTCTGCACGAGGCTGGCGCGTTGTGTGATGGTTCCGGGCGTGCGGCGGCTGACGACTACTTCTTGCAATTCGAGGTTTTCTTTCAAAACGATGCGAAGTTCTTTGGATGTGTTGTGAACGTGTATCGTGTCGGGGCTGAAGCCGATATAGCTTACAATCAGGTTTTTGTGCATGCCTTCCGATTCTAATTCGAAGAAGCCTTTCGCATCGGTGGATGTCCCTTTTGAGCTTCCTTCCCAATAAACGTTTGCACCGACAAGCGGTTCTTTATTTTCGCTATATACATAGCCGCGTATTTTGTCGGCCGCGAAAGACTGCAAGAAGAAGAAAGAAAACAGGGCAAACAATATAATTTTTTTCATAAATACCTTATAATTTGAATATTAAACAACGTTTTTTTAGGCATAAAGCCATTTCTTTCCGTTTTATGGGAAAACGGGATTGACGCAGTTCGGAGAAATCAAATGATGAGGATATTGAGCAAAGAAAAATAGAGGTCTTTGCTGAGGTTGGGGGGCTTTTGAGAAGCCGTTTGTTGCCAGGGAGATGTGTCGCAAACGGATTCTAACGGATTGATAGAAGGTCGAACAGAATCGAAAAATAAATGGAAGGATGCAGGATTGGAGACCCATTTTTCGGATTGAACAGGCTGCCAGTTCACCGATATGCGCTCCACTTTGTAAGTATGACGGGAGTGGTCGCCGGCAGCATCCGACATGGAGCAACATCCTTTGGCTTCGTCCATGGGCATGCAACATTCGCATTTGTGCCCGCCTGTCATATTCCCGCAATCGCACCCGGTAAGCACGGCAAACCCTTTCCCATTGCAGCAATCATTGCCGCAAAAGAAATACACATTCACTCCCGAACCGCCGTAAACGATGACGGCAGCTAAAAGCATCGAAACCAACAGTGTTAGACCCTTTTTCATTTGTTGATTACAAAGATAGGCGATGCAATTTATATTTGGGTTGCAAAATGAGTTAAAAAATATTTTCTGTATTCCGTTTGCCATATAAAGAACTTTATCTACCTTTGCATAAGGCAGGATGCGCCTCGGCAAAAATTTCAAATAAATTTGCTTTTTGCTCTCGGCTTTCACTACCTTTGCAATATAAGATTATGGACAATAGCGTCGTGCACCCCTTGATAGGGACAAACGACCGAACAGAAAACGATGAACGGAACCGAAAAGATGAAAAAACAGGGAATAGATCAGCAATTGATTGATAATCAGATAGTTAGCTTGCCTGTCTATCTATCTATCTATCTATCCCAAGTTACGTTGTTATATCTCAAGAAATGCTTCATACCAACTGCACCTGAACATTTTCCGGCTCGGGAAAAATCGCTTTGTTTCCCTGAGGGGTTGCACCGGCCAAGACTTTTTCCGCGTGCAGCCCTCCAAAACAACAAGTCCTGCGGGGCGGGAAGCGGAAAAAGCGAAGAAGCAATTTCATTATATAACAAACCAAACAATAATAAAATGAAAAA
>JAISUH010000098.1 GCA_031272205.1 Dysgonamonadaceae bacterium | reverse complement strand
TAGGGCTGGGGTTTACGGCGTTCAACGTCTATTGGGCATTGGGCGGGAGGCTGTGGATTGATACGGTCTTTCCGTTTGGCAACGACGAGGCGGCGCTTGCAGCCCTGTTCCCTTTGTGGGTGCAGTGGGGCGCTATTGGGCTGAAAATCTGGGCAGCGCTGTTCGGACTGGTTGTTACTCCGCTGTTTGTGTGGGTCTTCGGACGGCGACTGCTGCGCTTGGCGCGTTTCGGAGCATGGGTAGCGGCTTCCTGCCTGCTCTTCTGGGGCTTTACGCAAACGGTTTTCTTCCTGCTGCTTAAATTCCGCCTTTTCGACGCCGGTTACTGGAACGACGAGCGCGTCGTCAACTGGCACGCCTTCCTCTGGGACCCGTGGTTCCTGCTCTGGGGCGTCTGCCTCGCCGCCGCTTTGAAGCTCACATCAAAGCCGCAACCCGCTCCGCAGTAGTTGGGGATAACTTCGTACTTCGACGAGAACCGACTTGGCAAGCCGTTAGGTTTGCAACGCTTGGTAGAAAACAGGAACCACAGCGAAAGGTCGCATTCCGTACGGAATGCGTCCCAGTGTGTTATAACGCTGATTCTACCAAGCGTGTCATCCCTACGGGATGTCTGCTGGTCGGAAGTCAGACAATAGTAAATCTACACATTAACAATTTCCGTTTTGCGGAAAAATTTGAAAATTTTTATCACCGCCGATAGGATTGTTTCGAAACAATGCCATCGGGATATGGGCGGACGGGTTGGAAATCTGCACTCCATATTTCAAAATATACCCCTGCATTGATACATTTTTTCAAAAAAAACACCCCTGCATTGAAACATTTTTTTCTAAAAAATACCCCTGCATTGAAACATTTTTTGTACCTTTGCGCCTAAAAAACAGATGTTCAAACGAAAAATAGAACAGGAACTGACGCGATGGGCAAGCAGTAGATACAGAAAGCCTCTGATACTGCGCGGTGCAAGGCAGACAGGTAAAACAACTGTCATACGGCGTTTTGCGTCTAATTTTGAGAACTTTTTGTCAATCGACCTTGAGAAAAAAACGGCAAGAGCGCTGTTCGAATCAACCGACAACGTCGGCGAACTGATGCCGTTGCTGTTTCTATACTGTAATGTGAAACGTCGTGAGGGTAGAACACTGTTGTTTATAGACGAGATTCAAAACTCGCCGCATACAGTCAGGCTATTGCGATATTTTTACGAAGAAATGCCTGAAATTCATGTTATTGCTGCCGGTTCGCTGCTTGAAACAATATTGGATAAGCACGTCTCTATTCCGGTTGGCAGAGTGGAATACATGGCATTGCATCCATGCTCTTTTACGGAATTTCTGAACGCAACCGGCGAAGAGCGATATGTGCAGCCCGTACTCGAAGCCGCTATACCACAGTCCCTTCACGATGAGTTGACGCGCTTTTTCCGGCAGTTTGCTTTGATAGGCGGAATGCCGGAAGCCGTAGCACGTTATGCAGCAGAGAAAGATGTCGTCTCGTTGTCAAGCGTTTATAATCAACTGCTTAACACCTACAAGACCGATGTTGAAAAGTACGCTGAAACCAATACCCAGGCGGCAGTGATACGATATATTTTAGATGCCGGAATGCCATTTGCGGGAGAGGCAATCACTTTTGGCGGTTTTGCGGCTTCACCCTACAAAGCACGCGAGACGGGCGAGGCGTTTCGTACGCTTCAGAAAGCAATGTTGCTCGAATTGGTTTATCCGGTTACCAGCGCCATTATGCCCGTTACGCCTGACCTCAAACGCTCGCCAAAACTCTTCTGGCTTGACGCAGGATTGGTAAATCATGCCGCAAAAATACGCCGTGAATACCTGTTACACAGCGATTTGATGGATACATGGCGTGGGAAGGCGGCTGAACAGATTGTTTGGCAGGAGATAAAAAATCTGACTTTCGATGTTGGAGAAACAAGCAACTTTTGGAAGCGCGAAAAACGAGGCAGCAATGCGGAAACAGACCTGATATACGTTTTCGACGGTTTGATAATTCCGGTCGAGGTTAAGAGCGGTCATAATGCGCATTTGAAATCGCTACATCAGTTTATGGAAGAATCAAGTCAGGACGTCGCCGTTAGAATATGGTCGGGCTATTATTCTGTCGATGAGGTCAAAACGCTTAGCGGAAGAACTTTTCGACTGCTTAACCTCCCAATGTATTTGATTCCAGCGCTTCCCGGACTGTTAACCCGTCTTGTTTGAGACGCGCATTTCATTCCCACATCTTTGCCTTTTCAACTATTCCGTCCCTCATCTCGTCATCAAATTCAGAAATATCTTCCAATGTCAACTTCTTCTCAATGAACAACCAAAGGATAATGTTAAAATATTGAGACCCGCGAATATCGCCATATCGCATCGACAGGCGTTTGTCAAATGCTTTGAAACTGTCGTACAATTTACTGTACATATCCGACAGGCTGTTCGTTGTCTCGACATCTGCTACCAAACCCCTGACAGACAGTAAAAACTCTTTAAATTCGCGTTCTAACGCCCTGTCAATCAGTTCTCTTACTTTCTTCTTTTGTGGCTTTGTTAATTCTTCCATAAATAAATGATATTTAGTTTGTTAATACTCTTTCTGTTTCATATCTGTTTCATCAGGGTTTTCTTCTATTATTCTTTTAAAGTCGTTGACTATATATTGCAAATAAAGCGGCATCTCCGAACTTAACATCTTTTGAGCGTGCTTTTATTTGTATTTCCACATATTTGCCGTCCGGTCTTTTTACAACTGCATCTATCGCATCATCATCTACCATTGGAAGAAACACATCCAATCCCTCTTTCAACATACGACTTACAACGTGTCAGGTGTGAATTTGGTTGCTGCGTCAAAACCTCTATTTCGATAATGCCTGCCATATAGTATAATATAACGTAGAATATTAATCAATTAGTATTCCTGTTCGCTGTATTTCGTCGAGGAAGCCTGCGTAGTCTTCCTGCGGAACTATCACGTGAGGCTCGATGCGCATATCAACGGTTTCAGTCAGTTTCAATATCAACGGCATCACGTCGAAAAATTCACCATTCCAGTCTTTTACAACAAAAGCAACATCTATGTCGCTGTCTTTGTGAGGATTACCTTTTGCATACGAGCCAAACAGATAGACATGGTCAATCTGCATCGGGAAACGGCTCTGCCTGACCAATGCGGAATAATCCTTCACTTTACCGATAATATCCTGCTTTTCGTCCATTGCTGTAACTGTTTGGTGTTTACGATAATCTGTTCCAATCTCTCTTTTGTAAGCGATGCGGCAATCATATCCTTGTATTCGGGATACCGAGCCTCGATTTGAAGCGGCATAATTTCACGAATTTGGGTTTGCTGCTCGTCGGTCATGTACTGCCAAAAATCAGCCTTGACCGCCAACAGTCGCAAGTCGTGAATGAACGGCGGCGTCTCGTCGGTCAAGGCGGAGTAGTAGGCTTTGAAAATCTTTTCTATGACCTGATGGCACATAAAGCCAGCCCACAAGTATTGCTTGCCTTTGACAAGCAACTCTGCGGTCGCCAACTCGCGGTCGGACAAGTCCGTCCAGTACTGTACTTTCTCTTCTTTCGTCATAAAAAATCCTTTTTACCGGCTGCAAAGGTACTGATTATTTTTTACTTTGAAGCATTCGGGGGATTTTTTTTAAACAAATATGTAAATGAGATTGCTTCGTACCTCGCAATGACGCATTCGTGGCCCGGGAGATTGCTTCGTTCCACCAATGACGCATTCGCGGTCACGGATTATGATTTTTCGGGGAACACGGATTTCACAGATTACACAGATAAAAGAGTGAAAACCTGTAAATCCTGAAAATTCTGTAATCCTGTCAAAAAATTTTGCCGCATTTTGTCATTTTTTCCGTTACTTTGCGACTAATTGAGAAAAGATGTTTTTTATGGACAAACAGCAA
>JAISUH010000066.1 GCA_031272205.1 Dysgonamonadaceae bacterium | reverse complement strand
CGAAGCACACCAGCCAATACAGGATATTTCGGGTCATTACCCACAATCAATTTCAGCGCATCATCATTCGTCTTCGCTTTTGCTGCCGGTTTATGATTCATCGGCACCGTCATGATGTCTTCAGCAGGAAGCCCCTCATACATCGCATAACCAAGCTCCTGTGCAGCCGAGACGTCGGGGTAGTAACCCCAACGATACTTGGGGTCGAACTTGGCTAAAGCGTCTGTACGAAGGATTGCCTCAAATCGGTGCCATAGTTGCTGATACTCTCGAAGATGACTATCGCTGAAAAGTTGTGGTTACGGTTAAAGACGTTGTTATATGTCAAAGAATACTGCCGGATTATTTCGTCACTCCATGTTGCAGCGGTATTCATCGCAGTAGGGTCGATGGATGAGCTTCGCCGTGTTCGTCCTTGACGATGCTCTTTCAGGTTTTAGAGGCTCTCTCCTGTTGTGATTTGACAGTCTTGTCTAAAATGACAATAGACTTTGGGGATACAATCTTGTATTCCAGACCCTTTCCGGCCAAAACTTTGCCAAACTCATCATCATACCAACGTTCTCTATTCTTCCAACCGGAAGGAGGGGAATGTCTCTTGAATTTTTTTAGCGACGGCCTCCATTTGCCATTCAGGAGTGGAAGTCGCGCCACAGATCCCGATGCTCATATCGTCTTTGATAAACGATGTATCGACGTCATCCGGCGAATGGATGAAATAGGAATTAGGATTTACGCTCTTACATTCCGCGAAAAGCACTTTCCCGTTCGAGCTTTTTTCGCCGGCGATAAAAAGGACGAGGTCGTGTTTTGCCGCAAACTCCTTAATGTTTGGCACGCGGTTGGAAACCTGCCGACAGATGGTGTCGAAATACTCAAATTCGGCGCCGTCTTTTATCCGTTTCTTTATCATTTCGCCCACTTCGGCCAATCCTTCGAGCGATTTGGTGGTTTGCGAAAACAGCGAAGTATCTTTTGAGAAATCGAGCTTGTCAATATCCTCTTTCTTTTCGATAACGATGGCTTTCGAATCGGTTTGTCCCAGAAGACCGTTCACTTCTGCATGCCCCTTCTTCCCGTAGATAACGATTTGCGAAGTATCTTCGGGCTTTTCCATAAATTTGTTTTTGATGCGTTTTTGAAGCCCCAGCACAACGGGACACGAAGCGTCGATGATTTCGATATTGTTTTCGCGTGCAATCTGGTATGTGCTGGGCGGTTCGCCGTGCGCACGCAGCAGCACGCGAACGTTTTTCAACTCTTTCAGCCGGTCGTGGTTGATGGTTATCAGCCCCATTTTGGCGAGCCTTTCCACTTCGAGGTTGTTGTGCACAATATCGCCGAGGCAATAGAGCGTCCCTCCCCGGCTGAGTTCTTCCTCGGCTTTTTTGAGGGCATTGGCAACGCCAAAACAGCAGCCCGATCGCTTATCGATTTCTATTCTGCCCATACGGAAATTATTTTGCCGCCACCTTGTGAAATCGGTCGAGCGCCCATTGCAACTGTTCGTCCATATTCATGTTGGAGTTGTCCAATTCGAAAGCGTCGGCTGCTTTGCGTAAAGGGCTTTCGGCGCGGGTAGTATCACGTTCGTCGCGCTCCTTAACGTTGGCCAACACCTCGGCACAGGTTACGTTTTCGCCTTTGGCCGTCAATTCGTCGAAACGGCGTTGTGCGCGTACTTCGGGCGATGCGTTGACATAGATTTTCAATTCCGCGTCGGGAAAAACCACAGTCCCGATATCGCGGCCGTCCATCACCACACCTTTCTCTTTTCCTATCGCTTGTTGTTGACGCACCAATTCGCGACGGACAAAGCCGATCGTACTCACACGGCTTGCGCCGTTGGCTACTTCTAAGCTGCGGATTTCTTTTTCCACATTTTCGCCGTTCAGGTAAGTATCCTGCTGTCCTTGAGCATTGGTTTTGAATGAAATATGGATGTCGGAGATATGCAACGCCAAAGCTTTTTCGTCGATATCGGAATCGGTCATCCACCCGTTTCGAATAGCAAACAGCGAAACGGCGCGGTACATGGCGCCACTGTCGATATAGATGTATCCGATTTTCTTTGCCAAACTTTTGGCAATGGTGCTTTTCCCACTCGAAGAGAAGCCGTCAATCGCAATATTTATTTTTTTCATTTCTTTCAAATTACACATTTTTCGTTTATATCAGGATCTTAGCAAGGGCATCGTCATGCAGCGGGGGCCGCCGCCGCCGCGCGGAAGTTCCGAGCCGTCGAGCGTGATGACGCAATGGCCTGCTTTCTCCAAATCGTATTTTTTATCGATGACCTTTTTTGCCGGAACGATTTCAAAGCCGTTTTTGTTCAACTCTTCCAGCGTGTGGACGTTGCGGGTATAAGAAATGACTTTACCCGGCGCGATAGCGAAGAAGTTTGCTCCGCTGTGCCACTGTTCGCGTTCCTGATCCCATTCGTCCGCTTTTCCTCCGCAAATGACGGGTTCGAGATCCACGCCAAGTTTCCGTAAAGCGCTCAATACGCCGTTAACCTCGCTGATTTTCGTAACTTTCCCGTTCTCCATTTGGATGTGCACCGTCCGATACACGGTGTTATTGAGCATCAACGGTTTGTAAACCATTGCCTTGTCTGCGCCGAGCATCGTGAAAACCATATCGAGGTGGATAAACGATTCGGGCGATTCGGGTAACTGCTGTACAATTACGTGTCTTTTACCCTCGCTTTTCGCACATAAAGACTTCATCAACAAGTCGATACCTTGTGTACTGGTTCTCGCTCCGTTCCCGACCAACAAAATATCGTCGCGAACGATAATCACGTCGCCCCCTTCAATTTTCACTTCCGGGTTGTTGTTCGATATTTCGGTCATATCTATCCTATTGCCGTGAAAAAACAGTCCGCTTTCGAAAATAGCGTTCATAATCAGCGACTCGCGTAAGCGGACTCTGCTTGCCATTTTGCAAATCACGGCATTGTTGCCTGCCACCACCGATGCGTCGCGCGTGAAATAGAAATTGTAGAGCGGTTGCAGGGCGTAATATTCGTCGCGCATAAAATCGGTCAGCGTATTCACTCTTGTTGGCAATCCTTCTATCAGATGTTTAGCCAAGGTGTCGGCGGACATTTCGAGCAAACAGTCGAGATAAGTCTCCGTCTGTTCGGCCTCCGTAATTTTTTTCAGCAGGGAGAATTTCGATGTTTCGTTTTCGAGAATTTTCTCTAACAGGTCGGAAACTTCAAAAACCACGGATACGTTTTCCAGAACGCCGCGCAGTTGTTCGTATTCCTTTTGCGCGATAGAGAGGTTGAGTATGTCGCTATACAGTGCACGTTGCGCATTTTTAGGGGTCATATTTTCGACCTCAGCGCCGGGGTAATGCAGCAGAACGGCTTCCAATTTAGCTGTTTCGGATTGAACGTTGAGGTGTACAATGTTTTTTTCCATTAACAAAATTGATTTATTTGCAAACATCAATTCATTCTTTTTTTCGTTTTGCCCTGAGCAGTTTCTTTCCCGAAATGGCCTTTTTCAGTGTAGCAATCAGTCGCTTTCCGGGATTGCTTCTCAGGTATGATTCGATGTGTCGTACGCGCTTCTCCTCCAAAATCTGGCTGATTTCGATAAGGATGCCCGATTCTTCCACGTCGCCGAACTCGTCGTTGACGGCCGTACCGAAAAAGCGCATCGAAGGCGAAAGGCTCATATAGGCGTTGATGAGCGGAGGAATGTTTAATCCCAGCGCACGCACTTCCCTGTTCAATATCCTGTAATCGTCTTTGAAGGTGTTGTGATTAAAAAGTTGCTGCATTGCAACTACGTCGGTATTGGTTTCCAATGGGTTGATGGGCGATACCAAGCATTCGCGATCGGGAAAATGTTTATTCAGAAAATAGAGGATCATGTTGCGTGCCTGCTTGTTGTAGGTGCCGTACATGGTTACTTTCCCGAAAAAATATTTGAGAGACGGGTCGATGACCGTCAGTGCACCCAATCCATCCCACAGATTGTCGAGCGCAAAAATCCCTTTGCGGCTCATGAGGGTCGATTGGTATTCGAGCGATACGAACGAACGGCCAAGCTCCACGGTGTAAGGCAGGTAGTTTTTGATAAAATCTTCCGAAAAATTGAGCAGGTGCGCCGTTGCCAACATCGGTCTGCCGTTTTCATCGAAATCGACACATTGCCCCGAAATAAAGCGGTATCCTCCAAGGATTTCCTCTTTCTCGGGATCCCACACTATGAGTTGCGAATAGGGTTTGTCCATCGTATCGTATTTGTCGATATCCGCTTCAAGTCCTGTTCCTCCGCCGTAATGGCGGAAAGCTATTTCCCGCAAGCGCCCCACTTCCCGCATCAGGTTGGGCGAGTTGTGTGCGGTAAAGATGTAAATCTCATTATCGGCTTTGTTTGTCCGCCGCATTCTTTTTTGCACGGTCAATTCGCTTTTCAGCAAATTTTTGTCTATCGGGTCAATTATTTTTTCCATCGTCATAGCGTTATCTTCGTTCTTTTTTCAACGTATAAACTTGTTCTTTTATGCGTTTTGCCTGTTGCAAAGGCGTTTCCGATTTGTCGAGCGATTGCCAGGGGATGGGTTCCCCGAAAATAATGCGGAAGGTTTTCCCCTTGTTTTTGAACAATTCGTCGGGAAGATAAACCAGCTCGAAATTGAATTTTATCCCGACCTTTTTCCGTAGCCTCGACAGGTTATAGAAAAAATTCGAGTTCCGCCCTTCAAAATAGACAGGGATGATGTCGCGCCGGTATTCCATAGCCTTCACTACGAAATTTTTATGCCAAGGGAGATCGATTATTTTCCCTCCAATCTTTCGAGAACAAAGCCCCGCAGGAAATGTAATAATTTGATTATCAGATGCATACGCTTCATTGATAGCGCGTGTCGAATTTTTTGCTTGGGAACCGTATTTGTTGACAGGGACAAATATGGATTCCAAGTTTTTTATGTTCAGCAGCACATCGTTCACGAGGCATTTTATTTTCTTGTCGAATTTTTCTCCGATGCAGGCCGAGAGGCATATCCCGTCCAATCCGCCGAGCGGATGGTTCGACGCAAAAACAAAGCGCCCTTCTTTGGGAATGTTTTCTTCTCCTTCCACGCAGAGTTTAAGGTCAAATTCGTCCGTAACCAAGGCCTGCATAAAATCTACGCCGTCCAATCGGTTGTTACGCACGATAATCCCGTTGATATCGTCTTGATGGATAATGCGCTTCAGGTAATTGATTACAAACCGAGGTATCTTTTTGTAATACTTTGGCGCTTTGGACTGTAAGACGTTTTCAATATCGATTTTAAATACAGGTTTTGAATGTTCTTCCATCCGTAATCGTTTTCTTATTGCAATGCAACCTTAGATAAAAAGTCAAGCCCTTTAACGCAATACCGGGCTTAGCATCCACAAAGATAGCGTATTCCTTTGTATCGCGGATGTTTATCCGGCATATTTTTTTTCGAGGACGCTCTAAAATAGATAAAGGCAGACAATTGATAAACAACCATCCACCTTTTTTGTTGTCCCACCAGGATTCGAACCTAGACTGGCTGAACCAAAATCAGGTGTGCTACCATTACACCATGGGACAATCCTAACGCTTCGTGAAAAGCAGTGCAAAAGTATAATAATAATTGTAATTAGCCAAATTCCCAAGCGTTTTTTTTATCTTAAAAATCAGAGGGGGGGGGATAGTATGAATCATGCAGGCTAAAACGCAAAGACAGTAATTTTCCCCTCAAGCAAACCCTTTCAATCGAAAAATTGTTATAAACGGAAATGAATGTAAAAACAAAACATCTATTTTCTTTAAGGCTTATGATTTTTACATGCAAACCGACCTTGTTTTTTCTGTTGTTTTTCACGTTTGCGGCTTCGTTTTCCCAAGAAAAACAAGTCAGCCTGCTTTTCGTGGGCGACGCCATGCAACACCTTCCGCAAGTGAACTCCGCAAAAACAAACGACGGCACATACGCCTACGACTCGTGTTTTTATCTGCTGAAAGACAAAATCGCATCGGCCGACATCGCTTGCGTGAATTTCGAGACCACACTCGGCGGGAAGCCTTACAGCGGATACCCGATGTTCAGTTCGCCCGACGAATTTGCCGCCGGATTGAAAAACGCAGGCTTCGATATCTTCTTCTTAGCCAATAATCACATTCTCGACCGGGGACGAAAGGGGCTGGAACGCAGCATCGATAGGCTCGATTCCATCCGCGTGAGACACACAGGGGTCTTCAAATCGGTGGACGACCGCAATTTAGCCTACCCGTTGATGCTCATCAAAAACGGCATCCGAATCGCCTTCCTCAACTATACTTACGGTACAAACGGATTGGAGGTTACTCAACCGAATGTCGTAAACTACATCGACACCAGCACCATAAAAAACGACATCCTGACCGCAAAATTATACAACCCCGACATCATTATCGCCAACATGCATTGGGGCGAAGAATACCATACATCCCCCTCCCCCGCGCAAAAAAAATTAGCCGAGTTGCTCATCAAAAACGGCGTGAGAATCGTTATCGGAAACCACCCGCACGTCATACAGCCCATCACCGTGAACTGTACAAACGACAGCATCGAATCGGTCGTTTATTATTCGCTCGGAAATTTCATTTCCAACCAGCAAAAACCGAATACCGACGGCGGAATGATAGCCGAAATCAGCATTAGCAAAAGAGATGCCGATTCTCCGGCGGTTATAGACTCGTGCCGTTATTCGTTGGCATGGGTCAGAAAATTTACGGAAAGAAACAAAGTGAAATACCGCCTTATCCCCTCGCCCGAAAACGAAACGGAAATTATTCCCGCAATGACCGATGCGGAAATCGAGAAAATGAATACTTTTGTGAAAAATGCGAGGATAATTGTCGGGCAAGACCTGCCGAACCTTTCTGCCACGAGTTTTGCCAAATAATAAATTTTTACAATCCCTTGACCTTATCCGGGTTTTTCCCGATAAAATCTTTCCAGCTCTTGTATTTTGTGTCGCCGTTACCGAGATTCGACTGATAAAAATGACACAGGGCAGCGGCCAAACCGTCAGTAGCATCCAATTGGGGCAACATGCTCTCGTTGGGGATATGCAGTATTTTCTGAAGCATGAAAGCGACCTGTTCCTTTGCCGCACGCCCGTTTCCGGTGATAGCCATCTTTATTTTCAACGGGGCATATTCGAAGATGGGGATATCGCGCGAGATAGCCGCAGCCATCGCCACACCCTGCGCACGCCCCAGTTTGAGCATGCTCTGCACGTTTTTTCCGTAAAACGGCGCTTCGATAGCCAATTCATCGGGCAAATATTCTTCAATAAGGCCGATGACGCGAGCGTGGATTTTCGCTAACTTTATATAATGGTCTCCGTACTTGCCGAGCTGCATCACTCCCATCGCCTCCATAGAGGGTTTCCCGTTCAACACTCTGAGGATGCCATATCCCATGATTTGCGTGCCGGGGTCGATTCCCATGATAATGCGTTCGCCGGAGATGATTGTCTTTTTTTGTTGCATGTCGTTGTTCCGATTATAAATCCATTTCTTGAAGCAAGGTGGCGAATCCGACCATTTTATCGGAAAACCGCTCAACCAATCTCATATTCAGCATCCGTCCGGTTTGTGCGTTCCATTCTTCTAACGCATCTATATCGGCGATAGAGAATTGCAACGCATAGGAATGACCATCCGCTTCATCCCCGTTGCTCCAAATCTTACACAAACGGGCATCCGTCACTTTCCCCGATTTTGTTGCATCCGGGATATAAACCGTTTTCAGGTAATCCAAGGCATTGGCATGGATCTCGTCGTCGATATGAAACGTGATATTTAAAATCATCATCGAGGTCATAATTTTTCATGCAAAGATAAAAATAATCAAAAAAATAATTATCTTTGCAGTCCAATTTTCAATACAAGGGGGTTTAGCTCATCTGGCTAGAGCGCGACACTGGCAGTGTCGAGGTAACCGGTTCGAGTCCGGTAATCTCCACTCGTTGTTAATCTTGTCGCCAAAAAAGCACACAAAAAAAGGGTAAAACAAGGAATTTTCCGGTTCTACCCTTTTTCTATTTCGTTTTCCCGTCCCAAAAGGATGGACGAGAAACGATTATAGATGAAGAATGAATAAAGTAGCGGTATCGGGAATCGAACCCGAGTTTCAGCCGTGAGAGGGCCGCGTCCTAGGCCACTAGACGATACCGCCGTCAGCTTGGTGCGAAAGTAGTAGAAACCAAGCGCAAAAAACAAATTTATGTGATTTTTTGCCGAGGTGCAGCCTACCTTATGCAAAGGTACAAATTATTTTTGTAAGTTTTTCCTCATTTTGAATACAAAATCCGGGATTTTGTATTTAAAAATTTACACTTTCAACGGACACCTAAAATTCCGAATTAAAATGGAATCGGATGTGCTTAAAATCCTGCTGCGCCATCATCAACATGTAATTCGATTCGGCAAGAAAAACGTCCCGTCCGCCTTTGTCGTAAGCCATAAACTGGTACTTGCGTTTTTTGAAATCGTCGAGTTCGGCAATATCGTCGCTCTCAATCCAGCAGGCTTTGTACAGATGGATGGGCTCCCAACGGCATTGTGCGCCGTATTCGTGCAACAGGCGATATTGAATGACTTCAAACTGAAGTTGCCCGACCGTACCGATAATTTTCCGTCCATTAAACTGATTGACAAACAATTGTGCAACACCTTCGTCCATCAACTGTTCGACACCTTTTTGCAGTTGTTTGGATTTCATCGGGTCGGCATTCTCGATGTATTTGAACATTTCGGGAGAGAAGCTCGGTAATCCCTTGAAATGCAAGTCTTCGCCCGAAGTGAGCGTATCGCCGATTTTAAAATTCCCGTTATCGGGCAAGCCCACAATGTCGCCGGCATAAGCCTCGTCGAGAATCTCTTTTTTCTGCGCCATGAATGCCGTAGGCGACGAAAATTTCATCAACCGATTGAAACGCACATGTTTATAATTAATGTTCCGCTCAAATTTTCCCGAACACACTTTCACAAACGCGATGCACGAGCGATGATTCGGGTCCATATTGGCGTGTATTTTGAAAACGAACCCCGAAAATGCTTCCTCGTAAGGATCGACCGTTCGTTCCTCAGCTTGCACCGGACGCGGCGAAGGCGCAATCTCCACGAAGCAATCGAGCAATTCCTTCACGCCGAAATTGTTCAATGCCGAACCAAAAAACACGGGTGCGAGCCGGCCTTCGAGATAAGCATTCCGGTCGAATACGGGATAGACCTCAGTGATAAGCTCCACGTCGTCGCGCAACTTCTTCGACAAATCTCCGCCGATGTGCTTCTCCAATTCGGGTGAATCGATTTCCAAATGAATTGATTGGGTAACGATCTGTTTACTGGGCTGGTATAAGTCTAAACTTTTCCGATAGAGATTATATACGCCGCGAAAACGTTCGCCCATATCAATCGGCCAACTCAACGGACGCACGGCGATTTGAAGTTCTTCTTCCAGCTCGTCGAGGATGTCGAAAGCATCCTTTCCCTCGCGATCCATCTTGTTCACAAAAATCATCACGGGCGTTTTTCTCATGCGGCAAACCTCCATCAGCTTACGGGTTTGCGCCTCAACGCCCTTGGCCGCATCCACCACAATAATCACGCTATCCACCGCCGTCAGCGTGCGGTAGGTGTCTTCGGCAAAATCCTGGTGTCCGGGCGTATCGAGGATATTTATTTTATACTCTTCGTATTCGAAACCCATTACCGACGTGGCGACCGATATTCCGCGCTGTTTTTCGATCTCCATCCAGTCGGATGTGGCTGTTTTCTTTATCTTGTTTGATTTTACGGCTCCCGCCACGTGGATAGCGCCGCCAAAAAGCAGCAATTTTTCCGTGAGCGTGGTTTTTCCCGCGTCGGGATGGCTGATGATGGCGAAGGTGCGCCGACGTTGTATTTCTTCTTTTAAAGTCATTCTGTTATTTTGTTACACAAAAGTGTCGGATTACTCAAAACAATCCGCATATTTACTTATTTTTCTCCTTCCGATAATTTTTTCAGGCATCGTTTCAAGCCGTCTTCCCATTGCGGAATCACCACATGAAAGGCCGACTCGATCTTCGATTTGTCCAAAACGCTGTATGCAGGACGGACGGCGGCGGTTGGGTATTCTGCAGTAGTAACGGGATGAAGCCTGCACGAATCGATTTGCGCCATCTCCTTTATCTTTTCGGCAAAGCCAAACCATGTTGTTTCCCCCTGATTGGTAAAATGATAAATGCCCGGTTTCCATTCCAACTGCTCCGCCTGTTCCATGATATGGACAATCATTTCCGCCAAATCGGCGGCGTAAGTTGGCGTGCCGCGCTGGTCGGCAACAATATTCAGATCGGAGCGGTCGTGCATCAGTTGCAGCATAGTTTTCACAAAGTTCTTTCCGAAAGCGGAATAGAGCCATGCCGTGCGAACGATAACGGCATCGGGGACATTTTTCAAGATGGCCTGCTCGCCTTGCAGTTTTGTTTTTCCGTAAACCGACCGGGGATTGGTCGCATCGCCTTCCGTATAAGGCTTCGACGCTTGGCCGTCGAAAACATAATCGGTGGAGACGTGTATCAAGCGGCAGCCGTTTTTCGATGCGGCAACCGCCAAGTTTGCAGGCCCTTCGCAATTGATTTTGTAACACAACGCTTCGTCGCTCTCTGCTTTGTCCACGGCCGTGTAGGCTGCGCAATTGACGATATAACGGACGGAATGTCGCTCCACAAAATCTTCCACCTGCTGCCTGTCGGTGATGTCGAGCGTATCGGCGTCGGTAAAGATGAAACGGAAGACCGAGTTTGTCTGCTCGGAGCACAATTTCAACTCCTTTCCCAATTGGCCGTATCCGCCTGTAACCAGCACATTTATCTGAACCAATCCGTAGAAATATTGTTCTTTGCCCCTCGCGTACTCCGTTCCGCCAAGGTGTTTGTTTGAGCCCGTGTATATTGCCATTTTTTTTGTATTTTATTGTATCCCGTTCAAAAAATCGTTTTCTTCCTTCACATCCCGCAGTTTATATTTTTCCGAAAGCAACCGCAACAAATTGCTGATTTGCGCCACGGCCGCCTGCGTCTCTCCCGAAACGTCCTTGCGCTGCAACTTCAACAACAGATACCCGTACAACGCCGTGAAGCAGGTTTCCATTTCCGGCACATCCCTGTTTTCGGATTTGGCGCGAAGCTCCACGATGAAAGACAGCGTTTTGTAATAGGTAGCAATATAGGCCGATTCTTCCGGATCTCTCAACAGTTGCAAATGAAAATCGTTGAGGTCGGCCAACAAATTCGTGTTGATTTGCAGATGCCCTTCCTTTTGCACGCCTTCCAATTTCATCATTGTGATAAGGTTGTCATACCAATACCGCGCTTCCTGCTTTTCTTCGTCCGAACGGTTCGTCGGCGCGACAAGGCAGTCATATACCCGATCGATATTCAAATCGTAAACGCGCAGAATATCCTCTAATTGCCACATATACAGCAGGTAT
The DNA here is from genome assembly GCA_031272205.1 of Dysgonamonadaceae bacterium. Taxonomy (GTDB): domain Bacteria; phylum Bacteroidota; class Bacteroidia; order Bacteroidales; family Dysgonomonadaceae; genus JAISUH01. Next base: position 193 of record JAISUH010000066.1, on the reverse strand, counting down.
TCGGCGATATTTTCTTTCTTTTTTTGCTTTGCAATAAACATTTGTACGTTTCGAATTTGCATTTTGAGCTTCGAGGATACGAAACCTCAGTCCAAAATCCGGTTTTCATACCACTAAACTCGAATTTTTCGCTAATTTTGCACAAAAATACAACGAAAATGACAAAGTTCCACACCATAGACACGGGTTTTTT
>JAISUH010000010.1 GCA_031272205.1 Dysgonamonadaceae bacterium | reverse complement strand
CCGCGCAGGATTGGGAAGTCGTTTATTCAGAACATTTTGATTCCAAAGAAGCCGCTTTTGCTCGCGAGCGGGAAGTAAAAGCGTGGAAAAGCCGCAAACGTTTAGCCCAGCTGGTTCAGAGCACTCCGTCTTAAAACGGAGGGGTCGGCGGTTCGAATCCGTCAACGCCCACAAAAGGTTGTCAAAAATGGCAACCTTTTTTGATTATGTATTATTTCTATGTTATATATTCGAAGAAACTTGACAGGTTCTATATTGGCGCAACCGCCGATTTAACAGACCGTCTGCGCCGCCACAATTCCAAGCACAAAAAAGGTTTTACAGGCACCGCACAGGACTGGGAAGTCGTTTATTCAGAACATTTTGCTTCCAAAGAAGCCGCTTTTGCTCGCGAGCGGGAAGTAAAAGCGTGGAAAAGTCGAGAACGTTTAGCACGGCTGGTTCAGAGCACTCCGTCTTAAAACGGAGGGGTCGGCGGTTCGAATCCGTCAACGCCCACAAAAGGTTGTCAAAAATGGCAACCTTTTTTTGATTATGTATTATTTCTATGTTATATATTCGAAGAAACTTGATAGGTTTTATATCGGTGCAACCGCCGATTTATCAGACCGTCTGCGTCGCCACAATTCCAAGCACAAAAAAGGATTTACCGGATCCGCGCAGGATTGGGAAGTCGTTTATTCAGAACATTTTGATTCCAAAGAAGCCGCTTTTGCTCGCGAGCGGGAAGTCAAGGCATGGAAAAGCCGCGAGCGTTTAGTTCAGTTGGTTCAGAACATTCCGTCTTAAAACGGAGAGGTCGGCGGTTCGAATCCGTCAACGCCCACGCAGGATGGCGCGATAGTACAATCCGTTTTATAAAATGAAAATGAGGGACTTACAAGAAATTGTGAGTTCTTTTGATTTTTCTCGCAAGTTGTTTTCGTTCGATTTGTGCCAATGTTTGCTCTATATCGAGCAAGGTTTTGCGAAAAAGACACAAGTGCGGCGGAACAGTTTTGCCCGAAAAAAGCGAATATTCTACCATTGTTGCCTGCAATTCGGCTTTTGTTATTTCTTCGTGCTGGTACAGAAAAATCGCTGTCAGCCATTCAGGGTAGAAAATGTGCCATATTGGAAAAATTTCCATTATGATTAATATTCGGGTGCAAATTTACGAATTTTTTCCATTATACACTGCATTTCTTGGATTTTTCTCGATTAGTCCCCAAAATTCGTAAGAAACGCAGCATTTTTAATCCGTTCTTCCTTTTAAAACGATGCGAGATAATTTTCTATTGGAATGTCCCAAACTCTCGGAAATGTAGGCGACATTTGCGCCGCTGCGTTTCAAAACTGTTGCATACGAATGTCGCGCCGTATATGTGCTTACGCCCGAAATTCCGAGTTTGTCGGCAATTATTTTCAGATGCTTATTGATGCGGCTGGTTACGTCCTGTACTCGCTTTTTCTGTTCCATCGGTGTGTTGTAACCATCAAGAAACGGAAAAACATAATTGTCAGGATTTTTATCCGCATTTCCCCAACGGTCGATTATCTGCTTCATTTCAGGATAGTCCGTAAAGCATTTCTTCATTCTTCTCATACATACGCTCGAAAGTCGGCGCTTTTATCTTACCCCATCCTTCAAGCTCTTTATTTCCCATCCATGATCATTCAAATCTTTCTTTAACGTCTTTTTGTCGAGCATATAAGCAAGCGACATGCGGAGCGTTTCCGTGAACGACGACTTAGCCTCCGCTTCCGTCTCACCACACGCCGACATGTCAAGCGCCGGACAATATACTATGCTCAATTGAATCCGCTTCGCCTTATCATAAAGGTACTGAAACTTTCTTTCAAGCATTTCCTTTGTCTCATTGTTATCGCTCATATCTTTACTATTACTAACTACTTTCTTTCGCAACCGCAAAGGTAAGGATTAATTCCATGTTCACAAAGCATTAACGGATTTTGTGCGTCAAAAAGTCAAAAAAAATTTGCAATAACCTATCGTATGACAATCCCCGCTCCCCCTTCTCAATCAACGCATATCCGGACTGTTTCATCATTCTCAAAAAACGTGCATATTTAGTTCCGATAAAGAAACGAGCGAAGTGTGCTTGTTTGCTTTGTTTCAAATAACTTCGAGACAAAGCAAAGATAATAATTATCTTTCAATTTTGCAAATGCAAATTATTGGATTATCTCCGCCAGTTCCGCCGCCAACTCCCTCGACTCGAGCCGCATTATGTTTTCTTCCGAACCGCCGAAACTCAACAGATTGATGTTGCCGTACCAAACTATTCGACCGTCGATTATGATAAATTTCTGATGAATATTAGGTTTTTGAATGACAGAAACTACTGATTGTAAAATGTTTATACAATCATTTATCGGTTTTGGCTCTTTATATGACTCCGGCGGACGGGTAATTACGGTTATCGAAACGTCCGCTTGAACAGCAGGTTTCAGCCATTCTTCAAGGATTTCCTCAATTCGCTTTTTCCGAAGATACGGACTTACAATCAAAATCTCGTTTTTCGTTTCCGCAAAATCGTTTTTTACAACCGGGACAAAACTTTTGGCATCATATATCAGACACGTCTTTTCTATCTGATTATGAGCCGACAGCGAGCGATAGCCAAGTTGCGAATACCCCGCAAGCCGCTTGTGATACATCCGCTCCAAAACCGGCACGTGAACATCGACATAATCATAAATCATCACGTCTTTTTTAGTGGGATAATCACGGTGCAAACGCCCGGCATACTGCGCCAAAGTGCCCTTCCACGCGATGGGTGAAGCAAGCAGCAGTGTGTCAAGCCGCTGACAGTCGAAGCCTTCGCCAACGTATTTGCCTGTGGCAACGATGATTAACTGTTTGTGTGTGGGAAAATTTGCCAACTGTTCCATATTCTTCGCTTTTTGTTTTGCGGAAGCTGTACCGGTCAGGATAATTATTTGCGCATTTGTCTGATTTTTAAGTAATTCCGACAGGCGAGCAACGTGTTCTTTTCTTTGAGTTAAAATTATTGGCGTTCTGCAAGCATTGACTGCATCAACTGCATCGCTAACTATCTTATTATTACGAAATTCATCATTAGTAATGTCTTTGTAAATTTGTGTTATATGCCATTGGGTTTCATCAACAGAAAAAGGCTTCTTAAATCCTGTAAAACAGGGAATTAAATAATGTTCAAACGCCCGTTTTGCTGCTTGTGTTTTGGAATCAACCGCATATCGAATCGCGCCGCACTGCATAAATGTGATGGGATGAAGCCCGTCCTGCCGTGCCGGAGTTGCCGTCAAACCATAAACATAACGGGCATTGACAGTGCTCAAAACCTTTTCGTAATTGACCGATGGCACGTGGTGACATTCATCGACAATCACCATCCCGTATTTTTTTACGATTTCATCGACCTCATTTTCGTGTATAAGGCTTTGAACGATAGCAATATCGATGATTCCTGATGCCGTATTTTTACCCGCCCCGATTTGTCCGATAATTGATTTTTGCTTTTTTCGTCCGCGTTTTCGAGCCGCTTCGGACAATGTTTCATCAATCAAAAGGAATTGTTCAAGAAATTTTTTCCATTGGTTTAACAGTGTTTGCAAATGCACTAAAATCAATGTGTTACACTTGTGTTTTGCAATCAACGATGCACCAATAACTGTTTTTCCAAATGCAGTTGGTAAGGATAAAACTCCATTTTCGTGTTCCAAAAGAGCATCAGCGGCGGCTTGCTGCTCGTCGCGCAGAGTTCCCGCAAAATCCACATTAATTTGTTTCCCAGTATTTCGTTTATCTTCAAATATATAACTCATATCTAATTTGTTCAGTAAATCAACTAACGCATCGCTGCAACCACGCGGAATACCCAAATAATCAGCCGTTTCGTCCAAAGAAAAAATGATTCGCGGAATACCGTAAGTTGACATTCTCATTCGTTGTATTTTGTAAAACAATGGATTAGAAAATGCGGCAAGTCTTTTTATTCGATTTAACGCTCTCTGACTGACGCCGTTTTTTGGAATATACAGTCGATTTGACTCAACAACAGTGAGTTGCGACGGGAAATCATTGCTTTCAAGCCTCTTTTCCTGACGTTTTCGTTCCCAAGGTTTTTCGTTCTCTTCGCTTTCGTTTTCCAAAGTTTGAAGTTCACCCAAGCCATTTCCAACGCACCAATCCGACAAATATTTTTCAATTTCTGATTTTGTAAATTTATGAATATTAGCAAGATATGCCCATTGGTCGGCATAAGTCACAAAATTATCATCAACAAACTCGCTGTTTCCATTCAACCGTGCTCCGCCCTGCAATGGCAAAGCAATCAGGTTTCCAAAACCGCCATTGGGCATAAAATCCTGATTCGGAAACATTCTGTCGTATGAATCAAAACCAATTTCGTGTCGGGAAGCCATCGCTTTGGTTAACAATGCGTTACCAAATCGTCGTGCAGAAACGGCAGGTATCGCTTCATCGAAGAAAAACCAGACGTGAGCGCCGTTGCCCGAACGCGAACGCTCGAAGGCAACTGGGATTTTCAAAGTGTTACAGACTGACCTGAAAACAGTTACATCTTTTTGCCAATCAGCCTTGTCGAAATCTATTGCAAGAAAATAGCAGGCATCATCTTTGAGCAGCGGATAAATGCCTGCAATGCCGTGTCCGTGTTCGTCTTTATTGCGTAAATGGCTGTTAATGACTTCGTTTGTCAGCGGTAGGAGTTCCCTGTTTTTGCAATTTTTACATTTTACTTTCGGTCGGTTGCAAACGCCCTTTTTCCACTCGTTTTTGCAGGCGGGTATATAATAAGCGCTGTCATATTGACGACTGTAACAGCGTTTTGCGTAAACATCCGAGCGTCCGCGAAAGAGCGACATAAAAAGGGCAATTTTTTCATCCGGCGGACTATATTTGGTAATGCCGACTGTTATTACTTCTTCAACAAATTGAATTTCAGGTTTTTTAGCTTCTTTCGCAGGCACTCCCAACGCTTCTTTTAGCCGTTTATTTTCACTCAAAAGGGCAAGATTTTCAGATTCGAGGTCGGCAATGCGTTGCAAAAGTTCGGACTCGGACATACCTATTTTTTCTTCAATTCGTTGATATACCTCATTAAACGCTCGAAATAAGCCGTCATATTTTCCCCTTTTTCAACGGGAAACGTTTCCATTGCAAGGACAAGATTATCTATCAGACTGTCGTATTTCGCGAACTGTTCTTTCATTTTTTCTTCGTCGTCGGTTTCCCAATATTCGCTTTCGTCGGCAAGTTTGAAATCACAGAAATATCTGTCATTCAAATATTTAAAAAAATGTATCAGAAACTGATGTGCAATGATTCCTGCATATTGAGTTTTTACCGAAACGGTATAAATCCAAGAGCGTTCTTCTTCATCTTTGGAATGAGCGAAAAATTGCACTCGCGCCGGACAAACTATCGTTCCGTTTGACAGAAAAGCGATTGAAACAGTTTCGCAATTAGTTGGCGTAAAGTTAATTCCATATATTTTATCAAAGGAAGTAGGGTCGCCAAACTCATCATTTTGAAAATGTGTGTTGTATGTATGGTATTTCCAACCATAAACTTGCGCAACATCTTTTACCTCCTCAATCAGAGCAGGTAACAACTTTGCGTTTTTGAGCCGACCGCTGTAATAAATGCTTAATCCCATAGTTTAGAAGAGTGTAGAGGCGTAGCCTATTCGGAGTTCGCCGTATGTGTATTTGCCATCGAAATGAGCGAAAGCAGAGGATAATGTCCGGTCTTGGGTCGATTTGAAATAGGCAACTATTTCCTGCAATTTTTCTGTAGCTATAAGCTTAGTAGCGTCTAATTCGCCTTTGGCAACAAGTTGAGACAGGTGCCCTTCAATCGTTGTTAGAGCCAGTCCGCGTTCGATGGCTATTTCCGGCATTGTTTTCCCTGATTTAAAGAGATTTATCGTTACTTCACGCGTGTCTTCTTTTGGCTGTTTGGCAGCAGCAGACTTGCTTGATTTACTTTTCGACGTTTGCAAGGTCATATCGGGCGGCACAATAATGTTTTCCTCACAATAAGTACGGATTTTCTCTATTATCTCGTCTCCGTACAAAGCGGCTTTTGCATCGCCAATGCCGTTGATTTTCAACAGCGAATGCTTGTCTTGAGGGAGATAATGCACAAGTTCGTAAAGGGTTTTCTGCGAGAATACTACAAATACCGCTTTATTGATTTCCAAAGCTTTCTGATAACGCCATGCTCGCAGCCGCTCGAACAGCACAGGGTTTTCTATCTCTGTATTTTCAACTGACGCTACTTTGGGGCGGACTGCGGTGGTCGGGCGTTTATCTTTTTCTATCGCCGCCAATGCTCTTGTGCGCAGATAGTCAGACAGATAGAAACCGGAGACGCAGGCTCGCAGACTGTCATACTTCATTTGCGCCTCGTTCTCAAGACGGTTCACCGCCTCGTTCAGCTGCTTCTTTACAACCTTGTTATCAAGATCTGTGTCGAGGCGCTTTAACTCGTCGAGGATGAGCGCCTTGATTTTTTCCGAGAAATAAGTCGCGCCCTTGCCGATACGTTCCTGCAACGCAGTATTCTTCTCTATATCAGCCTCTTGCGGCAACAGACGGTTTATCTGTAGATGAAACTTTTCCGCCACTTCGAGTATTTCTTTCATCACCGGAGAAAGCAGGCGGTTTATCAGGTCTTTCGTGGGTTTTGGAAAACTGCCGGAATTTTCGGCTGCAATTTTTTCGAGATAGACAATGCGGTAGCGGAAAACGTCGAAGCGGAACAAATCAAGCAGTTGCTCGTGCTGATAGGCTTTTTGCGCCTTGGTCAGCAAGTTTTCGTCGGGCTGGCTTTGCTCCATACGCAAGGTAAAATCTCTGACAGTCATGTCGTTAATGATACTCTTGGCTGTTATCGGCGAACTGAGCACCAGCCCTTCGAGCGTCTTGCATCGGCTGAGGGCTACATAGACCTGCCCATGCGCGAAAGCGTCTTTGGAGTCAATCACGGCGTGCTCGAACGTCAAGCCTTGACTTTTGTGTATCGTTATCGCCCATGCAAGTTTCAGCGGCATCTGTACGAACGTGCCATCTACTATCTCTCTGATTTCCTGCGTATTCGGATCAAGTCCGTAGCGCACATTAGCCCATTTTTGCGGAGTTACAACAATCTCGTTTTCCTCTCCGACGCATACAACCCGCACCTCATTTCCGCGTATCGTCTTGATTTTCCCCACTTTGCCGTTGTAATAACGTTTATCCGGCGATGTGTCGTTTTTCACAAACATCACCTGAGCGCCTTCTTTCAGAACAAGCTTACTGTTAGTCGGATACGAATATTCCGGGAAGTTACCCTCAACCATCGCCTCAAAATAATGTTCTCTGTCGGGCAGCGCATACAGCTCGTTCTCATTGATGCGCGACGCCTGACGGTTGTGAGTGCATAGAATAATATATCCGTCTTCTTCTTTGGGCTTAAAATCGGGAATATAACGCTCATTTAATGCCTTAAGCACCTCATCATCAATGGATTTATTGCGTATTTTATTAAGTATATTGATAAAATGCTCGTCCTGCTGCCGGAAGACCTGCGTGAGTTCAATGCTGACATATTCCGTTTCCTTTAAAGCGTTGCTACTGAAGAAGTAAGGCGTTTCATAGACAGCATCCATAGCCGCGCGGTCACCTTCGTTAACTATAGGCGACAGTTGTTGCAGATCGCCAATCATTAGCAGTTGAACGCCGCCGAAGGGCTTATTGTGTGAGCGATAGCGACGCAGCACAAGGTCGATGGCGTCAAGCAAGTCGGCGCGCACCATGCTTATCTCGTCGATGACAAGCAGGTCGAGGCTGCGTATGATGTTCAACTTCTCTTTGTTGAAGCGGTGCATCTCGGCTTTCATCTTTTCGATGCCAAGCTGCAGCACGGGCGGCAGTTGAAAGAACGAGTGAATAGTAACGCCATGCGCATTAATAGCAGCCACTCCGGTAGGCGCAACGACAACCATCCGCTTGGCAGCCGACTGCCGCAACTGTTGCAGGAACGTCGTCTTACCCGTCCCCGCCTTGCCCGTCAAAAACACGTGGCATCCCGTATTTAATACGAATTTACGGGCAAGTTCCAGCTGCGTATTTGTCTGCATATAAGAACTTTATTTCATCAAACTTTTGGGGTCGAGATTAGCCGATTCTATATCTTTGAAATATTTGTATGTACCGACTTTGATTTCCGCGCAAGCAGCTTCGTCACATACAATTATGCCTTTAGGATGCAGTTGCAGGGCGGTTATTGTCCACATTTGGTTTACTGCGCCTTCGATAGCTTGCTGCAAGGCTCGCGATTTGTTATGGCCGTTGACGATGATGATAACTTCGCGGGCGTCCATGACCGTACCCACACCAACGGTCAGGGCGGTCTTGGGCACAAGGTTAGTATCGCCGCCGAAGAAGCGCGAGTTGGCGATGATAGTATCGGTCGTAAGCGACTTCACACGGGTACGCGAAGACAGCGAAGACCCCGGTTCGTTAAAGGCGACGTGGCCATCGGGGCCGATGCCGCCGAGGAAGAGGTCGATGCCTCCGGCTTGTTTGATGCGTTCCTCATAACCGGCACATTCGGCTTCGAGATCAGGCGCGTTGCCGTCAAGGATGTTGACGTTCTTTTTGGCGATGTCAATGTGTGAGAAGAAGTTGTTCCACATGAATGAGTGGTAACTTTCGGGATGCTCGCGGGGGATGCCCACGTATTCGTCCATGTTGAATGTGATGACGTTCTTGAACGAGACGCCGCCCGACTTGTTCAGTTTGATAAGTTCCTTATAGACGCCAAGGGGCGACGAGCCTGTAGGAAGTCCGAGGACAAAAGGCTTACGCGCCGTCGGTTTAGCGCCGTTGATTTTCAGGGCTATATAGTTAGCAGCCCATTTCGATAATTTTTCGTAGTTCGGTTCAATGATTACTCTCATATTGATTAATTTTAATTGGTTAATTATTAAGTCTTTCTGCGATAGCGCGACCAAGAGCGAGACATTCATCTTCGGTCGAAATATTTTGTTTCTGTTCGACCGGCGCGCCCACCGTTTCCCATTTGACGGCTTCTGCGAAGGCGGCGAGGCGCTTGACGGCCTGTCCTGCCCAGGTGAAGCAGCCGAAATATCCGAACAGGCGATTCTTGATTTCTCGCAGTTCTATACGGCTAAGAAGCGATTCTATTTCGGGGAAGATAGTGTTACTGTATGTCGGACTACCGATGATAACAGCCTGATACTTAAATATATCACGCAAGATATAAGAAGCATGGCTACGGCTAACGTTATGGATCACGATATCGCGGATACCGGCATCCGACAGCCCTTCTGCGATAGTTTCGGCCATACGTTCCGTGTGTCCGTACATGCTTCCATAGACTATTGTCGCCCCCGGATCGGCGTCGTAGCGGCTCATCCTGTCGTATATCTCAATGGCCTGCGCCTTGCAACTTGTCCAAACCGGGCCATGGGTCGGGCAAATAGCATCTATCTCGACGTTTGCGAGTTTTTGCAAAGCCTTCTGCACCGGATTACCGTATTTGCCGACTATATTCGAGTAATAACGGCGCATCTCATCCCAATAACGGTCGGGGTTGACATCCTTGTCGATGACGCCGCCGTCGAGGGCGCCGAAAGTACCGAAAGCATCGGCGGAAAAGAGCGTCTTAGTCGTCTCATCATAAGTAAACATCACCTCCGGCCAATGCACCATAGGAGCGGTGTAGAACCGCAAGCGGCGATCGCCAATCTCAAGCGTCTCGCCGTCCTTGACTTCCATCAAGCCGTCGGTTATGCCGTAATAGCCCGCCAACATGCCGAAAGTCAGCTTGTTGCCTATGATTTTGATATTGGGATATTTTTCGCGCAATATAGCGATACTTCCCGAATGATCAGGCTCCATGTGATTGATTATCAGGAAGTCGAGCGTTGCACCATCCAATATTCGGCCGATATTCCCGAAGAACTGTTCGGAATAACAGATATCGACCGTATCTACAAGAATATTTTTCGAGCCTTTGATGATGTACGAGTTGTAAGAAACGCCCTGCGAAAGCGGCCAGAGATTCTCGAACAGCAGTTTTTGCCGGTCATTTACGCCGACGTAATAAATACCTTTACCTATTAATTTCATATTATAATACCTATTTTTAATTTTCTCGTTTCAATGCCCGCCAAACCAAGCAAATGCCGGCAATGATAAACGGTATGCTCAAGAGTTGTCCCATATTGATGCCGATGTTATGTACCATAGACACTTCCCATTCTTCTTGCACATTCTTGAAAAATTCTATAAAAAAGCGTGCCAAGAAGAGTGTAGCGAGGAATATCCCGAAGATAAGACCCTCCTTTTTCCATGCGTCTTTTTTGAAATAGAGCCACATACAGAGGGTGAAAATCAGTAAATAACAACCGGCCTCGTAGAGTTGCGTCGGGTGGCTCGGTTCGGTAAATATCGGTTGTGCGCCCTGCTTCCATTGATGCAGGTTCTTGATAAAGCGGAACCCCCACGGCAGGCCGGTTACATGGCCATATATTTCGTGGTTGAAGAGGTTGCCGAGCCTTATCAGCGCGGCGACTAAGCCGGTCGGCGTCACAAGTTTGTCGAACGTCCATAGCATACTCTTATGGCTCACCCTTTTCGAGTAGATATACACAGCGATGATAATGCCCAGCACGCCGCCGTGGCTCGCGAGGCCTCCTTCCCATACTTTCAGGATTTCAAAAGGGTTAGCGAGGTAGTAGCCCGGGTCATAGAACAGGCAATGTCCCAACCGCGCCCCTACGATTGTCCCTATTATCGTATAATAAAGCAGCGGATCAATCCATTTAGGGTTGACATTTTCGCGCTTCCACATACGCTCCACAATCTTGTAGCCGATAGTAAAGCCTATGACAAACATCAACGCATACCATCGTATCTCTCTCGACCCTATTGAAAAAATGGCGGGATCGACTGTCCATGTGACTTCCAATATATTCATATATTTGTCTCAATTTTTTATGCAAAAGTAGTAATAATCTAAAAAAAAACAAGTCTATTCGCAAAAAAAATCGTTTTTATTTGGATATATCGAAAATTTATTGTTCCTTTACGAATTATTTTTAAGAGATGACAGACTTTAAAGTTCTAATATTAGGTTGCGGTTCTGCTACTCCGACTATTTGTCATGCGCCCACCGCACAAGTCGTTGAATTGCGCAACAAGTTGTATTTGATAGATTGCGGGGAAGGAACACAATTGCAAATGCGGCGCTACAAAGTGCATTTCAAACGGTTGAATCATGTTTTTATTTCACACCTTCACGGCGACCACTGTTTTGGTTTGCCCGGGCTAATATCCACTTTCGGGATGTTAGGGCGCAAAGGTGATTTGTTCATACATTGCCCTGCCGAGGTCGAGGCTTTCCTCTCCGCTATCCTCGTCCAATTCTGTAAGGAGTTGCCGTACAAGGTATGTTTCAACGTCATTGACCCCAACCGCCATGAGATGATTATGGAAGACCGTTCGCTCTGTGTTTACACTATTCCCTTAAAACACCGCATCCCCACATGCGGCTTTCTTTTTCGCGAGAAGCCTTCGGAACCGCACATAATCCGCGAGATGATAGACTATTACAATGTCCCTCTGCGGGAAATCCCGAAGATAAAACAAGGCGCGGATTTTGTTACGGAAGACGGAGTGGTAATTCCTCACAACCGCCTGACGAGGCCTGCAGCCCTCCCCCGTTCATACGCTTTCTGCTCCGACACATCATATACTACCTCGATAATTCCTTATATCCAAGGGGTCGATTGCCTTTATCACGAATCGACTTTCCTTGAAAAAGACATGCCCCGCGCCAAAGAAACATTCCATTCGACTGCGCTTCAGGCTGCAAAAATAGCCCTCAAGGCCGGCGTCAAACAATTAGTCCTCGGCCATTATTCCGCTCGTTACAACGATATCCATAGTTTTAAAACAGAATCCGAAACGACGTTTCCTAAGGTCGTTTTGTCGAATGAAGGATTGATAATCAGGATTTAACGCATTCTTTTTTTTAAAAAAAAGCCTGTCAGGCCGCGCTAACGACGACCTGACAGGCTTCTTGTTAAACACCACTTTTTTTACTTCTTCACAAATTTCCGCGTCACAATGCCGTCGGCAGTCGTGAATTGGATTATGTAAACGCCTGAAGAATAGCTGGATACATCGATATAATCATTGATTATCGTTGACGAACTGT
>JAISUH010000037.1 GCA_031272205.1 Dysgonamonadaceae bacterium | reverse complement strand
TTTCATTCGGAATAACTTAAATTCGTTATTCCTTGTATAAGAACATTCACGCACCGTTTCAGAAAATGGAATTAAGAAAAACCGTCTAATGTGTTTGTTCTGTATTTTATCAATAAAATGTTTAATAATAACCAGATTATCACTTACTTCTGTTGAAAACCAGAAATCTAAATTTGTAATTTTTGGATATTTTAACGTTTTTATATTACTTTCGTTTTTCAGAAATTCATAAACATTACTTCTAAATTCCTGTTTGGTTTCAATAAGTTCATTTACAGATATTTTTGTAAATCTCACACTCGAAATCAGTACTGCCAAAGGATTAATATCAAAACCGTGCATTTCGGTAATTCCACATTCCAACCCGCTTGCAAAAGAACTTCCCGAACCACAGTAAGGGTCAAGCAAGCGACCTGATTTCACATTTAATTCATTGAGAATTTCAATGCCAATTTGCGGTAACATCGTTGCCGGATATTTATGCAAATTCGGGTAAACAGTTGAGTATGACAGCCCTGCAAAATCGTATTTTTCGTTTCTGACAACCTTATACATATATATAAATCCTTTATTTCATTAAAAAGTAACGGCAATTTATCTTCGTAAGTTCTAAAACCTGTGCCGTGATTTCGTGCCATTGTACCTTTATCGTGCAACCGCAAATCAACCAAAATATTCTCTGCTTTAAATTGGTCTGCCAACAATTCGGGCGATGTGCCTTTCATCAGTTGCGCGCGGTAATAATGGAAGTACTCAACATCGGCGCGTTCTTCGGTAAAAGTGGAAACGAAAAGCAATGCAGGCATTTTTTGCATAAATCTGTCCGCCAACGTTTGCAGTTGCCAAGTAGCAATTATGTCCCCTGAAATATGGCGAACAGAAATTTCATCCTTTTGAACATCCAGAAAAAGACCTGCACTATTCGGTTTCAGGGACATTGTATAGTAGAGTCCGATTCTGCCGTCTTTGTCTAAACTGCCATATTTTTGACAGCTTCCAACGGCGGCATCTTCCATACTTTATTGTTGAAAGTAAAAAGCGTAATCAAACTATTGCCCTTTGTTCTATGGGCTTTCAATTCTGCACCCTCAATATCGGGGTGAGCAACATTGTTTTCGGCAATACCCAGCAAAGTTTCAAGCGTATAACCAATGCCTGTCGGTCCTTTACGCATTGTTGGAACAAAGCCTAAACTTTTGATTTCTTTGAATTTATGTGTAAATTCTTGTATTGTCATAATGATAAATTTATTCCCCTTTTTGACTTTAAATACTCCACTTTCTGTTCTGCAACTTTCAGCACTTCTATATCAACGTCCTCATTAAGAATTTTATATGCAATTTGGTCGCTTAAAAATCGTTGGAACAAATCCTGTTCGTTTTGATTGAAAATTCGTGCTATACCTGCAATAACATCTTTATTTGCTTGTCGCTCATCGCGTTCAATTCTGCTCAAAAGAGAAGAATCAATATCCAATTGTGCGGCTATTTTCCTAATCGGTAAACCCGTATCAATTCTTAACTGTCTGATATATTCGCCAAAAGTTTCCATTCAAAAATCGTTTTAATTCATGCAATGATAATGACTTTTTCCGAACTGACAAAATTTGTCATAAGAAAGTTTTCAACAATTATAAAAAAGACTTATCTTCTGATTGTCAGATAATTTTAGATCTTGTGGAGCTAAGGCCTCAAAACATCCAAAACAATCGGCAGCAGGGCGGTATCTACTCCCGCTTCCTGCAATTCGTCTTCGTCTTCCTTCATCATAGAGCGGAACGTTTCGAAATCGCCTGCCAATTCTATGGAACGGCGGTAGCGTTCGACGGCTTGTTTGGGATTTCCGAGGCAAAGCGCTACGTGTCCGGCGTTGAGGAAATCGTGCACATTGGGTTTATTGTCGATGATTTGCCCGTAATATTTCTGCGCCACGTCGAATTTGCGTGAAAGGAAGGCGCACCACGCGATGGAACGCCATGCGCGGGCATTTTGCCCGTCGGTCAGTTCCACTTTAAAATAGTTGTTTAGCGCCTCTCCGTACTGCTTAAGCTCTAAGTAGCAGTGTCCGATATTGAGTTGAACGTTGAGGTCGGCGGGGTTGAGGTGTTCCAACCGGCGGTAGCAGGCCAAAGCTTTTTCGGGCGCTTTCAGCAGGCGGTAACATTGCGCCGTGCGGCGGATGATCCAAGTATTGTTTTCCTCGATAAGGTCGGCGTGGAGATAGGCTTCCAGTGCGCCTTCGATATCGCCGAGCATCTGCTTGCAATAGCCGATTTTTTGCCAAGTTTCGCTTTGGGTTTCACCCGTTATCGACAAACATTCGTAGGCTTCCAGCGCTTCCGCAAAATTATTTTTTTCGAAATAATAGAGCGCAATTTGCGCCATATATCGGGCATCTGAGGTGATTGGACGAAAGGCTTCGAGGCGGTGATAATTCAACGGCAGGGCGAAAATATCGGTAAATTCGTCGCGGCGGGGAAACAGCTTAAAGAAGCGGTATAGATCCTGAATGTATTGTTTGACGATAACCTCTTCTTTCTGATGCGGATTCAGCGCCAACCCCTCTTCCTGCATCTGGTTGAGCGCTTCGCTTTCGGCATCGAGCTGCGAAATCATCATTTTGCGGTAATTTTCCGGCATGATCATAATGCTGAAGCAGAACGAATATTTATCGGAGTTACAAATTACCGGCGAACTGATGAGTGATTTCAGGAGCGTGCGGCCTTCCATTTTGTCGGTGAATAGTTGTTGCACCTGCGAGTGTCCGTTGTCGAAGGGCAAGAACCAGTTGCTCATCTCGTGGAAGAAAGGGTAGGATTTCAGGTTGGAGAAAGTGGAATGGAATACATCGGCGCCTTTCAGCTGCATCTCCGAAAATTCCTGCAGTTTATCGGTTAATCCGGCATCGTCAAAAATTTTTTGCCATTCAGGATTTTTCTCGTCGAAGCCCGATTCGCCCATCCATTCGTCCAAATTAATTTTTTTGCCGATCATGGGGCTGAGTTTCATCATTTGAGGAATGATTTCTTCCGTCAGTTTTTTTGTTATTTTTTCCGTTTCGCGTGCCTGTATAAATTGTATGACGGCCGACAGTAAGCGTCGATTGAAGACGGGATTGTCCGACAGCAGTTTGAGACGGTTGCCCAATTCGGGGCACAGCCGCCACTGTTTCTCGTGTTTTTGAGATATGGGGATGATTCCGATGATAGCCCGCAAAGCGATTTCGGGATGCGGATTTTCACAAAGTTCGAGGAGCAATTCGATTTTTCGTGCGTCGAAGCGCTGCAAGATGTTCATTGTGAGCGCCGACACCAACATGCACTTGTCGTTTACGGGCACAAGCCCATCTTCAATGAAGCGTCGGTAAGCGGCCGTTTGCTCGGCGTTTGCCCTTGGCGACGAAAATGTCGAGTAGAAAAAATCGCTTACCGTGTGTTCGTGCGACTGGCAAGCCTGTTGGATCCGCGCATCTTTTTCATTGTTGTTGTCCAACAACTCGATGACGGCAAACGCATCCATCTGCTTACCGATGGTATCCCGGTATTCTTCCGCAGAGACGGGGGGGCGGATGGCCGATAGTCTCAGCTTCTCAAAAAAAATGGCGGAACTTTGTTGCGTGAGCAAACTCTCGGCGATGCTGTCCGTCAGGGCGTATGTGTCGCGGACGAGCTGGTTGTAAATCCGGTTGTATTCCGGATCACGCGCTCCCTCCAAAAAATAGTGGATAAGGTAGTTGTAGTTGGTCTCCATCTCCGCCATTTTTTCCGAAAACGACCAGTTGCTCTGCGTTTTCATAAACGTTTTTATTTCGTCGAAAGCCTCTTTCAACCGTCTATCTTCAATCAACAACGCTATTTTTTCTTTTGTATTTTCAATTTGTGTCCGTTCCATACGTTTTTAATTTTCTTGATGCCCTTTTTTAATCACAAGGATAGAGGGCAATGAATCCTTCCACGGTAATGCTGTGGTAATGAGTTTATTCCAGCCGTCGATTCCGGTCAGGATCAACTCCTGATTTTCGATGAAAGAAGCGTCTATTTTCCGGTTATTGTCCCAAAGTGCAATACGCCCGTCGAATTTTTTTTGAAGGTAGCGGAAGTATTTTTGAATCTCAGGTTGGCGAGGGCTACTCAGTATTCCGATAGCATCCCACACCGTCGCCGATGCGTTTTCCCTGCGCATGAACCGTTTTAACAGCGGCAAGATATCCGTGTCATCTTTATCGAGGATGGGGACGAAGAGTTTGTCTGCCTTTTCGAAGGAATTGTCCACGAAAATGCCCGTATCCGCATAGTTGCGGAAAAGCAGTGATGAAACGCTCTCCAAGGATTGTGCGACCGGCGTTTCGAATTGCCCGTAAACAAATTCTTCCGAATTGTTCGCATCGTTTTTCAAGATTTTGAATTTTTCCCAAAGCGACGAATTGAGCACGTTTCCTCCGATTCCCAAAAGCACAAGGTTGCAATTCTGTTCCTTTCCGGTTTCGAGGATGTCGTTCACAAAAGCATCGGAGGGCTTCACGAAAGTGCGGACGAGAATGTCATTTTCTTCGCAGCGGGCGACGATATTTTCGAAAAGGCGACTCTTGTACGCGTCCGCGTTATCGATAAGCGTCCATTGCTCTTTTCCGACAAGGTGCAACACGGTAACTTCCGAATGATCGTTTTTTCCTCTGATCAATTCGGCAGCCAAGGCTCCCAGCGATTCGCCGGTTTGCGGTTTCGAGAAGCAGATTAATACGTTCAACGGATGTTCCATGTCGCCCTTTTTTATTACGGTTCTCCATCAAAATAACAGCAAATTTCATACCAATTTGCCCCGATACGAAAAAAAGAGGTCTTTCGACCATTAATTGCTCAGCATTTCCGAGTCGAGCAACGAATCTTTGTAACCAAGGAAATACAAAATACCATCGATGCCAACGCTCGAAAGCGATTGTCCGGCGGTCTGCTTTACTTTCGGCTTGGCGTGAAACGCGATGCCGAGCCCGGCGATACCCAGCATGGGCAAATCATTTGCTCCGTCTCCCACGGCCACCGTTTGGCGGATGTCTATTTTTTCCACTTGCGCAATCAGGCGCAGCAATTCGGCTTTCCGTTTTCCATCGACTATATCGCCGACGTAATTTCCGGTAAGCTTCCCGTCGCGGATTTCAAGCTCGTTGGCATACATATAATCGAAGCCGTATTTGTCTTTCAGATGATGACCAAAATAGGTGAAGCCTCCCGACAGAATTGCCGTTTTGAATCCCACCTTACGCAGTACCCGCATCAGCCGGTCGAGACCTTCGGTGATGGGGAGGTTTTTGGCTATGTCCTGCATGACCGAAACGTCAAGTCCTTCGAGCAATTTTACCCTTTGGCGGAAACTTTCCTCGAAATCGATGTCGCCTCGCATAGCCGCTTCGGTAATATTCTTCACTTTGTTGCCAACGCCGGCTCTTAACGCCAGCTCATCGATCACTTCGGTTTGGATGAGCGTAGAATCCATATCGAAGCAGATCAGGCGGCGCATACGGCGATACATGCTCTCTTCCTGAAAGGAAATATCGAAATTCAATTCCGATGAGAGTTCGAGGAAGGCTCGCTGTATGTAGCGTTTATCTTTGGGCGTACCACGCACCGAAAGCTCCACGCAGGACTTGGGAGTGCGTTCTTTTTCTTCCAAAGGCACGCGGCCGGTGAGGCGTACAATGTTGTCGATATTGAGGTTTTGCTCGGAGACGATCCTCGATACCGATGCTATTTGCCGGGCCGTTAAAACACGGCCGAGCAAAGTGATGATGTATCGGTTTTTTCCCTGCATCGATACCCAGTTGGTGTATCTTTCGGCCGTGATAGGCGTGAATCGGATGTTAACGCCCAATTCGTAGGCCTTGAACAACAGATCTTTCAGAAGGTCGCCCTCCCCTCCTTCGACTTTGAAAAGGATGCCGAACGAGAGATTGTTGTGGATGTCGGCCTGACCGATATCAAGGATGAAAGCGTCGTACCGCGCCAATATCTCCGTCAGTGAGGCAGTGAGGCTCGGCTTATCTTCACCGTTGATTGTCAGTAATATAATATCTGAATTTTGCATGATTCTCAGTGTTTGGGTAATCTATTATATGATGGGCATCGAGACTTGCGAATAGATGTCTTCGATGTCGTTTTTCGTCATGGTGTTGAAATCTTCTTCGCGTACGGTGATGACCAATCCGGCCATGTCTATCGCACCGGGGCTGACGAGCAGTTGCCTTGCAGCGTCGGCGAAATATTGGCGAGGGCGATGCGCTTTTCTCGGAAACACGTGCAGTATGTATTTGCCGTTATCTACAAAAGCGATAATGTTGAGAAGGGGCTCCTCTTTTTCGGGTTGGCGACTGCGCAAGTATTGATACACATCTTCGAAGCGATCTTCCATTTCTTTTACCGAATAACCCTCAATCACCAAACAACTGCGCAACTCATTATCGCCGGCAAGAAGCGCGGGCGATTTTAATCCCGCCTGCAAATGGAAATGGTCGGGGGCAGACGCCCCGGCTTCGGGGCCGTTGTAAAAAACGATATAGTCGGGCAAAGCCTCAGCCAAAGCGAGCATATCGCCCGCTTTTTTGCGGATGCGCTGCGGGACATGGGTGTAAAGGGGGATGGTAAGGTGCCTCTGCAAAATGGGAAAAGGATTGCAAAGAATGAGGTATTTCCCCAGAAAAGGAATCCCCGTCTGCTCTTTGGGACGGTTGCCCTCGCAGAGGAAACACGGGCGTTCTCCGATGTTTTTAGCATCCACTTTTGCACCCGTAGAAACGATACGCGCCGGATTAAACTGAAGCGTTACCTCGACACCGTTACCCCACAAAAAATGTTTTGTTTGCACATTGTCTATTTGCGAAACGGCATTGCACAACTGAGGCCATGCTTCCATCTGATCCGAGAACAGTTTTTCGATGTCTTCCTGAAGATTCATCCGCGATAGAATTTATTTTGATTAACAAAGATAACAAAATTTAGGGTACATTACCGATGGAAAACCGATAAAAACTTCCATCTTTATTTCAATCGGAACAAAAATGGTTGTCATTTATCAAAAAAATACGATCCGTATTCATTCGAGAATCAAAAAATCAGTACCTTTGCAGCGAATTTTATATCCTCTTTAAAATCGGTTTGGTTAAAAAAGATTATGGTGTATTTTTATAATTTTCATGTAGCGTTACTCTCGTTGCTGCTGATTTCCTGTTCACACAATCCGCGTGAAAATCGTCTTCAAAAAGAAGACAGCCCGAATATCATTGCCGTTTCATCGAGCGAAGACTTTCAACGTTTCTTAGACAAGTTCAACACCGAAGAAATTTTCCAGCTCAAGCGCATCGTTTTCCCGATCAAGGTTACCATTCCCGATACGCACAACGAAGGTATGGGCCTTATGGAAGAAACCGTCGGGAAATACGATTGGGAATTGCTGGATTTGACCTATGATACCACTTATGCTTCGCGCGAATACGACCGCTATCTGCAAAACGTGGTTTTCAAGAACGATACGGCCATCGTGGAAGTGCGCGGTATCGACAACGGTATCTATGCCGACTATTATTTCAAGCTGATAAACAACGAGTGGTTTTTGGTAACGCTGGCAGAATCGTCGTTTTAAGGAGTTTTCGCCTCAGTTTCCGGTTCAAACCATTGCTATACGTTGCTTTTCAGCATCTCTTCCCCGAAACTCAGCGGCAGCAAATCGCGGATACTGTTTGCCACATAAACACATTCATGGCTGTACATCAATATCTTAAACGGTTTTTTAAAGCGGTTTTCCACTTCCAACAGCACCTGACGGCAAGATCCGCAGGGCGTAACAACCTCTTTGGTATATTCGCCGTTGCAACATGCGGCAATGGCAATAGCCTCCACTTTTTGATCGGGAAAATTGGCGTTGGCATAAAAAATGGCCGTGCGTTCGGCGCACAATCCCGATGGATAAGCCGCATTTTCCTGATTGTTACCGATTACGATTTGCCCGTTCTCCAAAAGTACGGCAGCGCCCACTTTGAACTTCGAATAAGGGGCATAAGCGTTGAGCGCCACCCTTTTTGCCTCATTTATAAGTTTTTTTTCGATTTCAGAACACTCCTCTATCGGATAAACGCTTATCTTTGTAGTCAAATTGATTTCTTTCATTTGTATTTCGATTAAAAATAAATGATGCGGACAAAACTTTCTTCCTGCAAATATAATGATATTTTACCGTTCTGCTGCGCTTTGCTCTTTTTATTTCTGCCCGCAACAGTTGGAGGACAGGTACGGATGAAGGTTTACGAAGATTACATCGGTAAATACAGCAACATTGCCGTCCGACACATGGTCGAATACGAGATTCCCGCATCCATCACGCTGGCGCAGGGTTTGTTGGAGTCGGGAGCAGGGATGAGCGAATTGGCAAGGAAATCCAACAACCACTTTGGGATAAAATGCCACCGCGACTGGTCGGGTAAGCGCGTTTATGCCGCCGATGACACGCCAAACGACTGTTTCCGGCGCTACGACAAAGTGGAAGACTCGTATAAAGACCATGCCGAATTTTTATCGGCCGGAAGCCGCTATCGGGTGCTTTTCGAGTTGGAAATCACGGATTACAAAGCATGGGCGCGAGGTCTGCAAAAAACGGGCTATGCTACGGACAGGGCTTACGCCAACAAACTGATAAAACTGATAGAGGATTACGAGCTTTACCGATACGACAACAAAAATTATCGGAAACGCGCTAAACGCAGCAGCAGCAATCCGGCTCCGCCGACGCCCAATTCGTGGAAACACCAACCCTACAAGACTTACGGGCTGGTTTATGTGATTGCCGCAGATGGCGATTCGTTCGCAAGTATTGCGCAGGAATTTGGT
Source organism: Dysgonamonadaceae bacterium (assembly GCA_031272205.1). Lineage (GTDB taxonomy): Bacteria > Bacteroidota > Bacteroidia > Bacteroidales > Dysgonomonadaceae > JAISUH01. The sequence continues at coordinate 11,697 of JAISUH010000037.1, read as the reverse complement.
TTCAAAGAAAAAGACCTGCTGAAATTCAACGAAGTGCCGGAAGGTTTCCCGTTAAGCGAAGGCGACATCGTTTATTTTCAAAAGAAAAAATCGCGTGCCGACAAACCCTATCAAACGCACACCGTGCAGATTGGAGAATCGATGTACAGCATCTCACAGAGATATGGAATGAAAGTTCGCAACTTATACCGTCTTAACAAGAAAAATTACGAGTACGTTCCCGAAGAAGGAGACGTGCTTAAACTCAGATAACTAACGAATAAAATTTACAGCAATGAAAAAGTTTTTTTATTTTTTACCAATCTTGTTTTTGAGCGCTATATTATCGGCTCAAACCGCAGAAGAACCCGCCAAAGTTGAATCGCCTTGGAAACTTTCGGGCGTTACGGGTCTGAATTTCTCCCAAACGTCTCTTTCCAATTGGTCGGGCGGTGGAGAAAGCGCATTAGCGGGGAACGTTTACTTAAACGGCTCGCTGATCTACAAAAAAAATCAGTGGGCATGGGAAAATACACTGGCACTGGATTACGGATTGACGCGCAGCCAATCCTTAGGGGTGCGTAAAAACACCGATAAAATAGATTTTGCATCCAAACTGGGTTATGTCCAAAACCCAAAACTCTACTACACTGCATTGTTCGACTTCAAAACCCAATTCGCAGAAGGATATAATTACGGCGCTACACCCAAGAAGTTGATATCCAACTTTATGGCTCCGGGTTATAGCACTTTCTCCATCGGTATCGACTATAAACCGAACAGCAAATTTTCGCTGTACTACTCGCCCATAGCCCTCAGAGCCACCTTTGTATTGGACGATGAATTTGACGGGATGTTTGGCGTGGATCCGGGCAAAAAATCGAAATTCCAAATGGGTTCGTACCTGAAAACCGTTTACACCGTGCAACTGATGGAAAACGTGAATTTGGTGTCGAAAGCCGATTTCTTTACCGCTTATGACAAATCGTTCGGGAACGTGGACATCGACTGGGATGTGCTCGTTACGATGAAAATCAATAAATTTTTGACCACTTCCCTCAATACCACCCTGCGCTACGACGACGACGTGGCTTATGTCGATGATGCCGGCGTTGCCCACGGCCCCCGCGTTCAATTCAGGGAGATTCTGGGATTGGGCGTCGCCTATAATTTTTAAGGAGGACACCCTTGCACCAACAATATACTGTTATAAAATATATGGAATACAACACTCAACTCAAACGGCTAATTCTGCCTGAATACGGCAGAAATATCCAAAACATGGTGGATCATTGCGTAACCATCAAAGATCGGGGAGAACGCAAACGTTGCGCTCAATCCGTCATCAACATCATGGGCAATATGTTTCCGCATTTGCGCGATGTGAACGATTTTAAACACATCCTTTGGGATCACCTGGCCATCATGTCCGATTTTAAACTGGATATCGATTATCCCTACGAAATCGTGAGAAAAGAAGACCTCTATTCTCCTCCCGGACATCTCGATTACAGCCGCCCGACAATGCAATACCGTCATTACGGTAAAATCATGGAAAAGATGATCACCATCGCCGCCAATATGCCCGAAGGCAACGAGCGCGATTCCCTGATCCGCATGTTGGTCGCCCAAATGAAACGTTCGTATGTGCAATGGAACAAGGAGGTGGAGGACGCTAAAATATTTCACGACTTGGCCGAATTGTCGGATCGGAAAATCCTGCTGGATGCCGATACATACACCATTCCGGAAGCCAAAGTGAACGTCTCGAAAAGCAAACTTAAAAACATTAAGGGACAGAGGAAATAAGTGTCCGGATAACCTGCGCCGACTTGATTCCCGGTTCCTGAAAAACGATGATTCTGAGCGACAATGTTATACAGATTGGGCGTTTATTAAAGCCCTACGGTATCCGTGGGGCGGTAATGCTTCTGTTTGATAAACCGGAGTACGGCGATATCGATACGGAGTACTATTTTTTGGAAATCGACGGAATTTTCGTCCCCTTTTTTGTGGAAGAGATGACTTTCTCTTCCGACGTGTCGGCGCGTGTGAAATTCGAAGACGTCAACGACGAAGCGCAAGCCGCGAAGCTTTCCAAATGGTCGGTCTTCCTGCATCGCGAAGCGATAAACAATTTGGAACTGCAGAACCCCGCCAACTGGGATTCTTTTACCGGATACGCCATCGCTCAGCCCGACGGGAAAACGCTGGGTATTGTCCGTTCTGTGGATTCGGCAACGATAAACGTGCTTTTCGTTGTCGATTCCGACAACGGTGAGATCCTGATTCCGGCAACAGAGGATTTCATCGTTTCCATCGACGAAGACGCAAAAATCATACAGATGAATCTGCCCGAAGGATTGATCGAAAACTTGTAAATGGAGAATCAAAAACGAAAAATAGCGATATTGGGGTCAACCGGATCCATTGGGACACAGGCCTTGAACGTTGTGTCCCAGCATCCCGACCGCTTTGAAATTTACGCATTGACGGCAAACAACAATGCCGATTTGCTCATCGAGCAGGCACGCCGTTTCCAACCCGAAACGGTTGTCATTGCCAATAAAGACAAATATGCCGCACTGAAAGAGGCTTTGAGCGATTTGCCCATAAAAGTGTGGTCGGGCGCTGAAGCCATTTGTCAAGTAGTGCAAAGCAAACCGATAGATATTGTTTTGACGGCGATGGTCGGTTTTTCGGGCTTGAAACCTACCATATCGGCGATTGAAGCGGGAAAAACCATTGCGCTGTCGAACAAAGAAACATTGGTTGTCGCAGGAGAATTGGTTACGCAATTGGCCTTGAAGCACCGCACGCCAATCTTGCCCGTGGACTCGGAGCACTCCGCCATTTTTCAATGCCTCAACGGCGAAGGGAATAACGAGATCGATAAAATATGGCTTACCGCATCGGGAGGGCCTTTCCGCAACTACTCGAAAGACGAACTGAAAAACGTAACCAAGGCTCAGGCTTTGAATCACCCAAACTGGAACATGGGTGCAAAAGTAACCATCGACTCATCTACTTTGATGAACAAGGGTTTCGAGATGATAGAAGCCAAATGGCTTTTTGGCGTCGAACCCAAACAGATAGAGGTGCTGGTGCATCCGCAATCCATCATCCACTCTATGGTGCAGTTCAAAGACAGCTCGGTTATCGCACAGATTGGGCAACCCGACATGCGTATCCCCATTCAGTATGCGTTTTCGTATCCCGAACGCTTGAAATCGGATTTTCAACCCATTGACTTTTTCAAAATCGCCTCGCTCACCTTCGAGAAACCCGATACAGACAAATTCCGCAATTTGCAGTTCGCCTATCAGGCGATAGAAAAAGGCGGGAATATGCCCTGTATCATGAACGCAGCCAACGAAATAGCCGTCGCAGCGTTCCTTGACGAAAAAATGGGTTATTTGACGATGAGTGATTTGATCGAGAAAACGATGCAACAAACATCTTTTGTCGCTTCGCCATCTTTGGACGATTATTTGAATACGGACGCCGAAGCACGGACAATCGCCCGGTCGCTTGTCGCAGATTTGTGCTCGTGATGTTGTGCCTTGCACAAGTTGTTTTCTTCGTGAAACTTTGTATCTTTGCATAAGGTAGAATACGCTTCGGCAAAAAATCAAATAAAATTGTTTTTTGCTCTCAGCTTTCACTACCTTTGCATGCTCGTGAAAAGAAATAAAAATTATAATCCGGCTAAGGGCAATAACCCGCAGCCAAACAAGAAACAATGGAAACATTTTTAATAAAAGCATTACAACTCGTTTTTAGCTTGTCGATCCTCGTTATCGTTCATGAATTTGGACATTTCCTCTTCGCCCGACTTTTCAAAATCAGGGTCGATAAGTTCTATTTGTTTTTCGACCCGTGGTTCGCCTTGTTCCGGCACAAACCCAAAAACAGCGAAACCGAATACGGAATCGGATGGCTGCCCTTGGGCGGGTACGTGAAAATTGCGGGCATGATTGACGAATCAATGGACAAGGAACAACTGGCTCAACCGCCCCAACCGTGGGAGTTTCGTACCAAACCCGCTTGGCAACGCCTTTTGGTGATGGTAGCCGGAGTCATTTTCAACTTGATATTGGCATTCTTTATCTATGCAATGGTGGTGTTTCACTGGGGCGATTCTTATTTCGAACCCAAAAACGGAAACATTGGAATGGATTTTAGTGAAACAGCCGAACGTGCCGGTTTTGTGGACGGCGACGTGATTTTTTTAGTGGATGGAAAAGCGGCTATCGACAGGGGAGGCATTATCGATAACCTGCCATCCCAAATCATCACCGCTAAAACCGTTACCGTTTTGCGCGACGGAGAAAAAGTAGAGGTTCGGATTCCTGAAGACCTGCCACAACAATTGATGCGGGACAAAAAAGGATTCGGGTCATACATTGTTCCGACAATCGTTTCGGAAGTGATCAAAGACCGCGAAGCCGGAAGAATAGGACTGCAAAAAGGCGATAGTTTAGTTGCCGTGAATGGCGTCCCAACGCCTACTTTCGATGTTTTTACAAACGAACTCGGAAAAAACAGAAGCCGGGAAATCGAAGTTTCGTACTACCGCGGCGGCGTTTTGCACACCGCAACCGCGCAGTTGGACTCCACAGCTACCTTAGGCTTTTATCCCGATTTCCATCAGACAACGGTACATTATTCACTCCTCCAATCTTTTCCCGAAGGCATCAAATACGGCTTGCGCACATTGAAAGGTTATATAGCGCAATTCAAATTTGTATTCACAAAAGAGGGCGCTTCCTCTTTGGGCGGCTTCGGCACCATTGGTAATTTTTTTCCGCCAAAATGGAACTGGTATGCGTTCTGGACAATGACCGCATTTCTTTCCGTCATTTTGGCCTTCATGAACATTCTCCCCATACCGGGATTGGACGGCGGGCATGTGTTGTTCTTGCTTTACGAGGTGGTCAGCGGCCGAAAGCCCAGCGATAAATTCTTGGAACATGCCCAGATTGCCGGGATGGTTCTGCTGTTCGGACTATTGTTTTACGCTAACGGGATGGACATCATTCGGGCGATTTTCAAATAACGGGTGGGGGAATATCAGATGAAAATTTCGGAATTAATTGGCAAACCTTCGTCGGGAACGGCATTTTCTCTCGAAATATTGCCGCCCCTGAAAGGACAAAGCATAAAGCAGGTCTTCAAAACCATCGACCGGCTCAAGGAGTTTAACCCGCAATACATCAACATTACTACGCACCACAGCGAGAATGTCTATAAGGAGGATGCAGACGGCCTTATCCGCAAAGTGAACCTGCGTAAGCGCCCGGGCTCGGTGGCGATCGCAGCGGCCATACAAAACAAATACGGTATAAAAACGGTGCCGCATATCATCTGCAAAGGCTTTTCGAAAGAAGAAACCGAATATGCCCTTATCGACTTGGAGTTCCTCGGCGTAACCGATTTGCTGTTGCTGCGCGGCGATGTCGGCAAACTCGACCCCGACCAGCGGAAGATGAACAGTCATCAGCACGCCACCGATTTGCAGTTGCAAGTCAACAACTACAATAAGGGCATTGCGCTCGACGGTTCGACTTTCGAAGCGCCCGAAATCCCGTTTACTTACGGCATGGCGTGCTATCCCGAAAAACACGCCGAGTCGCCCAACATGGATTCGGAGATTCTCTATACGAAAATGAAGGTTGATAACGGGGCTGATTACCTTGTAACACAGATGTTTTTCGACAACTCCAAATATTTCGATTTTGTGAAGCGATGCCGCGAAGCCGGAATCACTGTTCCTATCATTCCGGGCATCAAACCCATACATCTGAAAAACCAGCTGACTGTGTTACCCCAAATTTTCCGCTCCGACATTCCCGAAGAATTGGCCGCCGAACTGCGCAAATGCAAAGACGATGCACAGGCGAAAGAGGTGGGCGTGGAATGGTGTACTCAACAATGCAAAGAATTGAAGGAGAACAAGGTTAGCGGACTTCATTTCTATTCGCTTATGGCCACCGAAAGCGTTTATCGCGTGGCGAAAGCGGTTTTTTAATCCTTTTGCCAAATGTATTTCCGAGACATCATAGGACTTCAGGATGTAAAACGACACCTCATCGAATCGGTGCAGAAAGGTTTTGTCCCCCATGCACGGATATTCTATGGCCCCGAAGGTGTGGGAAAATTGCCGTTGGCTATCGCTTACGCCCGCTACCTGAATTGCGAAAACCGGCGACCGGACGACGCCTGCGGCGAATGTCCTTCGTGCCATAAGTTTGACAAACTGTCGCATCCCGATTTGCATTTCGTGTTTCCGGTCATCAAATCGAAAGTGAGCGACGAATATTTGGCGGAATGGCGCGAGTTTCTGTCTCACAACCGCTATTTCAACCTCAACAACTGGCTCAATTTCATCGATGCAAAAAACGCACAGGGACTTATTTACGCCAAAGAGAGCGAAGAAATTATCCGCAAGTTGAACCTGAAGGTTTACGAAGCGCAATATAAAATCATGATCGTCTGGCTGCCGGAAAAAATGCACGAATCGTGCGCCAACAAGCTGTTGAAAATGATTGAGGAACCTCCCGCAAATACGATCTTCCTGTTGGTCTCGGAAGATACGGAAAACGTGCTGACTACAATCTGGTCGCGCTGCCAGCCGCTCCACATCCGAACAATCGAAACCGAAGAGATGCTCTCGGCCATTCAATCGAATTTCGGATTGGACGACGAAAATGCCGGGTCGGTGGCGCATATCGCCAACGGTAGTTTTCTGAAAGCCATCGAAATCATCCAATCGTCCGACGAAATCGTCTATTTTTTCAATCTCTTCAAAGAAATGATGCGTGCCTCGGTGTCGCGCAACATCAAAGCCGTTAAAGCCATTGCCTCAGAATTGGCCGGAATCGGGCGCGAAGCGCAAAAGAGTTTTTTGCAATACAGCCTCCGGCTGTTTCGTGAATATTTCGTGAGCAACCTGCACGAACTCGAAATTGTTTACCTGAACCCCGATGAAAGCGAGTTTGGAGTGCGTTTCTCGCCCTTCATCAACGAGCGAAACATCGAAACCTTGAACGACGAGTTTTCCACGGCCTATCATCAAATCGAACAGAATGGCAATGCAAAAATCATTTTTTTAGACCTCTGCCTCAAAGTTACGGTACTGCTGAAGAAATAATTGAAAATAACGGAGTTGCTGCCTCTCCTGCTCTAAAATAACAGGACTGTCCTATCTGCCATCGAGTTTATCGACGGCCATTCCGTAACCCGTAAACACAAAAATCTCGGCCAAAATCGGCTTCATTTCCCGAAAAATTTGTAACTTTCGCAAATTTAATGAACAAAACAGTCCGACGAACCTTAAATTTGCCGGATTTCATCAATATATGGATAAAGAATCATTATTAGATAAATTGTCGGATATTGCCCCGATAAAAATAGAGTCCTGCGAAAATTCAACCGGCTGCGCAAATTGCGGCGGCCGAAAAGGCGTCTGCGGCGGTTGTTGCAGACAAAGCGGCAAACTAAATACCTTCGACTGGCTGCAAAACTACCCCGAAATGCAGTCGCTGAGCGACATGGTGGAGGTGCAGTTCAAAAACACCCGTAAGGGTTATTACCTCAACAGCAACAAGTTGGACTTGCTCAAAGGCGACGTTGTGGCCGTTGAAGCGTTGCCGGGGCACGATATCGGTACGGTTTCGCTGACCGGCAAATTAGTGGAACTGCAAATGAAAAAAAGCAATTTCCGCCCCGATGAAACAGGTTTGAAGCGCGTGTATCGCGTTGCCAAGCCGGTGGACTTGGAAAAATACGAACAAGCCAAAGGGAAAGAAGAAGCGACCATGATTCGCTCGCGCCAGATCGCCGAAGAACTCGGCCTGCAAATGAAAATCGGCGATGTGGAATATCAGGGAGACGGCAATAAAGCCATCTTCTATTATATCGCCGACGAACGGGTGGACTTCCGCCAACTGATAAAAGTTCTCGCGGCCGAGTTCAAAGTGAAAATAGAAATGAAGCAGATTGGCGCACGCCAGGAAGCCGGTCGCATCGGCGGTATCGGCCCCTGTGGTCGCGAATTGTGCTGCAGCAAATGGATGTCGAGTTTCGTTTCCGTTTCTACTTCAGCCGCCCGATATCAGGATATTTCCATCAATCCGCAAAAATTGGCGGGACAATGCGGAAAGTTGAAATGCTGCATGAACTACGAAGTAGATGCCTACGTAGAGGCGCAGCGCAAATTACCCTCGAAAGAAATCGTGCTCGAAACAAAAGACGGCGATTTTTACCATTTCAAAACCGATATTTTTTCGGGAATGATGACCTATTCGTCCGACAAACGCAATTTGGCTAACCTCATAACTATCTCCAAAGAGCGCGTCTTCGAAATCATCGCGATGAACAAAAAAGGAAAAAAGCCGCTCAAACTTCTTGCCGAAACGGAAAAACAGGACAATCCCGATTCAGAATTTGCAGGCGACATCCTGAAAGACCAGAGCATTACCCGTTTCGATAGCGAAAACGGGAACAAGTCCCGTAAAAAACGTAAACTAAAGAAGAAACGTTCGGGCAACAACAACAATCCCAACCATAATAACGGCGCACAAAAATGAAACGCCATTCCTCTTTTTGGGTCGTCGTAGGAAGCATTTTCCTTTTTGCGGGCTGCAACAAAGGCGAAGTCTTTTTTCGTTTTCATCAAATCGAAAACAGCGTCTGGGATAAAAATAGCCCGATTGTTTTCGACACGGGTTCGATGGATGTATCCCCATCCAAATACTGTGATGTATCCGTCGAAATCACATCTAACGGCGCCTATCCCTATCAGAATATCTGGCTCTTTATCGAGCAAAATTTGCAGGATTCCCTAATGCACACCGACTCCTTAGAGATACAGTTGGCCGATTCTAACCGAAAATGGCTCGGAAGCAAAGTGGGTGAACTCTGCCAGTTATCCATCCCCTATATCCGTTCGGTGCAACTCGATTCTGCAAAATCCTACCGGCTGCAAATCCGGCAAGGGATGAGCGACGAAAAATTGAAAGGGATCGAAAAAATCGGGATAAAAATCATGAAATCCGGCTTTCCAAACAAAGCGCAAAGTTAAAAATCGAAAGTTATTGATCCTCCATTCATAAAAAAGCAAATAAAGGACTTCTTCTGCTTGAAATCTTGGCTACACCCCCAAAAGAATCGGATATTTGTTGTTCGATTTGATGCTTTTTTGTTATTTTTGTGCCGTCTTTGGTATTTCTTATTATAAAAATCATTCACACACATGAAAAATAGTAAACCGTTTTTTCTTGTAACGATTATTTTGCTGTTTTCGTCACTCAGATTGTTTGCAAGCGAGGCCGATTTGGCCATTCCCGATTTGCACGAAGGCACCTTCCACCTCGAAGGGTATGCCGTTAGCTCATGGGATTTCCTTTTTTACGGGGCAATGATTATTGTCGGAACCCTTGGGTTCAGCCTGCTGTTGTTTTACGAAGTAAAAAAATTGCCCACGCACGAATCGATGGCGAAGGTGGCTCGAACCATTTACGCCACCTGCAAAACCTATCTTTTGCAACAAGGGAGGTTTCTCCTGATGTTGTTCATCCTGATTGCCATTGTCTTATGCATTTATTTTATCGGGTTGCTCGGCAAACCGATTAGCGTAGCGGCGCAGGTGCTGGCCTTCTCCATCGTCGGGATGCTGGGTTCTTACAGCGTCGCATGGTACGGTATCCGCGTAAATACGTATGCCAATTCCCGCACCGCTTTTGCATCCCTTCTGGGCAAACCGTGGAGAGTGGTTTACATCCCGCTGCAAGCCGGAATGAGCGTGGGGCTCTTTCTTATTTCGCTCGAATTGGTTATGATGGTGTTTATCCTCCTGTTTGTACCCCGCGATATTGTGGGCGTCTGTTTCCTCGGTTTCGCCATCGGCGAGTCACTCGGAGCCAGTGCGTTGCGCATTGCCGGAGGAATTTTCACGAAAATTGCCGATATTGGTTCCGACCTGATGAAGGTGGTTTTCAAAGTGAAGGAAGATGACCCGCGCAACCCCGGCGTGATTGCCGACTGTACGGGCGATAATGCGGGCGACAGCGTCGGTCCCACGGCCGACGGCTTCGAGACCTACGGCGTTACGGGCGTGGCGTTGATTACCTTCATCACCTTGGCGGTTCCCGATCCGCACATACAGGCCAAGCTGATCGTTTGGATTTTCGGGATGCGCTTCCTGATGGACTTCCTCTCCGGCTGTTCGTTTTTTATCAACCATACCATATCGAGAAATATGTACGGCAACAAAGAGATGTTCGATTTCGAATTGCCCTTGACGCGTCTGATACGGATTGCCGCTACCTTGTGCATCTTGGCCACATTCTTTATGAGCCACCTGCTGCTGCACGATATGGCCGACCCGACACTCTGGTGGAAGCTGAGCATCATCATCAGCTGCGGCACGCTGGCGGCATTGCTCATCCCCGAATTTACAAAAATATTCACCAGCTCCCGATCGGCACACGTGCAGGAGGTCGTTACCGCTTCGCGCGAAGGCGGTTCGTCGTTGAACATCCTTTCGGGTATCGTATCCGGCAATTTCAGTTCATTTTGGACAGGGATGCTGATCGCCGGATTGATGACGATTGCCTATTTCACGTCCGAAGCAGGTCTTTACAGTATTTTAGGCCCCCACGCCAGCATTTTCGCCTTCGGATTGGTGGCCTTCGGATTCCTGTGCATGGGACCCGTTACCATTGCGGTGGACAGTTACGGACCCGTTACCGATAATGCGCAATCGGTGTTCGAACTTTCGCAGATAGAATCCATCTCCGGAATCGGAGAAGAGATAGAAAAAGATTTCGGGTTCAAACCCAATTTCGAAAAAGGCAAACACTACCTCGAAGCGAACGACTCGGCCGGAAACACCTTTAAGGCGACAGCCAAGCCGGTACTCATCGGTACGGCGGTCGTAGGCGCTACCACCATGATATTCTCCATCATTCTGCTTCTCGAAAAAGTAGGCTTGCTGCACCTGTCATTAACCGATGCGCCGGTCATTCTCGGACTCATCTGTGGCGGAGCGGTCGTTTACTGGTTCAGCGGAGCATCTACGCAAGCTGTTACCACAGGCGCCTACCGTGCGGTGAAATTCATCAAACAGACCTTCAACCTCGATAAGAAAGAGGCCGATATGAACGATTCCATCGCCGTGGTACGCATCTGCACGCAATATGCCCAAAAGGGGATGTGGAACATCTTTATCGCGCTCATTTCGCTGACATTAGCTTTTGCATTTATGAACCCCAATTTTTTTGTGGCCTACCTGATTTCCATTGCCGTGTTCGGCCTGTTTCAGGCAATCTACATGGCCAACGCCGGCGGTAGCTGGGACAATGCCAAGAAAGTGGTAGAGGTTGATTTGCAAGAGAAAAACACGCCCCTGCACGAGGCGGCCGTGGTGGGCGATACGGTGGGCGACCCGTTTAAAGATACAACATCGGTATCGCTAAACCCGATTATTAAATTCTCTACGCTGTTTGGCCTGTTAGCTACCGAAATATGTATCGAAATGAAAAACGATCCCGCAAACGATTACTCGCTGTATATCGCCATCGTGTTCCTGCTCTTGGGCTTGACCTTCGTTTGGCGTTCGTTCTACAAGATGAGGATTCCGGCGTAGGCATCCGGTGAAATGTGCCGATTTTATCGGTGTTTTTTTTGATTCCGGCTTCAAAACTCGTATCGTTT
>JAISUH010000099.1 GCA_031272205.1 Dysgonamonadaceae bacterium | reverse complement strand
CCGTCGGTCAGTCCGAGCAGTTCCTTCAAGCGGTTGAAGTCCTCTGCATCGGTAACCGACAGCGCCGCCATTATGCCAAGCCGAATGCGGCTGTCGAAAATTTTATTCAGATTTTCGATGATGCTCATTTTGCAGCCCTTTTGCGGTTATATTTGAAATAAATCCAGAGTCCGAAAACGATGTGCAACAATCCGAAACCCGCTGCCCACCACAAAACCGAATCGAGGGTTGCCGCTACAACGTGGACGTATGAATCAGCCCATCGAAAAATGCGCCGTCCCATCGACAACATTCCCGCCAGACCGATAGCCATTTCGCAAAGTCCGAGCCAGTGCAGTTCGTTGAACGTGAATTTCGATGCGTTGACCAATGCTAACCCATAGAAAATCAACGAGAAAAGAAAGGCGAAGCGCACGCGCCCGCAGTACAGGAAAAACAATGCGACAACCGCGCCGACCGATAGAGGCAGCAAAAAGTTGTAGAGCGTATGTCCCGCCGTTTTGCCGAAAACGTTTTCGCCATTCGCTTTGGCGGTGCGCCACGACGAAACGGCGATTATCAGGACGGCAAGCACAAGTATGGCGGCAAGAGTCAGGAAAATTGTCTGCACAAGCGGTTGCCAAGTTTCGTGGACAAATCCGAATTCTTTGCGCATCAGACGCCAGAGAAAAGCAGAGCCGAGGCTTGCGACAAGCCCCGCGCCAAAAACCCCAAGCCCGTTGACGCTTCGGAATTTCGTCGCCTTTTCCATCGTTTCCTTGATGTATTCGAGGTCTTTACTGTATTTAGTCATAATTTTTTGAGTAAATTAAAAGAACTTTGCGTTGCAAAGGTGTGGGTATTTTTCGAAACAGAAAAATTTTTTGGAAAGAGAGTTTAAATATTTAATAAAAATTAACTGCTTATTGAAGGACAAGGCGGAAAAAAAGGAGGAGAATGGGCAATTATTGAGGACAAAAAAGAGGACAAAACCGTAACGGATGCTCATAAGAATGTATTCAGACGATTAATCGACTGATCTTTCCCAAAACGAATCGTCGGGAAGTTTTTTTACTTACCTGTATAACCTAAATCCCGTGAAACGGTTTAAAATTCCGGAAAATGGATTAATTTTGCATTGGAAACGCTCATTTGTTCAAAGAACGGGGGCTAAATTTGTGTACTGAAATGAAAATCAAAACATTTGAATTTAATCCAATAGCGGTAAATACATACCTGATTTCGGATGAGACCGGCGAGTGTGCGATCATTGATGCAGCCTCTTTTTATCCGGATGAAAAAGAAATTCTTATCCACTACGTGATTGATAATGGATTAAAAATAAAGCACTTGCTTAATACGCATCTTCATTTTGATCATTTGTTTGGCGTTGGCGCTGTTGAAGATCGGTTTGATGTGCGGATGGAGGCCAACGCGGGTGATGAATATCTGCTTTGCGATATGCCCCGGCAATTGCAGTTGTTTGGTTTCGGGACGAATAATGTTGTGAATCTTTCCATTGGTAAATATCTGAAAGATGGCGATATCCTGTCTTTCGGGCAGCAGAAACTAAAAGTTTTGGAGGTTCCCGGACATACGCCGGGCAGCATCGCTTTTTACAACGAAGAAGCGGCCTGTGTTTTTACGGGCGACGCCCTTTTTAATTCGAGTATCGGGCGAACCGATTTGCCGGGAGGCGATTTCGATCAATTGATCGGGAGCATTCGTGAAAAATTATTCACCTTGCCACCTGAAACAGTTGTTTATCCGGGACATGGACCTTCGACAAGCATCGGACACGAAAGAAAGTATAATCCTTTTTTTCAATAGTATTTTAGAAAAAATCAATCAAAAAAATAAATTATCGACGTATGAAAATTGAACAATTTAAAAACCGACATATCGGTGTAAATGAAGAAGATATGCGAGTTATGCTGGATGTTTTGGGCCTGACGTCTATGGATGAATTGATCGCCCAAACGATCCCTTCCGATATTCGTTTGAAAAAGCCATTGTCGCTTCCGAAAGCTCTTTCGGAAAACGAATATGCTAAAGAAATCGGGAAACTTGCTTCAAAAAACAAAATCTATACATCATATATAGGGTTGGGATGGTACGATACGGTTACTCCTGCGGTCATTTATCGGAATGTATTCGAGAATCCCGTTTGGTACACTTCCTACACGCCCTATCAGGCCGAAATTTCGCAGGGACGGCTTGAAGCGCTGCTCAATTTTCAGACGCTGATAAGCGATTTGACGGGTTTGCCGCTCTCGAACTGTTCGTTACTCGACGAAGCGACCGCCGCCGCCGAAGCCGCCACGATGATATACGGCTTACGCTCGCGCGATCAGGTGCGCGACAATGCTGAAACACTTTTCGTAGATGAAAAAATATTTCCTCAGACATTGGCGGTGCTGCGCACCCGAATGAGCCACGTGGGTATTCAGGTGAAGATGGGCGATTTTAGAAATGTCGAATTAGACGCTTCCGTTTTTGGAGCTATCATTCAATATCCCAACAGCGACGGCGCAGTGGAAGACTATCGCGAATTTACCGATAAAGCGCATGAAAAGGGAATCAAAGTGGCTGTGGCAGCCGATTTGTTGTCTCTTGTGTTGCTTTTGCCTCCGGGAGAATGGGGCGCGGACATTGTGTTCGGTTCATCCCAACGATTTGGAATTCCGATGTTTTACGGAGGGCCTTCCGCCGCTTATTTTGCAACCAAAGACGAATACAAACGCAACATTCCCGGACGGATTATCGGTATCTCAAAAGATGCTTACGGTCGGGAAGCGCTGCGTATGGCCTTGCAAACCCGCGAACAGCACATCAAACGCGAAAAGGCGACTTCGAATATTTGTACGGCTCAGGCGTTGCTGGCGACAATGACTTCATTTTATGCCGTTTACCACGGTCCGGAAGGATTGCGGAATATAGCTCTGCGTGTTCATTCCATAGCTTCGCTGGTGGCCGCCGAATTGGAGAATATGGGTTACAAACAGCTCAATGAGAGTTATTTCGACACATTGAAAATCAAACTTCCCGAAAACATATCGCAAAACGATATTCGCGACAATGCGGAAGAACGGATGATTAATTTCCGGTATTTCGAAACGGGAGAAATCGGCATCAGTTTCGATGAGACAACCGATATTTCGTGCGTTCAAGAGTTGTTGGCCGTGTTTGCGATGGCGGCGGGAAGCGACAAGGCGTTTTTGACGGACGGACTGACGGAAAAGATCACGCTGTCGGATGAACAATTGAGAAAATCGGAAATCTTGACGCATCCCACCTTCAATAAATACCATACCGAAACCGAGTTGATGCGCTATATCAAACGGCTGGAGCGGAAAGATATTTCTTTGGCCCATTCGATGATTTCGCTCGGTTCGTGCACGATGAAACTCAATGCGGCATCCGAACTTTTGCCGCTCGGCTTGGCGGAGTTGCAGCGCATTCATCCTTATGCGCCTGCGGATCAAACGTTGGGCTATGCCGAGATGATAGTTGAACTGAAATCGATGCTGGCTGAAATCACCGGTTTTGCGGGTGTCAGTCTGCAACCCAATTCGGGCGCGGCCGGAGAATATACGGGATTGATAACGATTGCCGAATATCAGAAAAGTATCGGTCAGGGACATCGAAAAATAGTACTGATTCCGGCTTCTGCTCACGGAACCAATCCGGCGAGCGCCGTTCAGGCCGGATACAAACCGGTTACGATAGCTTCGGACGAGAAGGGGAATGTGGATATGAACGATTTTCGAAAAAAAGTGGGAGAATATAAAAACGACCTTGCCGCGTATATGATTACTTATCCGTCCACGCACGGCATTTTCGAAACTGAGATTCGTGAAATGTGCCGTTTGGTGCATGAGGCCGGCGGGCAGGTTTATATGGATGGCGCGAATATGAATGCACAGGTGGGGCTGACCAATCCGGGAACGATTGGCGCGGACGTGTGCCACCTGAATCTGCATAAAACCTTTGCCATTCCTCACGGTGGCGGCGGCCCCGGTGTAGGGCCGATTTGTGTGGCTGAGCATTTGGCGGAGTTTTTGCCCGGCCATCCGGTGATGTTCGAAAGCGATACCAATACGGTTTCGGCAGCGCCCTACGGCAGTGCCGGCATGATGGAGATCACCTACGCTTACATTCGGATGATGGGCGCCGAAGGTTTGACTGAGGCCACCAAAGCGGCGATATTGAATGCCAATTACCTTGCCGAAAAATTGAAAGATACCTACGGCATCGTTTATCGGGGCGCTAAAGGCCGGGTAGGACACGAGTTGATCTTGGAATGTAGAAAGATAAAAGACGCTTCGGGTATCACGGAAACCGATATTGCAAAACGCTTGATGGATTATGGTTTTCACGCTCCGACGCTTTCGTTTCCGGTTCACGGAACCTTGATGATTGAGCCTACCGAGAGCGAAAGTCTTGCCGAACTCAATCGGTTTGTGGATACAATGAATCGGATTTGGGAAGAGATAAAGGAAGTTGAAAACGGCGAGTATTCATTGGAAGACAATGTATTGGTAAATGCGCCGCATCCCGAATATGAAATTGTGTCTGACGAATGGAATCATGCCTACCCGCGTTCCAAAGCCGTTTATCCGCTGCCTTTTGTATTCGAAAATAAATTTTGGATCAATGTTGCGCGTGTGGATAATGCTTACGGCGACCGGAATTTAGTATCCTGTTTGTGTCAGCAATAAGGCTGATAGAAAGGATATAACGATAAAAAAATAGCCCCGTGATTGGGGCTATTTTTTTATAATCGAATGGGTTCCGCCGATTTTATTCATCGGTATATCTGAAATCCTTCAACATTTCCTGCAAGCGTTTGCGTGCAAAGAAAATGCGACTTTTCACCGTACCGATGGGCAGTCCGAGATGCTGGGCGATTTCTTCGTATTTGTAACCGGAAACGTGCATCGAGAACGGCACCTTGTACTCGTTTGTGAAACTGTTGATGGCTTTGTTGATTTCTTTAATCGTATATGCGCCGTCGGGCGTGTCGAAGCCTGAATCTTGCGGCAAGTTCAGGTGATATAAATTTTCTGTTTTGTCGATAATGGTCTGGCTCCTGACAATTTTTCGGTAATTGTTTACGAAAATGTTGTGCATGATAGTGAAAACCCATCCCTTGAAGTTGACGTTCTCGTAATATTTTTCTTTGTTATCAAGAACACGAAGGGTCGTCTCCTGCATCAGATCTTTGGCTTCTTCTCTGTCCGCCGTGAGTGTCAAGGCGAAATTGAGCATGTTGTCCTGCAATCCGAGAAGATTTTTTTCGAAGGATTTTTTTGTATCCATATTCTTCTTAGCGTTTGTTTGTGTTAAAGAAAATAGCTTTTTGAATTTCTTAAATCAACCCGCTATATATTATGACGACAAATATATGCAAAACTTTTTGGGAATACAAATGATGGGGATTGAAAAACGATTAAATACTGTTAAATAATGCGATTGTTAGAGCTAATTAACTTATTATCAATTTTATATGTAAGATTCGAATGTTAATGTAAAAAGGCATTGCAGGAATAATTTTCTTTTCGATTTTTTATTTTTGATAACCGAATGGCATGTTATTTGCAGGGTATTTTGCGGAAAAGTATCATCAAACAAAAAATAGATATTCATTATGCAAAAAGAAGGACAAATAGGGGTAACCACAGAGAACATATTCCCCATAATCAAAAAATTTCTGTATAGCGACCACGAAATTTTCCTGCGGGAAATTGTTTCTAATGCCGTAGATGCCACTCAAAAACTGAAAACCTTGGCATCGGTAGGCGATTACAAGGGTGAACTGGGTGATTTGGCCGTGCGCGTTTCGGTGGACAAAGAAGCCAAAACCATTGTTGTTTCCGACCGAGGTATTGGGATGACGGCCGAAGAAGTGGAAAAATACATCAACCAGATAGCCTTGTCGTCGGCCAACGATTTTCTCGATAAATACAAAGACAATGTCAACGCCATTATTGGTCATTTTGGGCTGGGTTTTTATTCGGCATTTATGGTCTCGAAAAAGGTGGAGGTTGTTACCAAATCGTTTAAGGAAGGCTCTCAAGCCGTGAAATGGACAAACGACGGAACGCCGCAATACACGCTTGAGGATGCGGATAAAGCCGACCGCGGAACCGATATCATCCTTTATATTGACGATGAGAATGCTGAATTTCTTGAAAAATCGAAGATAGAGCAACTGCTCAATAAATATTGTAAATTTTTGCCTGTACCCGTCGTTTTCGGCAAGAAACAGGAATGGAAAGATGGAAAATACGTCGATACCGACGATGACAATGTCATTAACGATACACAGCCGCTATGGACGCGCAAACCGGCCGATTTGAAGGATGAGGATTATCTTAAATTTTACCGCGAGCTTTATCCCATGAGCATGGATGAGCCGCTTTTCTGGATACACCTCAACGTCGATTATCCGTTCAACTTGACGGGTATCCTCTATTTTCCGCGCATAAAAAGCAACCTCGATTTGCAGCGCAACAAGATTCAATTATACTCCAATCAGGTTTTTGTAACCGATTCGGTAGAGGGCATTGTGCCCGAATTTTTGACCCTGTTGCACGGGGTGATGGATTCGCCCGACATCCCGTTGAACGTTTCGCGTTCCTACCTGCAAAGCGACCAAAATGTGAAGAAAATATCGGCTCATATCACCAAAAAAGTGGCCGATAAACTTGAAGATATTTTCAAGAAAGATCGCACTCAATACGAAGAAAAATGGGACAGCCTCAGCATTTTTGTGGAATACGGGATGCTCACCGAAAATAAATTTTACGAACGCGCCCTGAAATTTTGCCTGCTGAAAAATGTGGACGGTAAATTTTTCACGCTCGACGAATACAAGACCCTTATCGAAAATGAGCAAAAGGATAAAGACGGTATGCTTATCTATTTGTATGCCAACGATAAAGATGCACAATATTCGTTTATTGAGGCGGCAAAGGAAAAAGGATATGACGTATTGTTGCTCAACGGACAGCTCGATTCGCATTGGATTGGGTTGATGGAACAAAAACTTGAAAAAACGCGCTTTGTCCGTGTTGATGGCGATACGGTTGACCGTCTGATACAGAAAGAGGACGAAGCGAAAGTGGAGCTTTCCGACAAAGAAAAAGAGGCTTTGACCGATGTTATCAAACCGCTTTTGCCGACAATGGACAAGGCGGAGTTCAATATCGATTTTAAAGCGCTGGGAGAGAGCGGAAAACCTGTTCAGATAACACAGAACGAATTTTCCCGCCGGATGCGGGAAATGGCTTCCATGCAGCCCGGAATGGCATTCTACGGCGAGATGCCCGAAATGTATCAGGTAGCTGTGAACACGCAACATCCGTTGATAAAACAACTTGTTTCGGATACCGAAGGCAAGGCGAAAGCCGATTTGGAGAAATATTCGGCCGAAAATCCGAAACTCAAACAAATCATTGATTTGGCTTTGCTTTCCAACGGCATGTTGAAGGGAGAGGCCTTGAGCAATTTCATCAAACGCAGCATCGAGATGATTTGAACATGACAGCGGCAGGTCGGAACATCGACCTTGAAAAGCGAAAAAATGTCAGGAGCATCTGTCAATATTGGCAGATGTTCTTTATTTTTGTTAATTCGTTAAAACGTCCTGTAAATCTTGTTTTTTTCTCCTATTTTTGCAGCGTGAAGTTCAGATTGATTATAAATAAATGAATAAAATATACCTGCTTTGTATCGTTTTCTTTTGGGGGACAATAAAACTTGCGGCGCATGAATATGCTGCGACGGAAGTTCGTGCCGTTTGGTTAGCGGCAAACTATGGGCTCGACTGGCCGCATAACCGTTCGGATGCGGCTGCGCAAAAGCGCGAACTGATTGCCATCCTCGACGATTTAAAGAAATACAATTTCAATACCGTTATTTTTCAGGTGCGAGCAAGGGGTGAAGTGTTTTACCGCTCGAAGATAGAGCCCCTTTCGTCAGTGATAGCCGGAAATGCGTTTGATCCCTTGGCTTTTGCGATAGAAGAGTGCCATAAACGCGGTATGGAATGTCATGCGTGGATGGTTACCTATCCGCTGGGGAAGGCGAGTTTTGTGAAGAGTTTGGGAACAAATTCGATAACAAAGAAAAATCCGTCTATCGTAAAACAGTATAAGGGAGAGTGGTTTCTCGACCCCGGTAATCCCAATACCGACGCCTATTTGTTGTCGATGGTAAAAGAAATCGTCTCAAATTACGACGTGGACGGCATCCATTTCGATTACCTCCGTTATCCCGATAACAAGGGGCTATTTCCCGATGCGGGAACCTATCGTTTTTACGGCAAAGGACGGAAATCGTTGGATGACTGGCGGCGCGACAATATTACCCGATTTGTAACTTCGGCTTACGACTGGATCAAGAGCGTCAAACCTTGGGTTCAGGTCAGCAGTTCGCCGCTGGGTCGATATCGTGAAATCAACGGAACAGGCAAGGGCTGGACGGCATATGAAACCGTTTATCAGGATGCAGGGCAGTGGCTGCGAACAGGCAAACACGATGCCGTTTACCCGATGATGTACTACAAAGGAAACCTCTTTTTCCCTTTTGTTGACGATTGGCAGTCCAATGCCAACAAACGCATCGTTGTGCCCGGATTGGGCGTTTACCAGATGATTGAGTTGGATTGGGCGAAACAGGACATTGTTGAACAAATCGATTATATCCGCAAAAAACATTTGAACGGACAGGCCTATTTTCGGACACAAAACATCCTGTCCAATACCAAAGGTATCTTGTTTACCTTGAACGATTATTACAAATTTCCTGCGAAGCTTCCGCCGATGACTTGGCTGTCCGATTCTGTACCGGGGAAAGTATATGACCTTACAGCCGAAAAAGTGAGCGGCCGCTTTCAATTGAAATGGAATGTGGAAGACTTTGGAAATAAAAGAATTACATTTAATGTGTATCGCACCGAAACCGATGATTTTGATACTTCGAAAGGAGAAAATCTGTTGGCTGTCGGTTTGAGGAATCCCGAATTTGAATGTATGCCGGAGGAAAACGACAAGGCTTATTTTTATTTCGTTACGGTATCCGATTCCTACCACAACGAAGGCGCGATGAGTGTACCCGCTTTTTTCTTCCATTCCGAAATCGAAAAATAAAAAGTGAAAAGAAACGGAACTTTCGTGCAAATATGGTTTGAAAAAGTAGGGAAAAACTCGCAAAAAATAGATATTTTTGTATCATGATGGATGGTAACCAAAAATTGAGGAAGCAGGTTAAGGATGAGTTTATGACTTATCTGATTGTGCACAAACACAGGCGCACACCGGAGCGATTTGCTATTCTCGACCATATATATAATTTGACGAAAGGGCATTTTGATATGGATTCGCTCTATAAATCAATGGTTGAAACCAACTATCGGGTAAGTCGCGCCACGCTTTACAATACCATCGAATTGCTGCTCGATTGCGGGTTGGTTGTAAAACATCAGTTTGGCGCAAACGTATCGAAATACGAACGCAAATACGGCAATGAGAACCACGACCACATTATTTGTACGGTGTGCGGCGAGGTTTGGGAGACAAAAAACAACGATTTTTTCACGTCCGTGAAACAAAAAAAAATCAAAAAATTCACGGTTCATTATTACAGCATGTATATTTACGGTATTTGCAGCAAGTGTAACCATGTCAAGAAAATGGAGATGCGGAAATTGAAGAAACCGGGGAAGTAAATAATTGATTATAAATTAAATAAAACACTAAGATATCAATATAAAAATGAAAGTAGATGTAATTTTAGGGCTTCAATGGGGCGACGAAGGAAAAGGCAAAGTCGTGGATGTACTCACGCCGAACTATCAATTGGTGGCGCGGTTTCAGGGCGGTCCCAATGCGGGACATACCTTGGAATTTGAGGGACAGAAATACGTATTGCGTTCTATTCCGTCCGGCATTTTTCAGGGCGGGAAAATCAATATCATCGGCAATGGGGTCGTTATCGACCCGGCTCTTTTCAAAGACGAGGTGGAAGCCTTGGAAGCATCGGGACATCCCTTGACCGATCGGCTTTACATTTCGAAAAAAGCCCATCTGATTCTGCCCACACACCGATTGCTCGATGCCTGTTACGAACAGGCCAAAGGTGTTTCGAAAATCGGGACGACGGGAAAAGGAATAGGCCCTACCTACACCGACAAGGTGAGCCGAAACGGTTTGCGTGTCGGCGATGTTTTCCATGATTTCGAGGCGAAATACCGCAAGGCAACCGACCGGCACAAAGAAATTCTCGCGCAATACGGTTTCCAATACGACTTGGAAGCGATAGAAAAAGCGTGGTTCGCCGGATTGGAGAAACTGAAAACTTTCAATCTGATCGACAGTGAAAATTTTATCAACAAACAACTTTCCGAGGGGATAAAAATCCTTGCTGAAGGGGCACAAGGGTCGATGCTCGACGTCGATTTCGGTTCTTATCCTTTTGTTACGTCTTCCAGTACCGTTTGTGCCGGAGCTTGCACCGGATTGGGGATAGCCCCCCATAAAATCGGTGATGTGTTCGGTATTTTCAAGGCCTATTGCACGCGCGTGGGAAGCGGTCCTTTCCCTACGGAGCTCTTCGACAGCGACGGGCAAAAGTTGCGCGACCTCGGTTACGAGTACGGTTCCGTTACCGGTCGTCCGCGCCGTTGCGGCTGGATCGATTTGGTCGCCCTCCGTTATACCATCATGCTCAACGGCGTAACCAAACTGATTATGATGAAGAGCGACGTTCTCGATACTTTTGACACGATAAAGGCCTGTGTGGCCTATAAGATAAACGGGCAGGAAACAACCGATTTGCCCTTCGATTTGGGAGACGGTGTAGAGCCCGTGTTTGTAGAGTTGCCCGGATGGAAAACCGATATGACGCAGATGCAATCGGAAACCGAATTTCCGGAGAGTTTCAATAACTACCTCTCGTTTCTCGAAAAAGAATTGGGCGTGCCCATCGCCATTGTATCAGTTGGGCCAAACAGGGCGCAGACGATACTGAGGTAGCGCGTTACAACGTTGTTAAAAAAAAGACGAATAAAAAAAGACAGACACAATGGAAAATTTCATATTTCAAAACCCGACCAAATTGGTTTTTGGAAAGGGACAGATAGCCCGGCTTTCGGAACTGATTCCTGCCGGTGTGCATTTAATGATTACTTACGGCGGAGGCAGTGTAACCAAAAACGGCGTATATGAACAGGTGCAGGACGCGTTGAAGGGTCGGCAATACGTCGAATTTTGGGGTATCGAACCCAACCCTCATGTGGAGACGCTTCGCAAAGCCATTGAATTGGGAAAGGAAAAAAATATCGATTTCCTGCTTGCCGTGGGCGGCGGCTCGGTGCTCGACGGTACGAAATTGGTCGCCGCCGGCATTTGTTCCGATACCGATGCATGGGACATCGTGTTGTCGGGTTATGCACAAAAGCAAATTCCTTTTGCATCGGTAATGACCGTTCCGGCAACCGGTTCGGAAATGAACGGCGGCGCGGTGATTACCCGAAGGGAAACCGATGAAAAATACGCTTTTGGCGGTGATTACCCGCAATTTTCCATCCTCGACCCCGAAGTTACCTATTCGTTGTCGAAACATCAAATTGCATGCGGGTTGGTTGATGCTTACACACACGTTTTGGAGCAATACCTGACGACCCCCGGACAGTCGCGCATCATGGATCGCTGGGCAGAGGGAATATTGTTGTCGGTTAAAGAAATTTCGCTGAAAATAATTGAAAATCAGCATAATTACGATTTGATGGCCGACTATATGCTTGCCGCGACATTGGCGTTGAACGATTTTATCCGAATGGGCATCACACAAGATTGGACAACCCACATGATAGGACATGAATTGACAGCCCTGCACGGACTTACGCACGGACATACGCTTGCCATTGTCATGCCCGGTACGATGCGTGTGCTGAAAGAGCAGAAAAAAGCCAAATTATTGCAATACGGAGAACGTATTTTCAACATAACCGAAGGTTCTGAAAACGAGCGCATCGAAAAAGCTATAGATGCCACAGAGACTTTCTTTCGGTCTTTAGGATTGACGACTCGATTATCGGAAAACGGTATTGGGGATGAAACCATCGAAACCATCGCCAAACGCTTTAACGACCGTGGCGTGGCTTTTGGTGAAAACCAAAATGTTACGGGCGATGTGGCTCGCGAAATTCTTGTCAGTCGCAAATAACGCCGTGTACAATTAAAAAACAAAATATTTACGTATGAATTTATTAGATAACATTATTGCACGAGCCAAGGCGGACAAGCAGCGTATTGTGCTTCCTGAAGGTACGGAGAAACGCACGATTGTTGCGGCCGACCGGCTTCTCGGCGACGGGGTGGCCGACATTATTTTGCTTGCCGATCCCGAAGAAGTTCAATCTTTGACCAACAGCCTTGAATTAAAAAACATCAATAAGGCAAGGGTTGTCAATCCCAAAAAACACGCGAAGAAAGAAGCGTATGCCAAGCTTTTGTTCGAATTGCGGAAAAACAAGGGATTGACCCTCGAAAAAGCGCTCCAATTGGTGGAAGACCCGCTTTATTTGGCCTGTCTGATGATTAAAAACGGCGATGCCGACGGCGAGATTGCCGGCGCTCAGAATACCACGGGCGACGTGTTGCGTCCTGCCTTGCAAATCATCAAAACCGCGCCGGGAGTGAGTGTCGTTTCGGGCGCTTTCATTATGTTTACACAAACGCCTCAATACGGCGAAGATGGCGTGCTGGTATTTGCCGACTGCGCTGTGCTTCCCAATCCCAATGCCGAAGAATTGGCGTCGATAGCCGTTTCTACGGCTCATACAGCTCAGGCATTGGTGGGCGTTGAACCCCGTGTGGCTATGTTGAGTTTCTCTACAAAAGGGAGCGCCAAACACGAGATGGTTGATAAAGTAGTTGAGGCAACCCGCTTAGCAAAAGAAAAAGCTCCAGAATTGGTTATCGACGGCGAATTGCAGTCCGATGCAGCTCTCGTACCTTCGGTAGGAGTGAGCAAAGCTCCCGGAAGCCCCGTTGCCGGAAAAGCAAACGTGCTGGTGTTTCCGTCGCTCGAAGCGGGTAATATTGCCTATAAATTGGTACAACGTTTGGGCAATGCCGAAGCCATCGGCCCCATTTTGCAAGGGATGGCCGCACCGGTGAATGACCTTTCGCGCGGTTGCTCGGTGGAAGATGTTTATAATATGGTCGCCATTGCTGCGAATCAGTCAATTGCATTAAAAAAAACAACAATACAGGAATGAGTGAAATGATTATCGAGCCCATAGAACAATATGGGCTGCACATTACCGGAGAAATCAAACACAATAAACCGCTTTTCAGTAAGATAGGCGTTGTGGGCTGCGGTAAGGATGGACGCACAATTGTTAATTTGGCCGCTTCGGCCGGCATGGATGTGGTTTTTCTCGAAGAGTCGCAGGAGCGCATCGATTATGTGATGCAGCGATTGAATCGGAATCTCGATACGAAGATTCAGAATTGGGGGCTCACGCAATCGGAGAAAAAAACCATCATCAACCGCATCACCCCCACACTCAGTTATGACGATTTCAAGGGCTGCGATTTGGTGGTGGAATGTACCCGTTTTACGGAAATGGGAAGACGGAGTACTCCGTTGCGGAAAGAAATATTCAAGATTTTGGAAAATGTTTTGGAACCCGACGCCATCATCGCTACCAACGGCACCATCGTGATTGTCAGCGAACTTTCGGCCGAATTGATGCATAAAGACCGTTGCGTGAGCCTTTATTTCCCTGTCGGACACCCCGACGCGCGTATTTTGGAAATCGTGAGCGGGATGTACACCTCGCCCGAAGTGTATGCGAAAATGGAAATTTTTGCGAAACTCACCGGCTATAAGCCGCATAAAATAAGCGAAAGCAACGGGAATGTGAGCTTGCGACTTATGATAACCATGCTTAACGAAGCCTGTCAGATTTTGCTCGAAGGCATTTCTTCGATGGCGGACATCGAGGAAACCTTCACTATTATCTACGGCCAACGTTACGGTATCTTCCGCCTTGCCGATATTATAGGCATCGAACGGCTTGTGGCGTTAATGGAAGCGATGTTTAACGACTTCGGAGACAAAAAATACAAACCCAACCCGATATTGTGGAAGCTGTACCGCTCCAATCAGTTGGGCGTGCGTACCCGAAAAGGGTTTTACATCTACGACGAAAACGAAAAGCCCATTGGTGAAAATATCTTCTTGACACGTTGATTATAATCGGAAAAAGAATAAAAAATGAAAGTATTAGTATTAAATTGCGGGAGTTCATCCATCAAATATAAGTTTTTCGATATGACCACCGAAAGCATCCTTGCACAAGGGGGTATCGAAAAAATCGGGCTGAAAGGCTCATTTTTGAAGCTCACTCTTCCTGACGGGCAGAAAGTGATGCTCGAAGGCGAGATTTTGGAGCATCGGGCCGGTATCGAATATATCCTCGGCGTTTTGCTCAGCAAAAAGTACGGATGTATTCAATCACTGAACGAGATTGATGCCGTTGGCCACCGGGTGGTACACGGAGGAGAGAAATTCAATCAGAGTACCTTGGTTACCGAAGAGGTCATCAAGATGATCGAAGACAGCAGCGAGTTGGCGCCCCTGCATAACCCGCCCAACCTGAAAGGTATCTATGCCGTAAAGGAATTGATTCCCGATGCGCCGCAGGTTGTGGTTTTCGACACAGCCTTCCATCAGACCATGCCCGATTACGCTTATACCTACGGGATTCCTTACACGCTGTATGAAAAATACGGCATCCGCCGTTACGGATTTCATGGAACGAGCCACCGATACGTCTCGAAACGGGTATGTGAATTTTTGGGTGTACCATATAACCAACAGCGCATCATAACCGCCCACATCGGGAACGGTGGGTCGCTCTGCGCCGTCAAAAACGGACAGTCCATCGATACGAGCATGGGCTTAACACCCGTCGAGGGGCTGATAATGGGTACCCGTTGCGGCGATCTCGATCCGGGCGTTATTTCGTTCATCATGGAAAAAGAACACATGGGCGCAAACAGCATCTCCACATTGCTGAATAAGTTTTCGGGAGTCCTTGGTATTTCGGGCATCTCGTCCGATATGCGGGAAATCGAAGCCGGCGTGAAGAATAAAGAACCTCGGGCTGTATTGGCGATGGAAGCCTATAATTACCGTATAAAAAAATACGTGGGCGCATATACCGCAGTGCTTGGCGGTCTGGATATCCTTGTCTTTACCGGCGGGGTAGGTGAGAATCAGGCGATAATGCGCAGCGATGTTTGCCGCAATATGGAGTATATGGGTATCGAATTGGATGAGGAGGTAAACAGTAAAATCCATGGTAAAGAAGCTGTTATCAGCAAACCCACATCGAAAGTGAAAGTCGTGGTTGTTCCTACCGACGAAGAATTGACGATTGCCCGCGATACGATGGACATTTTGAATTAAGTTTTTATGACAATGCAAAAACCTTCCATACCTAAAGGAACGCGCGATTTTTCGCCCGAAGAAATGGCGAAGCGCAACTATATTTTCGATACGATCAAGGATGTTTACCGACGCTACGGCTTCCGTCAGATTGAAACGCCCGCGATGGAAAACCTTTCCACGCTCATGGGCAAATACGGCGAAGAAGGCGATAAACTGCTGTTCAAAATATTAAATTCGGGCGATTTCCTGTCGGACATCAACTCACAGGATTTGACCGAAAACAACTCGGTGAAGACGGCCCATAAGATTTCGGAAAAGGGACTTCGTTACGACCTCACCGTACCTTTTGCCCGATATGTGGTGATGCACCGCAACGCTATTTCCTTCCCGTTTAAGCGCTTTCAGATTCAACCCGTGTGGCGTGCCGACCGCCCTCAGAAAGGGCGTTACCGCGAATTTTTCCAATGCGATGCCGACGTGGTGGGTTCCGACTCGTTGCTGAACGAGGTGGAGCTGTTGCAGATTATCGACGAGGTTTTTTCGCGTTTCGGAATCCGCGTATGTATTAAACTGAACAACCGGAAAATCCTTTCGGGTATTGCCGAAATCATCGGCGAAGCCGATAAAATCACCGACATAACCGTTGCTATCGATAAATTGGATAAGACCGGTCTGGTGAAAGTGAACGAGGAATTGGCTTCGAAAAATATACCGCAAGCGGCGATTGATAAACTGCAGCCCATTATTTTGCT
The DNA here is from genome assembly GCA_031272205.1 of Dysgonamonadaceae bacterium. GTDB lineage: Bacteria > Bacteroidota > Bacteroidia > Bacteroidales > Dysgonomonadaceae > JAISUH01. The sequence continues at coordinate 9,395 of JAISUH010000099.1, read as the reverse complement.
GAACGGAACCAACCGTGAAAAATTGGATACGTTGAAAAACGAATTGTCGGCTTCTGAAACCGGACGGAAAGGCATTGAAGAATTGGAATATATCTTCGATAAAATAAGCCGCTTATCCTTGAAAAATGAAGTGGAACTCGACCTGACGCTGGCTCGCGGACTGAATTATTACACCGGAGCGATTATCGAAGTGAAAGCCTTAGACGTGCAAATCGGAAGCATCACCGGCGGTGGGCGTTACGACAATCTAACAGGCATTTTCGGCCTTCCCGATGTGTCGGGCGTGGGAATCTCTTTTGGCGCCGACCGCATTTTCGACGTGTTGGTTCAACTCGATCTTTTTCCCGAAAATTCCATGCAGACCACCGATGTGCTGTTCGTTAATTTCGGCGAAGAAGAGGCCGCTTATCTGTTGCCCGTCGTTTCGCAACTGCGTCGCGAAGGTGTTTGCTGCGAACTGTATCCCGAAGCGGCAAAAATGAAAAAACAGATGTCATACGCCGATAGCAACCGAATTCCATACGTGGCTATCGTGGGCGAGAACGAAATGGCGGAAAACAAAATTTCGTTGAAGAACATGCAGAGCGGGGAACAGAAATTGGTGGATGTGAAAACGCTAATTCAAATAGTATCAGAATAATGAAGCGATTGATGCGTTTTTATGGTTTCAGTTGAAAATATAACCGTTGAATTTGGAGGGTTCACGCTACTCGATCACATTTCTTTCGTGTTGAACAAAGGCGAGCGGACGGCGCTCACCGGAAAGAACGGGGCAGGGAAGTCCACTTTGCTGAAAATTATGGCCGGAATGCAGCAGCCGACAAGCGGCGGCGTTTTTGTGCCGAAAGACGTCAGCATCGGCTATCTGCCTCAACAGATGACGCTAACCGATACGCGCACGGTGCGCGATGAGGCGGCGACTGCTTTTTCGCACATCCGGCAGCTGCAAAAAAAATTGGATGGCTATCACCGGGAAATGGGCGAACGAAGCGATTACGAATCGGACGATTACCGCAATCTGATTGAAAGAGCGTCACTCCTGCAAGAACAACTGTTGATGTCCGACGCAACAAATTTCGATGCGGAAATCGAAAAAACGCTCATTGGGCTGGGATTCAGGCGAAGCGATTTTGAACGTCCGACCAAAGAGTTCAGCGGCGGCTGGCGCATGCGCATCGAACTGGCGAAACTGCTGTTGCAAAATCACGACGTCTTGCTCCTCGACGAGCCGACCAACCACCTCGACATCGAGTCCATACAATGGCTCGAAAATTTTCTCTCCTCGCGTGCCGGAGCAGTGATGTTGGTGTCGCACGACCGTGCATTCCTCGATGCGGTAACCAACCGCACCATCGAGATCCTGTTGGGAAAAACGCACGATTACAAAGTGAATTACACCCGGTATGTTACGCTTCGCGCCGAACGTCGCGAACAGCAGCTTCGGGCTTACGAAAACCAGCAGAAGCAGATTCAGGATACGGAGGCTTTCATCGAGCGTTTCCGCTACAAAGCGACAAAATCGAATCAGGTGCAGTCGCGCATCAAACAACTCGAAAAAATTGAACTCATAGAGGTGGATGAAGTCGATAATTCGCGCCTCAACTTGAAGTTCCCGCCGGCACCACGATCGGGGTCTTACCCGATCATAATGGAGAATGTGGGCAAGCATTACGGCGAACATTCCGTGTTTTCGGATGTTACGCTGACCATCGAAAGAGGAGAGAAAGTGGCTTTCGTAGGGAGAAACGGCGAAGGAAAAACCACACTCGTGAAGTGCATCATGGGAGAAATCGATTTCGATGGGAAATTTGAACTCGGACACAACGTGAAAATCGGCTATTTCGCACAAAATCAAGCACAACTGCTTGACGAAAATCATACAGTTTTCGAAACCATCGATTATGTGGCGGTGGGCGACATACGCACGAAAATCCGCGACATCCTCGGCGCGTTTATGTTCGGCGGCGAAGCTTCGGACAAGAAAGTGAAAGTGCTTTCGGGTGGCGAGCGCAGCCGCTTGGCAATGATCCGCCTGTTGCTCGAACCGGTGAACCTGCTCATTCTCGACGAGCCAACCAACCACTTGGATTTGGCTTCGAAAGACGTGTTGAAAAAAGCGATAAAAGAGTTCGACGGCACGGCCATTATCGTGTCGCACGATCGCGAGTTCCTCGACGGATTGGTTGATAAGGTTTATGAATTTGGCGGAGGAAAGGTTGTGGAACATTTGGGCGGTATTTACGATTTCCTGTCGAAAAAGAAACTCGAAAACCTCCGACAGCTCGAATTTTCGACGAAAACAAGCGCATCAGCGGTCGAGGACAAAACAGACCTATCGGAAAACAAGTTTTCGTATCAGGAGCAAAAAGCGCAAAACCGCCGCTTGCGGAAATTGGAGAAGCAGGTGGAAGAAGTCGAAAATCGGATTTCGGATTTGGAACATGCCCTGTCGAAAATGGAAACGGAACTTGCTACGCCCGAAGGCGCTACGAATTTCAATTTGCTGCAAAAATACCTCGAAACCAAATCGAAACTCGACCAAACAATGAACAATTGGGAACATTTAACGTTGGAATTGGAGGAAAATGCAAGACGACAATAAAAATGGTTGCGAGAAACGAGGCGCTTGTGTGGAAAATTTTTCGTGCACGCCGATATAAAAATAATGAAAAGAATCAGTAAATTTATACTTAAATTGTTCGGTTGGCGAATCGTTAATGTGCTCCCCGACGTGCCAAAATGCGTGATTGCCGTAGCGCCGCACACCAGCAATCTCGATTTCGCCATGGGGAAACTGACCTATTGGGCATTGGGGCGCAACGCCAAATTCCTGATAAAAAAAGAATGGTTTGTGTTTCCGCTGAATATTATTTTCCGCGTATTGGGCGGAATACCGGTGGTGCGGGACAAAAACACCTCGCTGACGGACGCCTTGGCCGAAGAATTTCGACGGCGCGACAAACTGCAAATCGCCGTTACGCCCGAAGGTACGCGCAAACAGGTGGACGAGTGGAAAAAAGGATTTTACTTTATTGCGTTGAAAGCGCAAGTCCCCATCCTTTTAGCCGGATTGGATTATAAGAAAAAAGAGATTGTGTTTTTCGACCTGTTTCATCCGACGGGTAATCTCGATGAAGATATGAAAATCATACAAGGGTATTACCGCGATGTTCAAGGTCGGCATCCGCAAAATTTCAACAGTTGAGAATGGATTTTTCGCGAGAAGATATATTGGCTCATTTGGATAATCGCGCCCTGAAACTCATATCGCAGGTGGCCGACGAGATGCAGGTGGAATGTTATGTCATCGGCGGTTACGTGCGCGATTTCTTTTTGTTCCGCCCCTCGAAGGATATCGACGTGGTGGCGGTGGGTAGCGGCGTAGCGTTGGCTGAAAACGTATCGAAAAAATGGGGGCGTGGCGCTAAAGTGTCTGTTTTTAAGAATTTCGGCACGGCGCAACTGAAATACAAAGATTTTGAGATAGAATTTGTAGGCGCCCGCAAAGAATCCTACAACCGCAATTCGCGCAAACCCATTGTGGAAAACGGCACCTTGGAAGATGACCAGCGTCGCCGCGATTTCACGATCAATGCTATGGCTTTTTGTCTCAACGCTAAGCGTTTTGGGGAGTTGGTCGATCCCTTTGGCGGGCTTCAGGATTTGGATGAACTCATCATCCGCACGCCCTTAGACCCCGATATCACGTTCAGCGATGACCCGTTGCGCATGATGCGTGCTGTGCGTTTTGCATCGCAACTCGGCTTCGACATTCATCCTGAAACCTTTGAAGCCATTACCCGCAACCGCGAACGCATCGCTATCGTGTCGGCAGAACGTATTATTGATGAACTGAACAAAATTATTTTGTCTCCCAAACCGTCTATCGGTTTTATTTTGCTCGACAAAACGGGCTTGCTCGAACTTATTTTGCCCGAATTTACCGCTCTGAAAGGAGCAGAAACAAAAGATGGGGTAGGGCACAAGGATAATTTTTTCCACACGCTATCCGTTTTCGATACTATTTCGCGCAAAACCGATAACCTGTGGTTGCGTTGGGCGGCTTTGCTGCACGATATCGGCAAACCTTTGGCGAAACGCTGGGATCCGAAACTCGGATGGACTTTCCACAACCACGATATTATCGGCGAAAAAACGGTATCGAAAATTTTTAAGCGGCTGAAATTGCCGCTCAATGAGAAAATGCGATATGTGCAAAAGTTGGTCGGGCTGCACATGCGCCCCATGCAACTGGTGGAAGACGAGGTTACGGATTCGGCTATCCGCCGCCTGTTGTTTGACACGGGCGACGATATCGACGATTTGATGACGCTATGTGAGGCCGACATCACCTCGAAAAATCCCGAAAAAGTCCGCCGCTTCCTCAACAATTTCAAAATCGTCCGCCGCAAACTGAAAGATATCGAGGAAAAAGACCGCGTGCGCAATTTCCAACCGCCTGTGGACGGCAACGAAATTATGCAGGTTTTCGGGCTGGGACAAAGTCGAGAAGTCGGATTGCTGAAAACGGCGATAAAAGACGCGATTCTCGATGGGGAAATCCCCAACGAACACGATGCCGCTTACCGTTTTTTGCTCGAAAAAGCCGCTTCGATGGGTTTAATGCCGGTGAAATGAGGATTTGTTGGCTTTTTTTGACGAAAAAATATACCGTTCTACGCAATTATTTTGTTACTTTGCACTCGATTATGGGAAATCCGTCCTTATATGCCGGAAATAAGAATCCCATAAGGATTTTTTCTCATGTCAAAAAGGAAAAAAGGTTCTGCCGTTCGCTTTCTAAATGCTAAAATTACATCCACCATCAGCATCACTCTGGTTCTGGTGCTGCTGGGTCTTACCCTCCTCGTCCTGTTTGTTGGTCGGGGAATTTCTGATTTTGTGAAAGAAAACATGAGTTTCAACGTGATGCTTTCGCCCAACGTTACTCATGCGCAGGTTTTCAGCATCCAAAAAAACATTGATGCGATGCCTTTTGTGAAATCGTCGCGCTACATCGATAAAGAAGAGGCAAAAAAACAACTCATCAAAGACCTCGGCGAAGATCCGGAAGAATTGCTGGGTTACAATCCGGCACAGGATTTCATCGAAATATTTTTGAAATCGGAATACGCTAATACAGACAGTTTGACCTTGGTGGACAAACGGATAAAGCAGCAGACCAATGTATCCGATTTGTTGTACCGCCACGAAGCCATCGATTTAATCAACAACAACCTATCGAAGGTAACCACTATTTTGCTGATACTGGCGGCGGTGCTGCTGTTCATTTCGTTCACGCTTATCCGCAACACCATTCGTTTGAGCATCTATTCGAAACGATTCATCATACATACCATGAAATTGGTGGGGGCAACGGGAAATTTCATCCGTCGCCCGTTTATAATCAGCAATATTTTCACGGGAATCTTGGCGGGATTGCTCGCCGACGGTATTATTTTTGGCCTTCTGCTCTATTTCGGCCGGGAATACGTGGAGCTTAAATCGATATTGAGCACAAGCAATATGCTGATTATCTTTGCTGTAGTGGTGTTGATGGGTGTGATTATCACTACGGTTGCCACCTCGCTTTCCGTGGGGCGTTACCTGAAAATGGAAACCGACCAACTTTACTATGTATAGTATTTATAATCAATAATATAAACAAAATACAATGTCTCAAAAAAATTTTGCCTTGGGCAAGACCAATTACATTATTTGCGCTGTTGCCGTTTTATTCGTTATAGCCGGATTTGTTATCATGGCTATTGGCCCGGCAAGCACGGCCGAAAGCGGTTTCCAATCCGATATTTTCAGTCCGCGCCGGATTAAAGTCGCGCCCTTAGTTTCACTGTTCGGCTTTGTGCTGATGATTGCGGGCATACTGTTCCCCGGCAAGAAAATAAAGGAACAAGATTAACACAACGGAAATTATTTGTAACAGATGAGTTTTTTAGAAGCCATTATTGTCGCTATCGTCGAGGGATTGACGGAGTTCTTGCCCGTGTCTTCCACAGGGCACATGATTCTCACACAGGGAATACTCGGAATCAAGAGTGACGAATTTGTTAAGGCGTTTACCGTAATGATTCAGTTTGGTGCGATTCTCTCGGTTTTGGTTTTGTACTGGAAACGTTTTTTGCAGTCCTGGGATTTTTATCTTAAACTGCTGATTGCCTTTATTCCTGCCGCAGTCATTGGTTTACTCGCGGGCGATCTTATCGATTCGCTGCTCGAAAATGTCTGGGTTGTGGCTACGATGCTGATCATCGGTGGAATATTTATGCTTTTTGTGGATAAATGGTTTACCTGCCCCGAAAAAGACGAGCCTCAGATGACCTATCGAAGCGCTCTGAAAATCGGCTTGGCCCAGTGTATTGCAATGATTCCGGGCGTTTCGCGTTCGATGGCGACTATCGTGGGGGGAATGGCGCAAAAATTCAGCCGGAAAACCGCTGCAGAGTTTTCGTTCTTTCTTGCCGTGCCTACAATGGCTGCTGCGTCGGGCTATAAACTTCTGAAACTGCTGTTGAAAGACGAATCGCGCGAACTGTTGATGAATAACCTGAATACGTTGATTATTGGAAATATTGTTGCTTTTGTTGTTGCTGTTGCGGCAATCCGGTTTTTCATCGGATTCCTGACCAAATACGGATTTAAGGCTTTCGGCTGGTATCGAATTTTTGCCGGCGCGGCGATTCTCATTTTGCTGTTTTTGGGCTTTCATCTTGAAGTTGTATAATGGATTTTGTAGAAGGCGAAGTGTTGTGTATCGACAAACCGCTCCAATGGACATCCTTCCGGTTGGTGCGCGTTGTACGGGCTAAAATTTGCCAAAAGCTGAAAATCAAAAAGTTAAAGGTTGGGCATGCCGGTACGCTCGATCCCTTGGCAACCGGAGTGATGATTATTTGCACCGGACGGAAAACAAAAGAGATTGAAAAATTGCAGGCAGAGACCAAAGAATATATCGCCGATATTCGCATGGGTGCGACTACGCCGTCCTTCGATTTGGAAACGGAGGTGGATGCCGAATATCCCGTATCGCACATCACGGAAGAAGCGGTGAATAAGGCCTTGCAGTCGTTTGTCGGAACCATAGAACAGGTGCCGCCTGTTTTTTCGGCCGTGAAAATCGAAGGGAAACGTGCCTACGAATTTGCACGAAAAAGCAAAGATATTGAACTAAAACCCAAATTATTGGTTATAAGTGATATTGAATTGTTGTTCTGCAAATTGCCCGATATAAAAATAAGGGTTGTTTGCAGTAAGGGTACATATATCAGGGCTTTAGCGAGAGACATCGGTAAAGCTCTGCAATCGGGTGCACATCTCACCGGACTTGTCCGCACGAGGGTGGGTTGTGCAACTCTTGATGAATGTCTGACCGTTGATCGGCTCGATGATTTCTTCGATAAAGAAATTCCTCGGATACGATGAGGCCTGTTGAATAACCCCGTTATTAATAAATGATTTGCGAAAATAGGAAAATTACAGAAAAGTATTTATGAAGCTCTCTCAGTTCAAGTTTAATTTACCCGACGATTTAATTGCCAAGTATCCGTCGGTACATCGCGACGAAGCGCGTTTGTTTGTCCTCCACCGTAAAAGCGGCGAAATAGAACACCGCATTTTTAAAGAAGCCATTGATTATTTTGGCGACAAAGATTTTTTCATTTTTAACGATACCAAGGTTTTTCCTGCCCGTCTGTACGGCAACAAAGAGAAAACCGGCGCGAAAATCGAAGTGTTTTTGTTGCGCGAACTCAATTCCAATCAGCACCTTTGGGACGTATTGGTCAATCCGGCGCGAAAAATACGTATTGGCAATAAGCTTTATTTTGGTGATAATGAGGAGCTTGTTGCGGAGGTTATTGATAATACCACTTCGCGCGGACGCACGCTCCGCTTCCTGTACGACGGTTCGTACGACGAATTTAAGGAACTGCTTTTCTCTATCGGTGAAACGCCCATCCCCGAATATATGGAGCGTCCTGCCGAACCGGAAGATGCAGACCGATATCAAAATATATTCGCTGCCAACGAAGGCGCTGTGGTTGCCCCTGCTGCCGGTTTGCATTTCAGCCGCGAGTTGATGAAACGCATGGAAATAAAAGGCATTGATTACGGATTTGTTACGCTTCATAACGGTTTGGGCGTATATCGCGATATCGATGTGGAAGATCTCACCAAGCACAAAATGGATTCGGAACAGATGGTTATCACCGAAGAATTGTGTCAGCGCATTAACAAAGCTAAGGACGACGGGCGCAACATTTGCGCGGTGGGTACATCGGTTTTGCGTGCGATAGAAACCACTGTCAGCACTGACGGTCATTTGAAGCCCAAAGAAGGCTGGACTAACAAATTCATTTTTCCGCCTTACGATTTCGAACTGTCTAATGCGCTCATAACCAATTTTCATTTGCCCTTATCCACCTTGTTGATGATGGCCTGCGCCTTCGGCGGATACGACAAGGTGATGAAAGCCTATCAGGAAGCCATTAAGGAGAAATATCAGTTTGGAGCTTATGGCGATGCCATGCTCATTATTGATTGATTTTAAGATGGCGGGACACGTTTTGTTTTTGGCTTTCGGCTCGAATCTGGGCGACAGGGAGAAAAACATTTACGGCGCTTACGACAAAATAGAAAAGCGGATTGGACAGATTGTTTCCAAATCCGCTTTTTATACGACCACGCCTGTCGGTTTCAGTTCCGAAAACCTGTTCTTCAATTCGGTTTGCGAAGTGGCGACGAATATGGACGTGCACGAAATATTTGAGACGCTCAAAAAAATCGAAATGGAACTGGGGCGTTCTTCCAAATCGTGCGGCCGGGTGTATGCTGACAGACCTATTGATATCGATATTCTGATGTATGACGATGACGTCATCGACGAACCGTCCCTGACCATTCCCCATCCGCGTTTTCACTTACGCAAATTCGTTTTGGAGCCTTTTGCCGAAATAGCCCCCGATATCATTCATCCGATACTGCATAAAACCGTTGGAGAGTTGAACAAAGAGGCGGGATAGATGAACGGCATTATTGTAAAGACACCGCCTGCCACGTCTCTGCAAGCTGCACAAAAAACGGAGGGGAGGGAGTTGAGAATTAAGAATTAAGAGTTTTTAGTTTATAGTTTATAGTTCTTTGGGGAGGTGAGGGATGTTCTGTCCGTAAGCTGAAGCATACGGTTAATAAAGTGTGCCCCTTGCAGGGGCCGGACTGTCTGAATATCCCCCGTTCGGGGATACATATCAGAGGTACAATCCATTATCGAATTGGGAGCCGAGAGTAGCGCCACGGAAACAATCGTTTCTGTAAATATTGTTAAAAATAACTATATAAACAAAACATTAAAATAGCTAACTACTTGATATATATATATA
>JAISUH010000069.1 GCA_031272205.1 Dysgonamonadaceae bacterium | reverse complement strand
TGCGATTGCGGAGTGAAGCATACCAAAGACGATTATCGCGATATTTTGGAACAAACGCTGCTCGACCGACTTGCAGAGGCGACTGCCGAATATGTTCACGCCCGCGTGCGCCGCGAGTTTTGGGCTTATGCAAAAGATGAAAATCTTACGCCTCAGGAAGTGTTGAAAGAGAGTTATCGCGGCATCCGTCCGGCTTCGGGATACCCGTCGTACCCCGATTTGTCGTTAAATTTCGTGATCGACAAAATGTTGAAGCCCGAAAGAATAAGTGTAAATTTTACACTTAATGGCGCTATCGTTCCACTCGCATCCACTGCGGGTTTCTATTTTGCCCATCCCGATTCGAACTATTTTTATATCGGAAAAATCGACGATGAGCAGTTGGCCGATTATGCCGAAAGACGCAAAATCAGCGTTGACGAGGCAAAAAAATGGCTTGGCGGAAATATTTGAATCTGCGGTTTACCAAAAAAACTCAAAAAGTTTTGGCAATCCGCTAAAAAATAGTATCTTTGCGGAGAAATTAAAGAGGGAAGCAGGAAAAACGGCTTCCTTTTTTATTCTTTGACGTGTAGAAATGATTGATAGAGACGTTTTAATTCGGTATGCGGAAGAATTTCTTGAAGGTTCGTCGAACTATATAGTGGACGTTTCAATAAATTCCGACAATGTCATCACGGTAGAGATAGACAACGACAACGGCGTGAACATTGACGATTGCGTCGCGCTCAGCCGCTATATGGAAACGAAGCTCGACCGCGATGCAGAGGATTTCGAACTCACGGTAACTTCCGTCGGCTTGACCTCCCCGTTTAAAACGTTGCGACAATACAAAAAATACGAAGGCAAAGAAGTGGAATTGCTCACGAAAAAAGGGCTGAAACTTTCGGGAATACTGAAAACGTCGGACGAAGACGGCTGCACAATCACCGTTGTAAAAAAAGTAAAACCCGAAGGGGCCAAACGCAAGACGGAAGTGCAGGAAGACATGCGCTTCGCTTACGAAGAGCTTAAATACACGAAATACTTGATCCGTTTCAAATAAAAAACGGGCGACGGATATTTCGTTTTCAGGACGCAAAAAATCGTTGCAAAAAACACGGCACAGCCGTAACATTATAAATTTCAAATACAAAACAAACGCAAAACAGATATTCATTAACCCATGGGCAAAAAAACAAAAAACATCAGCCTGATAGATACTTTTTCGGAATTCAATGAGCTGAAAAACATTGACAAAACAACGATGATCAGCGTATTGGAAGAATCGTTTCGCAGCGTTATCTCGAAAATGAACGGAACCGACGAAAACTACAACGTTATCATCAACCCCGACAAAGGAGACTTGGAAATCTGGCGCAGTCGCACCATTGTGGACGACGACCAGCTTACCGATCCCAACCTCGAAATCACCCTTTCGGAAGCACACAAAATCGATGAGGATTTTGAAGTGGGCGAAGACGTTACCGATGAAGTTCACCTCGAAGATTTCGGCCGACGCACCATTCTCAACTTGCGACAAACATTGGCTTCCCGAATTTTGGAACTCGAAAAAGACAATCTGTACAGCAAATACGTGGAAAAAGTCGGACAGATTGTTTCGGGTGAAGTGTATCAGGTCTGGAAAAAAGAATTGCTGCTGCTCGACGACGAACAAAACGAACTCATCCTCCCGAAAACCGAACAGATCCCCAGCGATTTCTTCCGCAAAGGCGAACACGCCCGCGCCGTGGTTGCCCGGGTCGAAAATAAAAACAACAACCCGAAAATCATCCTTTCGCGCACCTCCCCCGTTTTTTTGGAACGCCTGTTTGAAATGGAAATTCCTGAAATCGCTGACGGCCTTATCACCATCAAAGGCATTGCACGCATCCCCGGCGAACGCGCCAAAGTGGCTGTCGAAGCTTACGACGACCGTATCGACCCCGTTGGAGCCTGCGTGGGAATGAAAGGATTCCGCATTCACGGAATCGTCCGCGAATTGCGCAACGAGAACATAGACGTCATCAACTATACAAATAATACCAGTTTATACATTCAACGCGCATTAAGTCCGGCTCGCATCAATTCCATCGTGGTGAAAGAAGAAGAACGCCGCGCCGAAGTGTTCCTCCATCCCGAAGAAGTTTCTTTGGCTATCGGGAAAGGCGGGGCGAATATAAAATTGGCGTCGATGCTCACCCATTACAACATCGAAGTGTTCCGCGATATTGACGGCGTGGATGAAGAAGACATTTATTTGGATGAATTCCGTGACGAAATCGACGGTTGGATCATCGATCAATTGAAACGCATCGGACTTTCAACGGCGAAGAACGTGTTGAATGCCGACCGCGAAAAAATCATCCTCGAAGCCGACCTTGAAGAAAGTACGGTGGACGAAGTCCTGAATATTCTGAGGTATGAATTTGAAGATGATATCGTTGATAACGATGTCATCGACAACAATAACATCGATACCGATTATATAGAGGACGATAACATTAACGACAATATAGAGGACGAAAATAGTAACGACGAGAACCGATAGTCGTTTGCCTCGCAGGGGCTGTCGCATCAAAATACGATGGCTTATAACAACAAAGAGAGAATTAAGGAGAATTAGATAAAATATGCCGATACGACTAATAAAAGCTTCCGTGAATCTGAATGTGGGAATCAACAGTTTGGTTGAATTTCTGCACAAAAAAGGTATTAATGTTGATGCCAACCCAAATGCGAAAATAGAAGACGAACAATACGATTTGCTCATCGCCGAATTTGGGAAGGATAAAAACATTAAGCGGGAGATTATGGAAACGCGCGAGAAATTCCACCGCAAAGGAGACCAGCGCGAAACCATTGCCATTGAGGGTTATGAACTTCCCGAAAAAGAATCGAAAAAGAAAACGGAAAAAGAAAGCATCAGGACTGAAGTTCCCAAAGAAATGAAGCCGCACTTTAACGTGGTGGGTACCATTGATTTGGATACCCTGAAACAGAAAAAAGAAGAAGTGGGAACTGAAGCAAAAGCGGAAACTGAAGCAAAAGCGAAAACAGTCGAACCGGAACAACCCATAGAAGAACCCACCGCACAAGTTGAAAAGGTAAAGGTCGAAGAAAAAGAACAACAACAGCCGCAACAGCCCAAAGAACCTGTTGTTGAACCGCAACAACCGCAACAACCGGAAGAGCCGCAACAACCGGCCGAACCGGAAAAGCAACCGACGGTAGCGCCTGAGCCGCAAGAACCGCAACAACCGCAACAAGAAGGAGAGAAGAAAAAAGAAAAAGAAAAAGAGAAATCAGAACATATTGAAAAAGAGTCTGTTGCGAAAGAAACAAAAAAGAAAGAAAAAGCACCCGAAACAAATACGGAGCACAAAGAAGCCGAAGTTTTCAGGATTCATGGTCCTGCCACTACCCCCAGCCTTGTGGTAAAGGGTACTATCGACCTCAACTCCATTAACGATAAAACGCGGCCTCCCAGAAAATCGAAGGCGCAACGCAAAAAAGAACGCCTCGAACGGGAACAACAACAAAAAGAAGCGGACAGCAAAAAACTGAAAGAGGAAAACCTCAAATTGGTGAAAAAAGAAGCCGCAGATGAGAAGAAAAAAGGAACTGACGCCGATGAAATAGATGATGCAAAACGAAAAAAACGCAAGCGCATCCGCAAAGGCAAAGTGAATATCGACAAACAGTCGGGTTACAACGAACCCTCGCGCGACCGCAAGCTCACGCTCAAAAAACCGGTGAAAGCCGAAGTCAGCGAAGAAGACGTTCAAAAACAGATTAAAGAAACGCTCGCCCGACTGACGGAAAAACGCGGTGGAAAAGGCGGCGCAAAATACCGGAAGGAAAAACGCGAAGCCGTTTCTCAACGCCATCAGGAAGAACTCATTCAGCAGGAACGCGAAAGCCATATCTTGCAACTGACCGAATTTGTAACGGCTAACGACCTCGCTAACATGATGAACGTTCCTGTAACGGAAATCATATCCATGCTGATGGGTATTGGCCTGATGGCCGGCATTAACCAGCGTTTGGACGCGGAAACCATCAATCTCGTCGCCGAAGAATACGGATTCAAAACCAAATACGTGAGCGCCGGCGTTATCGAGGCCATTTCGGAAGAAGAAGATGCACCCGAAGATTTACTGCCCCGCCCGCCCGTCGTAACGGTCATGGGGCACGTGGATCACGGGAAAACTTCGCTGCTCGACAACATCCGCAATACGAACGTTATCGCAGGAGAAGCCGGAGGAATCACGCAGCACATCGGAGCTTACAATGTGCAGTTGAAAGACGACCGCAAAATCACCTTCCTCGACACGCCGGGACATGAGGCCTTCACCGCCATGCGTGCCCGCGGAGCGAAAATGACGGATGTGGCCATCATTATTGTGGCCGCCGACGACAGTGTGATGCCGCAAACAGTAGAAGCAATCAATCACGCGGGAGCAGCCGGCGTGCCTATCGTTTTTGCCATCAATAAAATAGATAAACCGGGTGCAAACCCCGAAAAAATAAAGGAACGCCTCGCCGAAATGAATTACCTTGTGGAAGAGTGGGGCGGTAAGTACCAGTCGCAGGACATCTCGGCCAAAAAAGGCATCGGCGTGGAAGATCTGCTCGAAAAAGTATTGCTCGAAGCAGACTTGCTCGATTTGAAAGCCAATCCAAACCGCCGCGCGACCGGTTCCATCATTGAGTCGTCGCTCGACAAAGGTCGCGGGTACGTGGCCACCGTTTTAGTGCAAAACGGAACGCTCAAACAGGGTGATATGGTGCTGGCCGGTTCGTATTATGGACGCATAAAAGCAATGTTCAACGAACGAAACCAGCGTATTACGCAGGCCGGGCCATCGGAACCTGCATTGATTCTCGGCCTGAACGGAGCGCCGCAAGCCGGCGATACGTTTAACGTCATGGAGAACGAACAGGATGCCCGCTCCATCGCCAACCGCCGTGAACAATTGCAACGCGAACAGTCTATCCGTACACAAAAGATGCTTACGCTCGACGATATCGGTCGCCGCATCGCTATCGGAAATTTCCAACAGCTGAATATCATCGTGAAAGGAGACGTGGACGGCTCGGTGGAAGCTTTGTCCGATTCGCTCATCCGCCTCTCGACCGAAGAAATACAGGTGAACGTTATCCACAAAGCCGTAGGCCAAATTTCCGAATCAGATGTTACGCTGGCCGCCGCATCCGACGCTGTCATTATCGGATTTCAAGTGCGACCGTCGTTGGCTGCGCGTAAAGAAGCGGAAAAAGAAGGCGTGGATATCCGCCTCTATTCCATCATCTACGATGCCATCGAACAAGTGAAAGACGCTATGGAAGGCATGCTTTCACCCGACATTAAGGAAGAAATAACAGGGAATGTCGAAGTACTCGACGTATTCAAAATCACGAAAGTGGGAACGGTTGCCGGAAGTATGGTGCGCGACGGAAAAATAAAACGCACCAATCACTTGCGCTTGATCCGCGATGGTATCGTTATTTACACCGGCGAATTGGAATCGCTCAAACGCTTCAAGGAAGATGTGAAAGAGGTTGCGGCAGGTTACGAATGTGGTATCAGCATCAAGAACTTCAACGATATAAAAGTCGGAGACATCATTGAGTCCTTCGAAGAGGTGGAAGTGAAGAAAACGCTTTAAAAAGCACGGGCTGCACAAAGGATTTCGTGAAAACGAAGCCAATGAAACAGCCGACGTTCATTATAATAACCAGTAGTCATTGTGATCCTCTAACCTGAGTGGCCGCATCTGTAAAAGACACGCAGGTGCGGCCAAACACACCAAAGGATAGACAGGATTGAGACAATGACCGAAAGATCAAGTAATAAAAGAATTGTCAAACATTTAAAATAGATTATTATGACAAAAAAATTTCTTTTCAGTCTTAGTGTATTTATTTTTATGCTGGAAGTATCTGCGTTCGCACAAATTTCGCTATCTAACGTAGCCTATGTGAATACGAAAGAGATATTAAGCGTTTTTCCCGAAAAAACGAAAGCCACGGAGCAACTCACTGCATTGAGCAACAATTACAAGGCCGAATTACAACTGATGCAAAACGAATACAACAAAAAATATTCAGACTTCATCACGTATCAAAATTCCCTGGCCGAAAACATCAAATTGCGCCGTATGCAGGAGTTGACGGAGTTGGAGAATAAAATCCGGCAATTTATGGAGGTGTCGCAAAAAGACATCGAAGAGCAAGAAAAAATACTGCTCCAACCCCTGATACAACGCATCAACGAAGCGATAAACAGCGTGGGGATCGAACAGAATTTTGTGGTGATTTACGACCTGGACGATCCGGGCATTGCTTTTGTTTCGCCAAACGCAGTAAACGCCAATCCTTTGGTGAAGTTGAAACTGGGTATCCGATAAGTCATTGATTCCTGCCGAAATAGTGAAAAACGCTTTTAACCCTGAAGTTGGACCGATTGGAGTTTTCGATTCGGGATACGGAGGCCTTACCATTCTCTCCGAAATCAAAACATTGATGCCCCAATACAATTATGTTTATCTGGGAGATAATGCCCGTGCACCTTACGGCAACCGGTCTTTTGAGCTGGTATATGAATTTACGCTGCAAGCGGTGGAATGGTTTTTCGCACAGCGATGCCCCTTGGTCGTTCTTGCCTGCAACACGGCCTCAGCAAAAGCATTGCGAAGCATCCAGCAAAAAAATCTTCCGGTTATTGCCCCCTCGCGGCGGGTTTTGGGCGTTATCCGTCCAACAGCCGAATTGGTGGGCTGCATTACGAAAAACGGGCATGTGGGCGTTTTGGGTACGGCAGGGACGATACAGTCGCAATCCTACGAAATAGAAATCAATAAGCTTCATCCCGGTCTGACCGTTACCTCCGAAGCATGTCCGATGTGGGTTCCTTTGGTTGAAAACAGGGAGTATGACAAACCCGGCGCAGACTATTTCGTTAAACAGCACATCGACCGTATTTTGCAGAAAGACCCGGAAATAGATACGCTGATTTTGGGATGTACCCATTATCCGCTTTTGATGGAAAAGATAAAAATGCACTTGCCCGAAAACATTACCGTTGTGGAACAAGGAAAATACGTAGCCGAAAGCTTACGGAACTATCTTCATCGCCACCCCGAAATCGACGAACGATGCGCTAAAAACAGGCATACAAGCTATTTTACCACAGAATCGCCCGAAAAATTTGCCCAACAAGCGTCTATCTTTCTCAAAGAAAATATCCAATCGCAAAAAACCGTTATTGACACTATATGCTGAACTGGTTTGACATAGTTGTACTCGTCGCGCTCGTCATCGCACTTGTTTTGGGTCTGCGGAAAGGAATCGTGATGCAATTGGCCGGTTTGGCGAGCATCATCCTCGCCGCTATTTTCGGAGGAAAAGTGGCAGCATACATCTTGCCGTATTTGGTGGATACCTTGGGCATGACTCCAAGCGTAGCCGGAATCCTTTCATACCTGCTGGCCTTCGTACTGATCGCCTTAGGGCTTGCGCTTGTCGGAAAAGTGATAAGCAAACTGCTGAAAACAATTCAATTGAACTTTATCAACCGCATATTGGGAGGACTGGTTGCTATGGCTACAACCATGGTGTTACTCAGTGTTTTGTTGAATATGGCTTTGCTGTTGGATCCGCAAGAAGAAGTGATTACAAAAAAACTGAAAGAAGAATCTGTTTTTTACGAACGGGTTCAAGTTGTCGTACCTGCTTTTGTCCCTTACCTGAAAAAAGAGGCATGGGAACAATATCTGCCTGAAAAACAAAAAAATGAAAACGAAAAAAATGACACGGGAGACGAGACTCCGGTCGTTTCTGTTTGATTAAGTATATATAAAAGAATTTGTTATGCTAATACATAAAGAAGGAAAAAAAACATTGCTTTACACATTCATCGCCTTGGGGGCAGTGAATCTGGCGCTGTTCTGCTTTTTTTACAAATGCGTCATCACATATACCCTTTTTACCATTTCGATTGTCCTGTTTTTGATGATGCTGAATTTCTTTAAAAAACCAAAGCGGATATACAGCGGGCAATTATTGGGCTCTGTAAATGCGCCGACCGACGGAAAAGTGGTGGTGATAGAAAAGGTTTTCGAAAAGGATTTCCTCCATACGGAGTGCATCCAGATTTCCATTTTTATGTCGCTTTTCAATGCCCACTCCAATTGGATGCCGGTAACAGGAAAAATCGTTCATGTATCGCATCAGGACGGCCGTTTTTTGGCGGCTTACCTTCCGAAATCGAGCCACGAAAACGAACGTTCGAATATCGTAATCGAAACGCCCGACGGCTACAAAGTCCTCACGCGGCAAATCGCGGGGGCGATGGCAAGACGGATTGTTACTTACGTGAAAGAAGACGAAAACTATTGCATCGGAGACCCGCTCGGGTTCATTAAATTGGGGTCGCGAATGGATATTTTTCTGCCCTTAGACAGCGAGATATTGGTTCAATTGGGAGACGAGGTTCGCGCCAACAAAACCTTCCTCGCACATTTCAATTCCAATAAACAAGCAAAAGGAGAATGAGAAAACACATACCCAATACGCTCACGCTGCTCAATTTGGTATCGGGCTGCATTGCCGCGATACATGCGTTTGAAGGAGATTTTACCGGCGTGGTAATATGGGTGCTGGCGGCAGCGATATTCGATTTTCTCGACGGATTTGCCGCCCGGATATTAAAAGTGCCGTCCCCCATCGGTAAAGAATTGGATTCGTTAGCCGATATCGTCAGTTTCGGCGTAGCTCCGGCTATTGCCGTATTCATACTGCTCCGCTCCTGTTCGCTCTACCCCGAATTTTTACAGCCGGCCGAAGCCTGTATCCCTTATATAGCGTTCGTTATCCCTGCTTTTTCCGCTTTGCGGTTGGCGAAATTCAATTTAGACGAACGGCAAACGACCTCTTTCATCGGTTTGCCAACCCCGGCCAATGCGCTCTTCTGGATTAGTTATTGCTATGGTTTACAGAATATTACTCCGAATAATTCGTTTTTTATCTATGTTACGTTGGGTTTTATCCTCATCCTGTCGCTGCTCATGATAGCCGAAATACCGATGTTTTCGTTGAAATTAAAAAAAATCGGTCTCAAGGGGAATGAAAAACAGGCGCTGCTCATCGCCGTTACAATGGTGTTTCTGGGGCTGTGGAACTTTGCCGGTTTTGCCGGAAGTATTTTGACCTACATCGCCATGTCCGTTGTTGCAGCGCTTTTGAAGAAATGATAATCGTTAAATATTCGAAACGGTTTTCAAGAAATAGAGATTTCTCGTATCTTTACAAAATCATCTTTTACACGCGCATTTTATGGGCAAACTGATATTATTTCTGATTTTCGGATTTCTTCTGCTGACCTTGCTCCTCGGAGTAAGAGCTGTGGCGCGTATATTCCGTGTCCTGTTCGGATTCGGACGCTCGCCGGAAAAAACCTATCGTTCGAAGCAACGTACACAAGCACAAGAACCTGAAACGCAAGAAGACCGAATTATTTCTTACCAGAAAAAAAGTTTCGAGTCGATTCCTCCCGAAGATGTAGATTTTGAAGAAATGAAAAAAGAAGAATAAACAAAAAAATAATTTGTATATATCTCGAAAAAGCCTTATCTTTGCACTCACAAAAATAAGAAATTGGCTCCGTAGTTCAACTGAATAGAATTCCTGACTACGGATCAGGCGGTTACAGGTTTGAATCCTGTCGGAGTCACGAAAATGCTAATAATCTGACAAAAAGATTATTAGCGTTTTTTTTTATTTTACTGTTTTGCGTTGCTGACAGATTTTAGGCAAATAAAAAAAAATCAGAGAGGCTCGCAATCTCTTGCAAACCTCTCTGTTTCAACGTGGTCCCACTTGGGCTTGAACCAAGGACTCCCTGATTATGAGTCAGGTGCTCTGACCAACTGAGCTATGGGACCTTGCTTTGTTTCTGAAAGCGGGTGCAATATTACAACTTTTTTTCAAAATACACAAATAAAACAGACTTTACAGGCGGATTTTCCTGCTCTTGTCAATCGTAAAATTTCTTCTCAAAAGCTTTGTACTCTTTTTTGCCCAAAACAATACGCTTCCATGCCGCCGCAATAAATCCGGTTCCGTAGCCGAAAAGCTGGGTCCATGCGGCGGCGATGCCATACAGTCCGACTTTTGCGGATTGGTTTTGAATGGCGGCATCCATAAAAACCAATAGACTGTAAAACAATGGAATAAGCACTAAAATCGGACAAAAAACCGACAAAACGAAGGCCAAAACCATTGTTATTGCGAAGACTGACGGCAGCAAATGCACCGGCTTCAACGAGCCCGGATGCACAAGGTGGAGGTTGACACGTGCAATTCCCGAATTATATACCTGTTTGAAAAATTTTTTAAAATCGGTTCGCCGCTTGTGATACACAAATGCATCGGGAATCAGTGCGGTGGAAAATCCGTTTTCCAATAGCCGCAAGCTGAAATCGATGTCCTCGCCGAAACGCATCGTCCCATAACCGCCGATGGCGTCGAAAGCTTGCTTTGAAACGCCCAAATTGAAACTCCGCGGATGAAATTTGTCCATCGATTTCCGGCCGCCGCGAATTCCGCCGGTGGTAAAAAAAGACGTCATGGAATAATTGATCGCCTTTTGCACGGTAGTAAACGACGGCAAAGCGGCATCGGGGCCGCCAAAAGCATCTACCTTGTTTTTATCCAAAAAATCGGAGACGCGACGGAGGTAATCGGGCGGAACAATGCAATCGGAATCGAAAAAAATCAGCCGGTCGTTTTCAGCTTGCGCGGCTCCTGCATTGCGCGACAAACCCGGCCCGGAGTTCGGTTTGTCAATGTATTTTATCGTTAACCGGCCGCGGTATCTATCGACGACGGCATCGCTTTTCTCAACGGAGCCATCCTCTACCACAATCACTTCGAACGAATCGACGGTTTGCGCGACAAGGCTTTCCAAGAGTTCGTCCACCTCGGTGGGACGATTATAGACAGGTATGACAATCGAAAAAAGCATGATGGTTGAAAATTATTTGCAAAGCTAATGAAAAATCGTTTCGGATGTTGGAATTCACCCCTCAAAAGTCCTTTTTTGAAAATAAAATTCATTTTTTTAAAATATTTGCCCGATACAACACCCACATTTATTTTAAATGTATTATTTTTGTAGATTGTGGAATATTGCAAACAAGATTATGAATACTGTAGAAAAATTAACTGCCGAAAAGCTCCTGAAAATTAAAGCCGTAAAACTTCAGCCGACGAACCCCTTCACGTGGGCATCCGGTTGGAAATCGCCCATTTATTGCGATAACAGGAAATTAATGTCCTATCCCGCCGTACGCAATTTCGTGAAAATTGAATTTTGCCGCATCATCCTCGAAAAATACCCTCAAGTCGATGCCATTGCCGGTGTAGCTACCGGAGCTATCGCTCCCGGGGCACTGGTTGCCGATGCACTGGGATTGCCATACGTGTATGTGCGCTCAGCGCCCAAAGATCACGGGCTCGAAAACATGATCGAAGGCGATTTAAAACCGAAACAAAAAGTGGTGGTTATCGAAGACCTGGTTTCTACCGGACAAAGCAGCTTAAAAGCCGTCGAAACTGTTCGGCGCGACGGGTCTTATGTCATTGGCATGGTAGCCGTGTTCACTTACGGATTCCCCGTTGCCGATCGTGCGATGAAAGAAGCCCACGTAGAACTGACAACCCTCTGCAATTACGACGCTATTTTAGACGAGGCTTTGCGAACCGACTACATTGACGAGTCGGAATTGAAGACATTACAGGACTGGCGCGAAAATCCCGACAAATGGGGAGGAAGCGTATCCAAAAAAAACAAGAAATGACCGATTTTGTCAGCGATGTAAAAACTATTCCGCACAACAGTTCGGATGTTTTTACCGTGCTTTCCGATTTTTCGAAACTCGAATTGATAAAAGACCGCATTCCCGACGATAAGATCAGCGACTTCTCGTTCGATCGCGACCGTTGTTCTTTCAATGTGAACCCCATGGGCGAAGTTACCTTTGTTGTGGTTGAACGCGAACCCCATAAGTTGATTAAGTTCAAATCGGAAAACTTGCCTTTCGAAATTTTTTTGTGGGTTCAGCTTGTGGAAAAAGCTGAAAAGGACACGAAATTGAGGATAACGGTTCGAGCCGATTTGAACCCCTTCCTTAAATCAATGATGTATAAGCCATTATGTGATGCCGTGGACAAGATTTCCGACGTATTAACGCAAATACCGTATGACGAGATTGCGTGATCCCGCCGTGTTTCCGCTTATTTTATGGCTCAACCCGCATTTCAACTGACCGACTGGCTTCCTACCACGAAAAAAGAGATGGATTTGCGTGGTTGGGATTATCTTGACGTGATTTTATTTTCGGGCGATGCCTATATCGATCATCCGGCGTTTGGAGCGGCGGTTATCGGCCGCCTGCTCGAAAAGCAGGGCTTGCGGGTAGCCATTGTTCCCCAACCCAATTGGCGCGACGATTGGCGCGATTTCAAAAAACTGGGCATCCCCCGTTTGTTTTTCGGTATATCGGCCGGAGCCATGGATTCTATGATTAACCATTACACGGCCAACAAACGCTTGCGGTCGAACGACGCTTACACCGCCGATGGCAAACCCGGCATGCGTCCCGACCGACCAACCGTCGTCTATTCGAAAATCCTGAAAAATCTTTTTCCTGACGTACCTGTCGTCCTTGGAGGGATTGAAGCTTCGCTCCGTCGCGTTACGCATTACGATTATTGGGACGACAGGCTGCATCAATCCATTCTCGCCGATACCGAAGCCGATTTATTGATTTACGGTATGGGCGAACAACCCCTGTTGCAACTTGTTAGCGAGTTGCAAGCAGGGAAAAAAATGCATGAAATCCGCGAAATCCCCCAAACGGCTTTTCTTGTCTGCAAAGATCGGGTTCCCGCAAATGTCTTTAAGACAGAAACCCGCTTGTTTTCGCACGAGGAATGTCTGAAAGACAAGTTGAAACAAGCCCGTAATTTTCGTGTCGTAGAAGAACAGTCTAACCGTATGGACGCGGCTCGTATTTTGCAGGATGTGGGCGAAAAAACGCTGGTGGTGAACCCTCCGTTTCCACCGATGACCGAGGCTGAAATCGACGTATCCTTCGATTTGCCTTACACCCGTATGCCGCACCCGAAATACAAAGGTAAGCACATCCCCGCCTACGAAATGATTAAATTCTCAGTGAACATACACCGCGGCTGCTTTGGGGGCTGCGCGTTTTGCACCATATCGGCGCATCAGGGAAAATTTATCGCTTCGCGTTCAAAAAAATCGATCTTAGACGAGGTGCGGAAAGTAACCGAGATGCCCGATTTCAAGGGATATATCAGCGATTTGGGCGGCCCTTCCGCCAATATGTATCGCATGAGGGGTGAACAATGGTCGGTTTGTGCAAAATGCAAACGGCCATCGTGCCTCCATCCCGCTATTTGTCCGAATCTCGATACCAATCACGCCGATTTGTTGGATATTTACCGTGAGGCCAACGCTGTTACGGGTATTAAGAAAATCTTTATCGGCAGTGGAATCCGCTACGACATGCTTCTGCACGACAGCAAAAACGAAAACACCAACCGCGCCGCCGCAGCATATACCGAGGAACTCATCGCCAAACACGTTTCCGGAAGATTGAAAGTCGCGCCCGAACATACCTCGAAAGAGACGCTCAATATCATGCGGAAACCCCCTTTCGAACAGTTTTACCGTTTCCGACGGATTTTCGATAAGATTAATCAACAGTACGGTCTGAATCAGCAGCTTATCCCTTATTTTATCTCATCCCATCCCGGTTGCACCGAAACCGATATGGCCGATTTGGCCGCTATAACCAAAGACCTCAACTTCAAATTGGAACAGGTGCAAGATTTCACGCCGTCGCCCATGACGCTCGCCACCGAAATATACTATACGGGCTACCATCCTTATACCTTGGATCGCGTTTATGTCGCACGCAATAAAGAGCAGAAAAACGCCCAACGCCGCTTTTTTTTCTGGTACGACAATGCCTATAAAAAAGAAATTATCGCTGTATTGCGTAAAAACAACCGTCCTGACCTCATCAAAAAACTTTATCCGAGGGGTTAATCAAAGTTAAAGTATCTCTTTTTTCTGTTTTTCACGCAACGTTTCGCCCCTTTTTGCATCTTATGTATAGAAATGAACTTTTTAAAAAATAAAAGGAGCTAAACAAAAAAATGAAAAAATCACCTCTGTTATATTTGGGTTTTATGGCCTCGGTATTCATCCTTTTTTCGATGGCGTCCTGCCTCGAATCCGACGGTTATTCCCTTGGCGATTTCCGAGTGAATATTGCTTCCGTCCATGCCGAAAAAGACGGGGCTTATTCGCTGATTCTGGATAACGGCGAAAATTTGTGGCCTGCCGCGACCAACGTTTTATATAGACCCAAAGACGGCCAGCGCGTGTTCGTTAATTACACGTTGTTGTCGGGAGAGCATAACGGATACGACCATTATATAAAAATCAACGACCTTTCGAATATCCTCACCAAAGAAGTCCTTGTGTTGAACGCTGCAAATGCCGACAGCATCGGCAATGATCCGGTTATCGTGAAAGATATGTGGGAAGGCGGCGGTTATCTCAACGTTTCTTTCTTGTTCAACTACGGAGGCGTGAAGCCGCACGCCATCAACCTTGTGAAGAACGAGCTGTTGTCGAAAGACGCATCCGACCCCATTGAACTGGAATTTAGACACAATGCCTACGGCAGCGCTACTTCGAGGCTCTATGAAGGCTTCGCGTGTTTCGATTTAAGACCCTTTCGGGTTAGTGATGCCGATTCGGTGAAATTTTCCATCAAAGTGAAAGAGGCAAAAGATGTGATGAAAATATTCGATATCGTTTACAAATACAATCAGACTGCAGACGATACGGAGACTTCAAACACACGGGTTACCCCCGTAACGTTTTCGGAAGAATACTATTAAGTTGAACCATACTTAAATATTGGTCCTATTTCTTATATGACTTTTTGATTTTCCAATAACCGGCAAAACCCTGTGAAGGATTTTGCCGGTTTTTTGTTTCACAAAACAAGGAAAAGTGAGCGTTTTTCTTTTTGAATTTTATGTTGAGAAACATATAAATATTTTTTCTTTTTTCGTTGGGAGACACTATTTTTGTTTCAGCATTGTTCAGAACAGTTTATTCCTGTTGAAATGGAATTGAAGTTTACTCATAATAATACCAAAGTAGAGCAGTTAGCCGATTTTATCAGCCAGTCGATCTCCGCCAATGAATACAAGGCGGGAGAGAATCTGCCGTCGATTAACACGCTGAGTCGGAGGTATAATGTCTCGCGCGATACGGTGTTTAAAGCGTTTTTGTCGCTGAAAGAAAAAGGAATTATTAACTCTATCCACGGTAAGAATTATTATGTGGTAAACCCAACGAAAAACATTCTGTTACTGCTCGACGAGTATAGCCCGTTTAAGGAGGCACTGTATAACAGTCTGATTGAAAAACTTCCGGCGGATTATAAAGTGGATTTGTGGTTTCACCAGTACAATAAGAAGTTTTTCGATACCATCATTAACGATGCTAATGGAAAGTATTCCAAGTATATAGTTATGAATTACGATAACGAAAAACTTTCCGAGGTGTTGGGAAAAGTGCCGCAGGAGCGTCTGCTCCTCCTCGATTTCGGGAAGTTTGACAAAAACGGCTATTCTTACGTATGTCAAGATTTTGATAGCAATTTCTACGATGCACTGGTTTCGTTGAAAAGCGAACTTAAAAAATATCCGAAACTCGTTTTCGTGTTCAACAAAAAGCACAAGCATCCGCAGAGCAGCAAGGTTTATTTCAATAAATTTTGCAGCGATTATGGTTTCGAGTATCAAATTGATGACGAAATAATCTCCGAATCGTCCATGGAAAGAGATTGCCTGTATATCGTCATTAAACCGGAGGATGTAGTTGGATTGGTCAAACAGGGCAAAGCGAAAAAATGGAAGTTGGGAAAAGATTACGGTTTGATTGCATATAACGAAAGTCCTTCTTACGAGGTAATCGGGGAAGGGATAACCAGCATCAGCATCGATTTTAAGGAGATGGGTTGCATGGCTGCAAATTTTGTTTTGAAAGGTAAACCCGTTCATCACATTTTGCCGACGAAAATTTACCGGCGGAATTCCATTTAATTCCCCATATAAAATAGAAATAATTTAAAATCAATTAGATAGAATATCAAAAATGAGTAAGTATCCTAAAATCGGTATTCGCCCCGTAATCGACGGGCGTATGGGAGGAGTGAGGGAATCCCTTGAAACACAGACAATGAACATGGCAAAAAGCGTTGTCGAATTTCTGCAAAAAGAACTGAAATATCCGGA